>NZ_JBSFIA010000024.1:51149-138517 GCF_053597355.1 Streptomyces sp. NPDC001443
CGCGGGCGAAGGGACCGTCCGCAAGCGCGGGCCGGGAAGCCCAGGAGCCCTCCGCAGGCGCGGGCGCCGGAGCGAAGGGACCGTCCGCAGGCGCGGGCCCGGATTCGCGGGCGAAGGGACCGTCCGCAAGCGCGGGCCGGGAAGCCCAGGAGCCCTCCGCAGGCGCGGGCGCCGGAGCGAAGGGACCGTCCGCAGGCGCGGGCTCGGGCGCGGTGGGCACGTACCCGGGGCGTCCGGCGGCGAAGCCGTCGTAGGTGCCGCCGGGGCTCCGGCCCGGGTTCATGGACTTCCGGCCGGCAGGCTCGCGGGGTGCCTGGCCGCCCGGTGCCCGCCGGTCCGACTCGGCCATGCGGGCGCGCAGTTCGGCGCAGCGGGCGGAGGCGCGTTCGTGGTCGTCTCGGGCCCAGGCGAGGTCGAGGCGGACCGATTCGGCCTCCTCCCGGGTGGTGGCGGAGTCCAGCAACCGGCCGAGTTCGGACTGCCGTTCGGCGGCGTACCGCTGCTCGCGGAGCATCTCGTCGAGCCGGCCCCCGAGTGCGGCCCGGCCGCCGGGCCGGGCGTCGTGCGCGGCGAGCGCGGCGGCGTGCAGGGCGCGGGCCCGCTCGGTCTCCGGCGCCGCGACCGCAAGTCCGTACGCGGCGGCCAGGTCGTGCAGCAGCGCCTCCACGACGTCCCAGGGCGGTACTTCACGCCCTTCGAGGCAGGCCCGCATACCGTCGGGGTCGCGCTCCCAGAAGACCGCGCACCAGCCGCCGCCCTGGTCCAGGCGGCCCAGCAGGCCGTCCAGGTACGTCGAGAACTCCCGTACCCGGACCGAGAGTTGATCCACCGCCATCGCCCAACTCCTGCCAGACCGGAACACTCCGTCCGGCAGGAAACACGACCAGTGTTACGGGACGGCTACAGGGAGTTTTCGGAGTGGCCGCAGCGATCTCAACGATCCCGCGCCCCGACGGCGACCCCGGCCCCCGAGGCCCCCAGGGCTCCCGAGACGTCGAGCGCGCCGAGCCCACCGGCCCCGTCGAGTCCGTCGAGGGCCCCCAGGGCACCGGCCGGGGCGCACCGCCCGACCAGTTCGTCCATCGACAGCCCGAGCGCGCGGGCCAGGGCGGCCACCGTGAAGAAGGCCGGGGTCGGCGCGCGGCCGGTCTCGATCTTGCGGAGGGTCTCGGCGGAGATGCCCGCGCTCGCCGCCACGGACGTCATGCTGCGGTCGCCGCGGGCCTCGCGCAGCAGTCTGCCGAGCCGCTCGCCGCGTTCTCGTTCTTCGGGGGTCAGCGGGGTACGCACCATGCCCCCATTCTAATACCGGTATAGTAATTGGCATGGTGGAGTTGAAAACCGATACGTCGATCGACGCGATGCACGAGGCCGGTCAGGTCGTCGCCAGGGCACTCACGGCCGTGCAGGAGGCGGCGGACGTGGGCGTGTCCCTGCTGGAACTCGACGCGCTGGCGCGTGAGGTGCTGCGCGAGGCGGGCGCGACCTCGCCCTTCCTCGGCTACCGGCCGTCCTTCGCGCCCACCCCGTTCCCCGGCGTGATCTGCGCCTCGGTGAACGACGCGATCGTGCACGGCATCCCGGACGGCTACCGGCTGCGCGACGGCGACCTGCTCTCCGTCGACTTCGGTGCCGAGCTCGGCGGCTGGGTGGGCGACTCCGCGGTCAGCTTCACCGTGGGCACGCCGCGCCCGGCGGACACGAGGCTGATCGCGACCGCGGAGCGGGCGCTGGCCGCGGGCATAGAGGCGGCCGTGGTCGGCAACCGCATCGGGGACATCGCGCACGCGATCGGCTCGGTGTGCCGCGCCGCCGGATACGGCGTCCCGGACGGCTTCGGCGGCCACGGCATCGGGCGCCGCATGCACGAGGACCCGGGCGTCCCGAACGAGGGCCGCCCCGGCCGCGGCCTCCCGCTGCGCCGCGGGATGGTCCTGGCGATCGAGCCCATGCTGGTGGCGAGCGGCAGGGACGACTACCACGCGGCCGCCGACGGCTGGACCCTGCGCACCAACGACGGCTCCCGCGCGGCCCACGTCGAACACACCGTGGCGATCACCGAGGCCGGCCCGCGCGTCCTGACCGCCCGCTGACCGCCGCCCGCCGACCACCCGCGGGAGCCCCCGGCGCGTCGGCCCCCGCTCCCCCGCCGACGCGCGGCCGGGTCCCCCTGCCGCGCACACCGCACCTCCAGGACCACGGGCTGCCGCCTCCGCCGCGCCCCGGCCTCAAGCCGACCGCGGCCCCCGGCCGGTGCGTCGTCCTGGAGGTGCTGCGGGGCAACGATCGTGCGATCGTGTTCTACGTGCACCAGGGCTGTGTGCGTACGGCCGAGCGCCCGCTGCGGCCGGCCTGTGACCTGGTGCCGGACGGGATCGAGTACCCCTGGCCCGCCGCCGCGGTGGGCCGCCCGGCGGCAGCGGACGTGAGGGACGCGCCGCGGGCGTAGACCGGCCGAGTCCGGGCACCCGCGTTCGGACATGCACGTCGATCAGCGAGCGCGTCCCGCGTACTTTCCCCGGGTCCACCGGTTTCCGCGCGGACCGGGAAATCCCCTCGGGACGCCGGAACGGAACGCCATGACCAGCGGCTTCACGGGACCGGAAGGACACGGCCCGGACCCCTTCGGAGATTTCCTCGCACGCTTCTTCAGCGGACCGCGCTCCGGTCCCCGGCAGATCGACATCGGCCGGCTGCTGAGTCAGCCGGCCCGGGAGCTGGTGCGCGGCGCCGCCCAGTACGCCGCCGAGCACGGCAGCCGGGACCTGGACACCCAGCATCTGCTGCGGGCCGCGCTGTCCGCCGAGCCCACCCGGAGCCTGCTCAGCCGCTCCGGCGCCGACCCCGACTCCCTGGCGACGGAGATCGACCATCGCGCCGGTCCGGTGCAGCACGAGGCGGGCCAGGCCCCGCCGCCCACCTCGCTGTCCCTGACCCCGGCCGTCAAACGGGCCCTGCTGGACGCGCACGAGCTGGCCCGCTCCAGCGGCGCCGGCTACATCGGCCCCGAACACGTGCTCGGAGCACTGGCGGCGAACCCCGACTCGGCCGCCGGGCACATCCTGAACTCGGCCCACTTCGCCCCCACCGGCCTGCCGCCCGAGGCGCAGGACGTGACGCAGCAGCAGCTGCATCCCGAGCGCCCCCGGCCCACCGCGACCCCGACCCTGGACAAGTACGGGCGTGATCTCACCGGGTTGGCCCGGGAGGGCCGGATCGACCCGGTGATCGGGCGGGACGACGAGATCGAGCAGACCATCGAGGTGCTCTCCCGGCGCGGCAAGAACAATCCGGTGCTCATCGGCGACGCGGGCGTCGGCAAGACGGCGGTCGTGGAGGGGCTCGCGCAGCGGATCGCCGAGGGGGACGTGCCGGAAGGGCTCACCGGCCGTCGGGTGGTCGCCCTGGACCTGACCGGCGTGGTCGCCGGCACCCGGTTCCGCGGCGACTTCGAGGAGCGGATGAACAACATCGTCAACGAGATCCGCGCACACTCCGACGAACTGATCGTCTTCATCGACGAGCTGCACACGGTCGTCGGCGCGGGCGGCGGCGCCGAGGGCGGCACGATGGACGCGGGAAACATCCTCAAGCCGGCCCTGGCCCGCGGCGAGCTGCACATCGTGGGCGCCACCACGCTGGAGGAGTACCGGCGGATCGAGAAGGACGCGGCGCTGGCCCGCCGCTTCCAGCCGATCATGGTGCCGGAGCCGACGGTCCCGGACGCGATCGAGATCCTGCGCGGACTGCGTGACCGTTACGAGGCCCACCACCAGGTCCGCTACACCGACGAGGCGCTGGTGGCGGCCGTGGAGCTGTCCGACCGCTATCTCACCGACCGCAGGCTGCCCGACAAGGCCATCGACCTGATCGACCAGGCCGGCGCCCGGGTGCGGCTCGGCGCCCGCACCAAGGGCACCGACGTACGGGCGATGGAGCGCGAACTCGAGCAGCTCGTCCGGGACAAGGACCAGGCGGTCGCCGACGAGCAGTACGAGCAGGCGACCCAGATCCGGGACCGGATCGGCGCGCTGCGGCAGCGGATCGCCGAGAGCAGCGGCGAGGACACGGCCGACGAGGGGCAGGACCTGGAGGTGACGGCCGAGGCCATCGCCGAGGTGGTGTCCCGGCGGACCGGTATCCCGGTCAGCCGGCTCACCGAGGCGGAGAAGGAGCGCCTCCTCGGGCTGGAGAAGCACCTGCACCAGCGGGTGATCGGCCAGGAGGAGGCGGTCGCCGCGGTCTCCGAGGCGGTCATGCGCTCGCGCGCCGGACTGTCCAGTCCCGACCGGCCGATCGGCAGCTTCCTGTTCCTCGGCCCGACCGGGGTGGGCAAGACCGAGCTGGCCCGCGCGCTCGCCGAGGCGCTGTTCGGCAGCGAGGAGCGGATGGTCCGGCTCGACATGAGCGAGTACCAGGAGCGGCACACGGTCAGCCGGCTGGTCGGCGCCCCGCCCGGCTACGTCGGGCACGAGGAGGCGGGCCAGCTCACCGAGGTGGTGCGCCGACACCCGTACTCGCTGCTGCTGCTGGACGAGATCGAGAAGGCGCACCCGGATGTCTTCAACATCCTGCTCCAGGTGCTGGACGACGGCCGGCTCACCGATTCCCAGGGCCGCACGGTCGACTTCACCAACACGGTGATCGTGATGACGAGCAACCTCGGCTCGGAGGCCATCGTCCGGCGCGGCGCGGGCATCGGGTTCGGGCCGGGCGGGGACGGGGCCGACGAGGAGGCGCGGCGCGAGCAGATCCTGCGGCCGCTGCGTGAGCACTTCCGGCCGGAGTTCATCAACCGGATCGACGAGATCGTCGTCTTCCAGCAGCTCACCACCGAACAGCTGCGGAAGATCACCGATCTGCTGCTGGAGAAGACCCGCCGGCTGCTGCACGCGCAGGGCATGGAGATCGAGTTCACCGACGCGGCCGTCGACTGGCTGGCGAGCCGCGGCTACCAGCCCGAGTACGGCGCGCGGCCACTGCGCCGCACCATCCAGCGGGAGGTCGACAACCAGCTGTCCCGGCTGCTCCTGGACGGCCGGATCGCGCAGGGCAGCGAGGTGACGGTGGACGAGGCGGACGGCCGGCTCACGTTCCGCACCGACGACATGCCACCCGCCCCCACGTCCTGAACGGCCAGGGCGCCGGGGCGGGTCGAGACGGCAGGGCTAGCGCGCCGGGTACACCACCATCGCCGAGCCGCCGCCGCGCCGTACGGTCTCGGCGGCGGCCCGCCATTCGCCGTTCGGCAGGCGTTGGACGCCGGTCGCGGCGCCGATCTCCGGGTTGAGCTTGAAGCTGTGCCCGATGTCCTCCAGCCGGGTCCTCAACGCACTGTCGTAGAGCCCGGGTTCGAGTTCGGTCTGGGCGGCGTTGCGCTGACTGGCGCGCGGGGCGGCGATCGCGTCGACGAGGGGCAGGCCGCGGTCGACGAACTCGGTGAGGGTCTGCAGCACGGTGGTGATGATGGACGCCCCACCGGGTGAACCGAGCGCCACGACAGGCCTGTTGTGCCGGTCGAGCACGATCGTCGGGGAGATCGAGGAGCGCGGTCGCTTGCCCGGACCCGGCAGGTTCGGGTCGTGCACGGCCGGGTTGGCGGGGGCGAAGGAGAAGTCCGTCAGTTCGTTGTTGAGCAGGAAGCCCCGGCCGGGGACGGTGATGCCGCTGCCGCCGGTCTGCTCGATGGTGAGGGTGTAGGCGACGACGTTGCCCCACTTGTCGGCGACCGTGAGATGCGTGGTGTTCTCGCCCTCGTACGTCGTCGGGGCCGCGGTGCCGGGGCCGGCGCAGGCCGCCGGGTGGCGCGGGTCGCCGGGTGCCAGCGGGCTGGTGAGGACGGCGGTGTCCTTGATGAGGCACGCGCGCGAGTCGGCGTAGCGCTGCGAGAGCAGTTCCTTCGTCGGTACGTCCTCGAAGGCGGGGTCGCCGACCCAGCGCCCGCGGTCGGCGAACGCGATCCGGCTCGCCTCGATGAGGTGGTGCAGGTACTGGACCTCGCTCGCCCTGGACAGGTCGGTGCGCTCCAGGATGTTGAGGGCCTCGCCGACCGTGGTACCGCCGGAGGAGGAGGGCGCGATGGAGTAGACGTCGAGCCCGCGGTACGAAGTCCTGGTGGGTGCCTGGAGTTTGGCGCGGTAGACGGCGAGGTCCTTGGCCGAGAGGCGGCCGGGCCGGGCGTTCCAGCCGGAACCGGGGTCCACGGGCGGCTTGTCGACGGTGTTCAGGACGTCCTCGCCGAGGTCGCCGCGGTAGAGCGCGTCGACGCCCTTGCGGCCCAACTCCTCGTAGGTGCGGGCCAGGTCGGGGTTCTTGAACGTCGAGCCGACCACGGGCAGCTTGCCGCCGGGCAGGAACAGCCGTGCGGTGTCGGGGAAGTAGCGGAACCGGGTCTCGTTGCCCGCGGTCTGGCTGCGGAAGGTGTCGTCGACGGTGAAGCCGTCGCGGGCGAGGCGTTCGGCGGGTTCGAGGACCGTGCCGAGCTTTCTGGTCCCCCACTTGTCCAGTGCCGTCGCCCAGGTGGCGGGTGTGCCGGGGGTGCCGACGCTCAGTCCGCTGGTGACGGCGTCGGCGAAGGCGAGAGGTTTGCCGTTCTCGGTGAAGAGGCCGGAGTCGGCGCTCAGCGGCGCGGTCTCGCGGCCGTCGACGGTGTGCACGGTGCGTGACTTGGCGTCGTAGTAGACGAAGTAACCGCCTCCGCCGATGCCGGAGGAGTAGGGCTCGGTGACGCCGAGTGCGGCCGCGGTGGCGACGGCCGCGTCGACCGCGTTGCCGCCCTTCTTCAGCACCGCGATACCGGCGGCCGAGGCGTCCGCGTCGACGCTGGCCACGGCGCCGCCGTAGCCGGTGGCTACCGGGACCTTGGCCGCCGTGACGCTCCCGGTGGCCGGCGGGTTCTCGGCCGTCGTGGTGCCCCCGGTGGCGGGCGGTGCCGCCGCGCCCACCGACACCACGGCGGCCGAGACCGCGAGGACCGCCAGTTTCCGCGTGACAAGGCGACGCATCCGCACCTCCAGCGAGTGGACCGTTCGCGTAGCGTAGCCACAATTGTCCCGGCCTCAACAGTCTCATTTCGGCTGCTCCGGCGCGAACGGTACGCATCGAACACCGGTACGCACCAACCGTTCGGGCCGTCGGCGGGCCCGCTAGCATGCGCGCACATGACAGACGACCTGCTCCTCATCGTCCCCGGCGTGGCGGCGGCCGGCCTCGGCGTCGCCCTCGGGTGGCTGACCCGTACCCAGCTCTGGAAGCGAAGGCTGCGGCGCAAGCAGGCCTTCTTCGGACTGCCCGACAACTCCGAGTCGTTGCTCGTGGTCAACCGCGAGGCGGGCGGCCCGGAGCTGACCGTGCTGCGCCACGACGTGTTCGCGCTGCTCGAACTGGCCGCGCTCATCAAGGACTGCAACGCCAACGCCCAGATCGTCGCGCACGACGCGGCCCAGCAGGGGTTCGGTGAGCGCACCGAGTTCTGCGTGGGCGGTCCCGCCTCCAACCGCCGGATGGCCGCCCATCTGAACTCGCTGCTGCCGGGGGTGCGGGTGGACGTCGACGCCGGGCCCGGTCCCGAGCGCGGAGCGTTCCGGATAGGCGAGGAGAAGTACCTGCTGGATTCGGGCAAGAGCGAGTACGTGCTGCTCGCGCGGCTCACCGCGGGCCAACGCCGGGAGGCGCGCCCGGTGTTCCTCTTCTGCGGCCAGCGCGCGATCACCAACCAGGCCGCGGCCCGCTACCTGGCGCGCAACCACGAGCGGCTGGCCCGCAAGCACGGCGGCGCCTCCTTCGCCCTGCTGCTGCGGGTGGTCAACTCCCAGGCGTACGGCCCCGACGTCGTCGAACTCGTCGCCGACGTGACCCGTGCCGCCCAGACCCCGCCGCCCGCCCCGGACCCCGCCGACGAGCCCAAGCCGGAGCCCAAGCCGCGCACGAGGTCCCCCAGGACCACGCCCCGCGCCTCCTGAGTCGACCTCGCGCCAAAAATCTTTACTCACGCGTAACTTACCGACGGGTTACCTCCAGTAAGGAAACACGGTTACCGTCGGGTCACTTTGCTGTGTCGCGCGTGAGGAGTGACCCATGGGCCGAACGGGCGCGGAGCGCTTACGAGCAGGGTGGCGGCGGTCGCCGGGCGGTCGCCCGCGCACGCCCCTGCGTACGATCACCGCGGGCGCCCTCTCGGCGACCCTGATCGCCGGCGGCGTCCTCGGTCTCGCCCCCGCCGCGCAGGCGGCCGACGGCCGCGTCCGCTTCGTCGACATCACAGGCGACGGCGGCATCGTCCTGAAGGCGAACGTCGTCACCCCCGCGGGCTCCGACAGCACCCGCCGCTACCCGCTGATCGTGCTGCCCACGAGCTGGGGCCTGCCCCAGGTCGAGTACCTCGCCCAGGCCCGCAGACTCGCCGACTCCGGCTACGTCGTGCTCACCTACAACGTGCGCGGCTTCTGGCAGTCCGGCGGCGAGATAGAGGTGGCCGGGCCCTCCGACACCGCCGACGCGTCCCGGGTGATCGACTGGGCCCTCGCCCACACCCCGGCCGACGCCGGGCACATCGGCATGGCGGGCGTCTCCTACGGCGCCGGCATCAGCCTGCTCGCCGCCGCGCACGACCCGCGGATCAAGGCCGTCACCGCGCTGAGCGGCTGGGCCGACCTGATCGACTCGATCTACTCGGGCCGCACCCAGCACGTCCAGGCCACCGCCCTGCTGGACGTCGCCGGAGCGGTCACCGGCCGCGAGAGCGCCGAGGCCCGGCAGGTCTTCGACGACTTCTACTCCTCGAACCTGGCCCGCGAACAGGCCCTCCTCGCCTGGGGCAGGCAGCGCTCGCCCGCCACCTACCTGGACCGGCTCAACGCCAACGGCCCGGCCGTCATGCTCGCCAACGCCTGGGGCGACACCATCTTCCCGGCCAACCAGTACGCCGACTTCTACGAGAAGCTGACCGGGCCCAAGCGGCTGGAGTTCCGCCCGGGCGACCACGCCACCGCCGAACTCACCGGTCTTTTCGGCCTGCCCAACGACGTGTGGACCGACGCCGGGCGCTGGTTCGACCACTACCTCAAGGGCGTCGACAACGGCATCGACCGCGAACAGCCGGTCGAGCTCAAGTCCCGCTCCACCGGCGGCTACGAGGGCTATCCGGACTGGAAGTCGGTGGGCGCCGCCACCCGCAAGTTCGGTCTGTCCGGCACCACCACGATCCACACGAACGTCGACTCCGGGGCGGACGGCGGGATCGTCCTGCTGTCGAGCCTGTTCGACCAGGTCGCCCGGGTCCCCCCGATGGCCTCGATCCCGCTGCTGCCCCGACGTTGGGCCGCCGTCTGGCAGTCGGAGAGGTACCCCACCGCCCAACGGGTGCGCGGCACCGCCCGACTGCACACCACGGTCACCCCGACCAGGGAGAGCGGCACCCTCGTCGCCTACCTGTACGACGTGGGGCCGCTCGGCCTGGGCAGGCTGGTCAGCAACGCGCCCTACACCTTCCACGGGCGCACCCCGGGCGAGCCGTTCGGTCTCGACCTGGACCTGTTCTCCACGGCCTACGACGTCCCGGCGGGACACCGGCTCGCCCTGGTCGTCGACACGGTCGACCCGCTCTACATCGAGCACAACCCGTCCGGCGCGCAACTGACCTTCTCCTCGCCTGCGGACGACCCGTCGTACGTGACGGTGCCGCTGCGCGAGCAGTGATCTCCGGCCGCGGCCGGGCGGGTATGGCTCTGCGCGCTGCCGCCCCTACGGTCGAGGAGCCATGGGGGGTTCCCCACCCGGCAGCAGCGTCCCGGGGTCGGCCGTGGTCAGCTCCACGGCCCGCGTCTTGGGACTGCGCCGCTCCCACCGGGACACCCGGCCGGCGAACCAGGAGAGCAGCATGCACATTCCGATGTAGATCGGCGAGATCACCATCACCACCGGGATGAACGGCAAATCGTAGTCGAGGTTCGAGGCGATGAGTTTCCCGGCATGGAGAAACTCCTCGTAGGTGATGAGGTAGCCGAGGGAGGTGTCCTTCAGCGCCACCACCAACTGGCTGATGATCGCAGGCAGCATGGCCCGCACGGCCTGGGGCACCAGGACGTGGACCATGACCTGCGTCTTGCGTATGCCGAGCGCGAACGCGGCCTCCCGCTGCCCGCGTTCCACGGCGCCGACGCCCGAACGGAACACCTCGGCGAGCACCGAGCCGTTGTAGAGCGTCAGTCCGGCCACCAGGGCGGTCAGCGGCTGCGCCCGCAGGGCCACGAAGATGAAGAAGATCATCACCAGTACGGGCATCGCCCGGAAGAACTCCACGACGACCGTGGCGAGCACGCGCAGCGACCGGTGGTCCGACAGCCGCCCGGCCGCCAGCACCCCGCCGAGGGCCAGCGACAGGACGGCCGCCAGGGCGAAGGCCTTGAGCGTGTTGCCGAGACCGCGCAGCAGCAGTTCCTGGATCCCCTTGTAGGCGAAGGGCATCCACTTCGTGTACGTGAACTGCTCGGTGTCGAAGAGGAGGTAGAGGATCCAGGCCAGCAGGCCGAGGATGACGGCGGCGGCCACGGCCGAGTAGATCCGGTGCCGCCGCCGGGTCCGGGGTCCCGGTACGTCGTAGAGGGCGGTGGCGGTGGCGTTGACAGGTGTCAACGGGCGACTCCCCACTTCTTCTCCAGCGCGTTGAAGAGCGCGCTGATGGCGAACGTGATGATCAGGTAGCCGACGGCGATCCAGACGAACGTCCAGACGACGTCGTAGCCGAGCTCGCCGAGGGTCTTGTACGTGCCGAGCAGTTCGGTGACGCTGAACGCGCCCGCGATCGCGGAGTTCTTGGCGAGCGCGATGAGGGTGGAGCCGACCGGGGGGATCACCGAGCGGAACGCCTGCGGCAGCACGACCAGGTTCAGGGTCTGCCCGAAGGTCATCCCGAGGCTGCGGGCCGCCTCGCCCTGGCCCGTGGGCACGGTGTTGATCCCGGATCTCAGTACCTCGCAGATGAACGCCGAGGTGTAGCAGCCGAGGGCGAGCACGGCGAACACCTCGAAGGGCAGGACGACTCCGAACCGGGGCAGTCCCAGCAGCACCGCGAAGAACAGCAGGGTCAGCGGGGTGTTGCGCAGCACGGTCACCCACACGGTGCCGAAGACCCGCAGCGAACGCACCGGCGCGACCCGGAAGGAGGCCATGAGGAAGCCGAGGAACAGGGCCAGCACCGAGGAGTAGACGGTGAGTTCGAGGGTGCCGAGGAACCCCTCGGCGTAGAGGGAGAAGTTGTCGATCAGAACGTTCATGTACCGGCCTGGTAGCGGTCGATCGGGGGCGGGGTCGGCGCGGGCACTCCGGACAGGCCGAGCGTGGCCTCGTACGCCTTCTTCCAGTCGCCGTTCCTCTCACGGGCCTCCAGCGCGTCGTCGAGGGCGAGGCGCAGGGCGTTGTCGCCGTGCGGGACGCCGATGCCGTAGGGCTCCTCGGAGAAGGGCCGGCCGACCACCTTGAGTTCACCGGGGGCCTTCGCCGCGTAGCCGATGAGGATCGCGTCGTCGGTGGTGACGGCGTCGACCTGGTAGGTGAGCAGGTTGTCGACGCAGACGGAGTAGGTGTCGTAGGCGACGAGGACCGCCTTCGGATAGTCCTCCTTGATGCGCTGGTACGGGGTCGAACCGGCCGCCGAGCAGACGCGCTTGCCGTCCAGGTCCTGCGGGCCATGGATGTCCTTGTCGTCGGCGCGCACCAGCAGCGACTGCCCGGCCAGGTAGTAGGGCCCGGCGAAGCCGACGAGCTTCTTGCGGTTGTCGTTGATGGTGTAGGTGCCGACGTAGTAGTCGATCTGGCCGTTCTGGAGAGCGGTCTCGCGGTTCGCGGAGGCGATCGTCCTGAAGCGGATCGTGCCGGGGTCGAAGCCGAGGGACGCGGCCGTCATCTTCGCGATCTCGATGTCGAAGCCGGCGTAGGCGCCGGTCGCCGGGTCCCGCTCGCCGAGGTACGGCTGGTCCTCCTTGACGCCGACGACCAGGTACCCGCGCTTTCTCGCCCTGGTCCAGGTCGGGGAGCCGGGCAGCTCGAAGTTCTCCGCCACCGCGTAGTGCGGGAGCTTCTCGGGCGCGGGCCCCTTGCCCGGCGGGCTGCCCTCCTTGCCGCAGGCGGCGGCGAGGAGGAGGGCCGTCAGCGCGGCCAGGACGGTGGACACACGGGTGGTGCGGAACATGCGACGCGCTCCCCGCTCAGTGCTTGAGGATCTTGGACAGGAAGTCCTTGGCGCGCTCGGTGCGCGGGGCGGTGAAGAACTCCTCCGGGGGGCGGTCCTCGACGATGCGGCCGTCGGCCATGAACACCACACGGTTGGCGGCCGAGCGGGCGAAGCCCATCTCGTGGGTGACCACGACCATGGTCATGCCGTCCCGGGCGAGCTGCCGCATGACCTCCAGCACCTCGTTGATCATCTCGGGGTCGAGGGCCGAGGTCGGCTCGTCGAACAGCAGGGCCTTGGGCGCCATGGCCAGAGCTCGGGCGATGGCCACCCGCTGCTGCTGGCCGCCGGAGAGCTGGGCGGGGTACTTGGGCGCCTGGGCGGCGAGGCCGACGCGGTCGAGGAGTTCGAGCGAGCGTCGGTCGGCCGCCTCCCGGCCGTGCTTGCGGACCTTGATCTGCGCCAGGGAGACGTTCTGCAGGACGGTCTTGTGGGCGAAGAGGTTGAAGGACTGGAAGACCATGCCGACGTCGGCGCGCAGCCGGGCGAGTGCCCTGCCCTCCTCGGGCAGCGGCCTGCCGTCCAGCCTGATCGTCCCGGACTCGACCGTCTCCAGCCGGTTGATCGCCCGGCACAGGGTCGACTTGCCCGACCCGGACGGGCCGATGACGACGACCACTTCCCCCTTGCCGACGGTGAGGTCGATGTCCCGCAGAACGTGCAGCTCCCCGAAGTGCTTGTTGACGCCGTGCAGCTCGATCAACGGATCGACAGCCATGCCCACCGGTACTCACCCTCAGCCGTGTCGTGGTCGCCGCAAACTATCCAGACGACGATCAAGTCCGGGCACGACACGCACTTTTCCGGAATAAGCCGTATTTAAGGTGTCGGCAGGTCCCGGCCAGGACCTGTCCGACCGTTCCCGTCGCCCGGCCGACGGACGGGCGACGGACGGGCGACGGGAACGGCCGGACAAGCCCTACGCCTCGGCCACCTCCGCGTACAGCTGGGACAGTTCGGGCACCCCGCTCGCGGCCCACTCGAGCCCGGCGGTCACCACGTCGAACTCCCGGCCGGAGGCGAGCCGTATGACGGGCTGCCCGCCGGGCCACACCTCCCAGACCGCGCCCGGCACGGTGCGCACGATGACCGTGCCCAGATACAGTCCCGCGTCGTTGCCCAGCCAGGGCAGCACCTCGTCGTCGTCGCGCCAGCGTGGCACCAGTTGGTCGAGCGCCTCCAACGAGGCGGCGGAATCGTCGAGTTGGACGCCCTCCTGGGACGCCTGCGAACGCAGCAGCTCGCACTCGGACAGAAGTTCGGCGACCCCCTCGGGGTCGGCGGAGAACGTCGCACCGTCGCTCTTCTTGCGCCGGTTGCCCAGGAAAGGGATGTTCATACGTCCAGCGTGTCATCGGCACCCGCGCGCGCACCACAGGCGCGCGCGACCGCTCGTCCCGGTGCTTTTCACCACGCCTGTGTGCATGGCGCGTTGACCACCGTCAGTGGTGTCCCTAACTTCACCGTCCGTATGCGTGCGACCGGTGATCGGGAGGAGTCCGTACGTGCACCGAGGTCTCCGGGGTGTCCCGCTGGCGCTCGCCCTGCTCACGACGGCCCTGGTGCCGGCGTCCGCCGCCCGGGCCAGCGCCCCGCCGTCGTCCGCCCCGCTGCCGCTGGAGCGGTTCTTCGACAACGTCGCCGTCAGTGACGACGCGCGGCCCGCCGAGGCCGACTTCGACGGCTCGGGCGCCTCGCTGTCGGCCCGGGACCTGCGGGCCGCGGGCTGGCTGCCCGGCCGCACCCTCACCGTGCAGGGGGCCGCGCTGACCTGGCCGCGCAGCCGGCCGGGCGAGCCGGACAACGTACGGGCCGACGGACAGGAGGTGCGCCTCGGCGGGCGCGGCGACGCGCTGGCCTTCCTGGTGGCCGGCACCCGCGGCGGCGGGGCCGCCGGTTCCGGCACGGTCACCTACGCGGACGGCCGCCGCTCCCCGTACCTGCTCACCGCCCCGGACTGGCGCAGGGGTCCGCTGGCCACCAGGGCGGTGGCGCTCCCGCACGTCAACGGACCCGGCGGCCGGCGCACCGGCAGGGCCCGGCTGTACGTCGTGACGGTGCCGCTGCCGCCGGACCGCGCGGTCGCCTCCGTACGGCTGCCGCGCGCGGCCGGGCTGCATGTGTTCGCCCTGTCGGTGCGGGCGGCGGCGAGCGGCTGGAGCGGCACCTGGGCCACGGCCACCTCGGGTGTGCAGGCCGTGGGGCCGTGGAGCGACCGCACACTGCGGCTCGTGGTGCACACCTCGGTGGGCGGGCGGCGGGTGCGGCTGCGCTTCGACAACACCTTCGCCGCCGCCCCGGTCCGCATCGGGGCGGCGACGGTGGCGGTGCGGGCGGCGGGCGCGGCGGCCCGGGGCAGGCCGGTGCGGCTCGCCTTCCGGGGTGCGCGGGGCGTCGTCGTCCCGGCGGGGGCGCAGGCGGTCAGCGATCCGCTGGGTTTCCGGGTGCCCGCCGACGCGGATCTGCTGGTGAGCTTCCACCTCCCCGGCACGGTGCGGGCGGTTCCCGGGCACCGGCTCGCGGTCCAGCGGTCGTACCTGAGCGCGCCGGGCGACCACACGGCCGACCGCCGGGCGGTCGCGTACACCCCGGCGCTGACGTCCTGGCCGCTGCTGACCGGGGTGGACGTGCGCGGCGGGCCGGGGTCCCTGGTCACGCTGGGCGACTCCATCACCGACGGGGACCGCTCCACGCCGGACACCGACCGGCGCTGGCCCGACGTGCTCGCCGCCCGGCTGCTGCGGCAGGGCACGGCACCCCGCTACGGCGTCCTGAACGCGGGCATCGCGGGCAACCGGGTGGTCACCGACCGCTACCCGGGCGACGGCGTCTCCGCCGGCGGCGCCGGGGTGAGCGCGCTGCACCGCCTCGACCGGGACGTGTTCGCCCAGACGTCGGTGCGCACCGCGCTCGTGTTCGAGGGCGTGAACGACCTGAGGGCGGGCACCACGGCATCCCGGCTCGTCGCCGGGCTGCGGGAGATCGCGGACCGGGCGCACGAGCGGGGCGTGCGGGTGCTGGCGGCGACCGTCCTGCCGTGCGGGGGAAGCTCCCGCTGCACACCGGCCGTCGACGCCCGGCGGGCCGAGGTCAACGCCTGGATCCGGGACTCCGGGGTGTTCGACGGCGTCCTCGACTTCGACGCCGTCCTGCGCGATCCCGCCCGCCCCACCCGGATGCTGCCCGGCTACGACAGCGGGGACCATCTGCATCCCGGCGACGCGGGGCTCGCCGCGCTGGCGGAGTCGGTGGACCTGGCCCTGCTGTGAGCCGGGCCGTGCCGGGGCCGCACGCCGTCCGCCGCTCCGGCCCGCTCCGGCCGGGACCGGCTTACACGTCCAGGTCCACGACCACCGGCGCGTGGTCCGAGGCACCCTTGCCCTTGCGCTCCTCCCGGTCCACGTACGCGTCCTTGACCGCCTTCGAGAACGGCTCGTTGCCGTACACCAGGTCGATGCGCATACCGCGGTTCTTGGGGAAGCCGAGCTGGCGGTAGTCCCAGTACGTGTACGGGTGCGCGTACTTCAGCGGCCGCGGCACCACGTCGGACAGGCCCGTCCCGCGCAGCTCGGCCAGGGCGGCGCGCTCGGCGGGCGTGACATGCGTGAGGCCCTCGAAGACGGCCACGTCGTACACGTCGTCGTCCGTCGGCGCCACGTTGTAGTCGCCGAGGACCGCGAACGGGCGCCCGCCGCCCGCGTCGCCCGCGACGGCCGCCTTCAGGGCCTCGAACCACTGGAGCTTGTAGGCGTAGTGCGGGTGGTCGACCTCGCGCCCGTTGGGCACGTACACCGACCAGACGCGGACCGGGCCGCAGGTCGCCGAGACGGCCCGGGGCTCCTCCACGCCCTCGTAGTCGGGACCACCGGGCAGGCCCTTCACCACGTCTTCGAGGCCGACGCGGGAGATCACCGCCACGCCGTTCCACCGGCCGGTCGCGTTCACCGCGGCCTCGTAACCCAGCTCGCGCAGCTGGTCGAACGGGAACTGCGCCTCGGCGATCTTGGCCTCCTGGAGGCACAGCACGTCCGTGCCGCTGCTCTCCAGCCAGGCCAGCAGCCTCGGCAGACGGGCGGTGATCGAGTTCACGTTCCAGGTGGCGATGCGCATGCCCCACAACCTACCGGGCGGGTACGACAACGGCCCCGCTCCCCGCTCCCCCGCTACAGCTGCGCCGACGCCCCCGAGGCCAGCCGCAGGTGCTCCGCGCCGCCGAGGGCGCCGATCTGCCGGTCGTAGATCGGGCGGGCGAGGTCGGTGAGCAGGGCGTCGTGGATGTCGTAGGCGCGCTGCGGCTCGACCTCGCGGACGTAGTCGATGACCTCGGAGATCTTGTTCCAGGGGGCCATCACCGGCAGCATCAGGGTCTCCACCGGGCGGTCGGGGACGGTGAGCGCGTCGCCCGGGTGGAAGAGCCGGCCGCCGTCGACGAGGTAGCCGACGTTCGTGATGCGCGGGATGTCCGGGTGGATCACCGCGTGCAGTTCGCCGTGCACCTGGACGTCGAAGCCGGCCGCGGTGAAGGTGTCGCCGTGGCCGACGGTGTGCACCCGGCCGGGGAAGGCGGCCGAGAGCTGGTCCGCGACGGAGGCGAGGGTCCAGATCTCGACGGCCCGGTCCGCCTCCAGGGCGGCCCGCAGCCGCGCCTCGTCGAAGTGGTCGGGGTGCTCGTGGGTGACGAGGATCGCGTCCGCGCCGAGCGCGGCGTCCTCCTCGCTGAACATCCCCGGGTCGAGGACGAGCGTCCGGCCGTCCTTCTCCAGCCGGACACAGGAATGCGCCTTCTTCGTGAGCTTCATGAGTCCCATCCTGCCCCCGCCGGCCCGGCGGCGGGGGCTGAGGACGGCGCCCGGAGGCCCGTCGGGGCGCATCCGAGGTCCGTCCGGGGATCGCTCGCGCAGTGCCCGCCGAGCGTGTCCCCGGCGCGGTGGTCACTCGGCGAGCGTGGTCTCCTCACGGATGACCTGCTGGGCCACCCGGAAGGCGCTGTTCGCCGCCGGCACCCCGCAGTAGACGGCCGCCTGGAGCAGCACTTCCCTGATCTCGTCCGGGGTGAGGCCGTTGCGCAGCGCGGCCCGGGTGTGGAAGGCGAGCTCCTCCAGGTGTCCCCCCGCGACCAATGCGGTGAGGGTGACACAGCTGCGCGAGCGCCGGTCGAGTCCGGGCCGGTCCCAGATCTCGCCCCACGCGTAGCGGGTGACGAACTCCTCGAAGTCGCCGGAGAAGTCGTCGGCCTGCGACAGCACCCGGTCGACATGGGCGTCGCCGAGCACCTCCCGGCGCACCTTCAGCCCGGTCTCGTAGCGGTCCGTCTCGCCCCAGGACTGCGCCGGTACGACGGCCGGGGCGATCGCGGCGATGGGCGCCGCCGACTGGAGCAGGGCGGGGGCCGGTCCGGCCGGGACCGGCGGAAGGGCGACCTGACCGGTGGTCGCGTCGAAGCCGGGGTCCCAGGCGGTCGAGAAGTGGTGGACGAGCAGGTCGGTGACGGCGGCCGGCTGCTCCACCGGGACCAGGTGGGAGGCGCCGGGGACGACCGCGAGGCGGGCGTCCGGGATGCCGGCCACCAGGGTGCGGGCCTCGGCGGGGCCGGTGACCTGGTCCTCCGAGCCGACCAGGACGAGGGTCGGCACACCGACGCGGGCCAGTTCGTCCCGCACGTCGAACACGGCGAGCGCCTCACAGGCCGCGATGTAGCAGCCGGGGTCGGTGGTGCGCACCATCTGCACCGCCCACTCGGTGATCGCGGGCTGGGCGGCCGCGAACCCGCCGGTGAACCAGCGGTCCGGGGACGAGCGGGCGATGGGGTCCAGCCCGTTCGTCCGCACGACCACCCCGCGCCGGCGGAACTCGTCGGCCGTGCCGAACCGGGGCGAGGCGGCGATCAGCACGAGCGAGGCGAGCCGCTCGGGACAGCGCAGGGCCAGCTCCACACCGATCGCGCCGCCGAGGGAACATCCCGCGTACCCGAAGCGCTGCACGCCGAGCGCGTCGAGCGTGGCCAGCAGCCGGTCGGTCAGATCGGACACCGCGCCTGCCGGGTGCGCGGGCGCGCCGCCGTGTCCTGGCAGGTCGAACCGGAAGACCCGCCACTGCCTGGTCAGCTCCGGGACCTGACGGTCCCACATGTGCCAGGTGGTCCCCAGCGAGGGACCCAGGATCAGGACGGGGGCGTCTTCCGGGCCGTCGAAGCGGTATTGCAGGCTGTTCGGTGGTGTCTCGCTCACCCTTCTGACCCTCTCATGTATCACAGAAGCACCTATACCAGGGCCCACAGGGAGGCGCGCCGTGTCCTTCCACAAAGACCGAAACTTGCAGGAAACGGTCTCGGCGCGAACAGATTTCCGCACCGGGCCGAGGGCCGCGGCCGGCTGAACGCGGCTGCCACGAGGAACCCGAAGCCGCCCGAACGCGGCTGGCACCAGGATCCCGAAGCCGCCCGCGACGACGGTGCCGGCCGGTCAGAGTTCGTCGCTGCCGCCCAGGCCGGTCAGGGCGCCGACCGGGTCGAGGTCGGGGGTGCCGCGGGGCCACCAGTCGTCGGCGCCGGGGTCCGACTCGTAGGCGTACCACAGGCCGTCGCGGCCGAAGCGGAGTTGGACCCGGCCCTGGGGGTGGGTGAGGCGGTTGCGGGCGGGGCGGAACGCGGGCAGGTCGGCGGCGAGCAGCAGGGGGCGGGCGCGGTCGAAACGTCCGGCGGGCGGGTCCCAGGGCTCTTCGAGGACGGCGAGCCCTTCGAGCCCGCCCTGCCGCCAGGCGGCCACCGCGCGGGCCAGTTCGGCCGGGGTGCGGTCGACGGCGGAGGAGAGCGAGGAGTAGAGGGCGCGGGTGCCCGCGGTGAGTCCGGAACCGGGGCGGGCCGCGGCCAGCCGGACCGCGTCCTGCCACAGCGTCAGTTCCCCCGCCTCGTCGTGTCCGGTGCTCAGCAGGGCGTGGGCGCGGGCGGCGGCGTCGGTGGCCAGCTGGTCGAGCGCGAAGGGGTCGGGACCGCCCGGCGCCGAGGGGTAGACGGGCGGCTGCCCGGGATGGGCGGGCAGGGGAAACGGGTTGGGCAGGGGCGGGAGCAGGCGCTCCGCCAGGGCGTCGGTGGCCCGCACTCCGGGGAGCGGCTCGGGATCCCTGTCCTGGGCGGCGCGGGCCGCTCGGGCGGCGCTCAGCCGGGACAGCGCGTCGAGCAGCTCGCGCTCGCCGCGGCCGCGCAGCAGGAGCAGCACGAAGGGGTCGGCGTCCAGCAGACGGGCCGTCTGGAAGCAGAGGGCCGCCGCGTGTTTGCAGGGGTGGCCGTGGTCGGGGCAGCTGCACTGCGGTTCCAGGTCGCCCGCGCCGGGCAGGAGAGGGACCCCGCAGTCGGCGAGGGACTGGGGCATCTCGCCGTCGAGCAGCGCGGCGATGTGCCCCGCGCGGTCGGCGGCCGCGTCCAGGAACTGCTCCCAGTCGGTGTCGTCGAGGGTGCGCAGGCGCACCTGGACGCGGTACGGGCGGGGGCGGCTGCCCTGTACGTAGGCCAGGACGAGTCCGGGGGTCACCGTGATCGCGTCCACGTGCCCCTGTGCGGCGTAGGCCCTGCCGCGCGCCAGCCGCTTGGCGTCCAGCGCGCCCGCCTCCAGCGCGGCGACCCAGGCGTTTCCCCACCAGCTCTCGACGAACCGGCCGTCCCCGCCGTCGCCCTCCCCTACGCCGGTCAGGGGCGGGAAGGCGGGGAAAGTGCGGCGCAGGTCGCCGTCCCGGTGGGGGGAGGCCATGGACCGGGGGGCGCGGGGAGCGGCGGCGGGTGCGGGCGGGGAGGGTTCGGGGAGTGCGGGTGATGCGGGAGGTGCCGTGGCGTCCGGGGCGACGAGGTCCGAGGGGTCGACGCTGCCGAGGGCGACGCGCCCGGGGCCCACGCTCCTGGGGCCGACCGGCACGCGACCGGCCTTCGGGGAATCGGCCGTCGGGGCAGCGGCCTCGGGGGCAACCGTCTCGGGGGCAACGGAGGCCTGGGAACCGGCCTCCGCCTCCGCCGGTGTCGTCGCGTCGGACGGCATCCGGAAGGCGTCGGCGAGCAGCGCCCGCAGTGCGCGGGCCCTGGCGCCGGGGGTGTCGGCGCGTGCGGGGGCAGGGTGGCGGGAGGCCTCGGGCTCGCGCCGGGGCGCGGCGTCGGCACGCGGTTCCCCGGCGTCCGTGCGGGCCTGCCGCGCCTCGGCGCGGGCGGCCCGCAAGGCCTCTCGGGCGACATCCGCGGGGCGGGCGGGACGTGGCTCGGGCGCCCCCTCGTCGGACGTGGCATGTGCGCCCGTCGAGGCAGCGGCGGACGGGGCGGGCGTGCCGGTCGTGCCGTCCTGCGCGGGGCTCCCGGCGAGGGCGTCCCCGGTCCTCCCGGGACTCGCGGACACGTGCTCCCCACGGCTCAGCGAGACGCCAGGGCCGGCCTTCCCGCGACTCGCGGACACGCCGGGGCCGTCACCGGCCGTACCCAGGGGCGCACCGCTGTCCCCGAACCGGCCGCTGCCGGTATCGGTGCGCGTGCCGGTCTCGGTGCCGTCGCCTACGCCCGTGCTCGGGCCGGGGCCGGTACCCGTGCCGGGGCCGTGGTCGGCGCCCGTGCCGGCACGGTGGCCGGTGGCTGTGCCGTGGCCCGGCTCGGTGCCCGGACCCGTGCCGAGGCCGGGGTAGGCGCCCGTGCCGGGGCCGGAGCCCGGCACGGTGGGGACACCGGGATCCGCTTCCGCGCCCGCGCCCGTGGTGCGGCTCGCGGCCATGGCCCGGCGCAGGGCCGCGCGGGCCGCGTCGGCCGGTCCGGGCCGGCTGGTCCCGGGCTCCTCAGCAGCGGGGTGGCGCCCGCTCGGCTCCCCGGTGCCCGCAGGTTCCGTACGGACCGCACGGCCCGGCGGGACCCCGCCGCCCTGCGGGTCTCCCTCGGCTTCTGCCCCGGTCGCGGTCGCTGCTCCCTCGGCGGTCGGCGCCGTGCCCGCGCCCGCACGCTCGCGCGCCGCCCGCAGGGCCCGGCGTGCGGCGTCGGCCGGGCGTTCCTCCACGGTCGGCCCCGCCGCCTCGCCCGGGGCGTGGACCGTGTGCGCCGACGGTGCCTGCTCCGCGGCGGTCACCCCGTTCGGCGGTTCCTCCGCCGACGTCGCCCGCACCGGTGTCTCCTCCGTCCCCATCACGCCTCCCTGCGCAGGGACACCAGGTCGGCCAGCTCACGGTGCGTCAGTTCGGTGAGGGCCGACTCGCCGGAGCCGAGGATCGCGTCGGCGAGGGCGCGCTTGGACTCCAGCATCTGGGCGATGCGGTCCTCGACCGTGCCCTCGGTGATGAGACGGTGGACCTGGACCGGCTGGGTCTGGCCGATGCGGTAGGCGCGGTCGGTGGCCTGTTCCTCGACGGCCGGGTTCCACCAGCGGTCGAAGTGCACGACATGGCCCGCGCGGGTGAGGTTGAGGCCGGTCCCGGCGGCCTTCAGGGACAGCACGAGGACGGGTGTCGCGCCGCTCTGGAAACGGTCCACCATGCGCTCGCGCTCCGGCACGGCCGTGCCTCCGTGCAGGAGGTCCATGGGGATCGCGCGGGCTGCGAGGTGGGCGGCGATCAGCCGGGCCATGCCGACGTACTGGGTGAAGACGAGCGCCGAGCCGTCCTCGGCCAGCACGGTGTCCAACAGCTCGTCGAGCAGGGCGAGTTTGCCGGAGCGGGCGGCGAGCCGGTCGGCGGGTGCGGCCGCCTCCTTGAGATAGAGCGCGGGATGGTCGCAGATCTGCTTCAGCGCGCCCAGCAGTTTCAGGACCAGCCCCCGGCGGGCGATCCCCTCGGCGGTCTCGATGGCGAGCAGCGACTCGCGCACCACCGCCTCGTAGAGCGCGGCCTGTTCACGGGTGAGCGGGACGGGGTGGTCGGTCTCCGTCTTGGGCGGCAGTTCGGGGACGATGCCGGGGTCGGACTTCTTGCGGCGGAGCAGGAAGGGGCGGACCAGCCGGGCCAGCCTGGCCACCGCCTCCTCGTCCTCGCCGTTCTCCACGGCGCGGGCGTGCCGGGCCCGGAAGGACTTCAGGGGGCCGAGGAGTCCCGGTGTCGTCCAGTCGAGCAGGGCCCAGAGCTCGGAGAGGTTGTTCTCGACGGGGGTGCCGGTGAGCGCCACGCGCGCGGGGGACCCGATGGTGCGCAGCGCCTTCGCCGTGGCGGAGTAGGGGTTCTTGACGTGCTGTGCCTCGTCGGCGACGACCAGGCCCCAGCGCTGCCCGGCCAGGGTCGGCGCGGCCGAGCGCATCGTGCCGTACGTCGTGAGGACGAACCCGCCGGTCAGGTCCTCCAGGGTGCGCTCCGGGCCGTGGTAGCGGCGGACGGGGACGCCGGGGGCGAACCGGGTGATCTCCCGCTGCCAGTTGCCGAGCAGCGAGGCCGGGCACACCACCAGGGTCGGTTCGCTGCGGGCGCGCTTGAGATGCAGGGCGATGAGGGTGATCGTCTTGCCGAGTCCCATGTCGTCGGCGAGGCAGCCGCCGAGGCCGAGGGAGGTCATGAGGTCGAGCCAGGCCAGGCCGCGCAGTTGGTAGTCGCGCAGGGTGGCGGCCAGGCCCGGGGGCGGATCGGCGGGCCGCACCCCGGCGGTCAGCCGGTCGCGCAGGGCGGCCAGGGCGCCGACCGGGACGGCCTCGACCGTCTCCCCGTCGACCTCCGCGCTGCCGGTGAGGGCGACGGACAGGGCGTCGACCGGGTCGAGCAGGCCCAGTTCACGGCGGCGCGCCTTGCGGACGAGGGCCGGGTCGACCAGGACCCACCGGTCGCGCAGCCGGACGACCGGGCGGTGGGCCTCGGCGAGGGTGTCCATCTCGGCCTCGCTGAGCGGATCGCCGCCGAGCGCCAGCTGCCAGCTGAACCGCAGCAGGTCCTCGCCCTCGAAGAAGCCGGTGCCGTCGGTGGCCGATCCGGGCGCGGAGCGCACGACCGCCGTGGCGGTCAGGTCCTGGGCCAGGTCGCGCGGCCAGTGCACGGCGACCCCGGCGGCGGCGAGCCGGCCGGCCGCGGCGCCGAGCAGGTCGCCCACCTCCTCCTCGGTCAGGGCCAGGACGTCGGGCGTGTCCTGTTCGGCGAGCCGGTCCAGCGGGGGCCAGACACGGGCGGCGCGCCGCACGGCGAGAGCGGCGTCCACCCGGGCGCGGGGTCCGAAGGCGGCGTCCGCGTCACCCGCCCACAGGGCCGCCGCGTCGGCCACGAGGGTGGGGTCGGCGAGGCTGTGCACCTGGAGGACGGCCGCGCCCGCGCTGCGCACCCGCTCGCCGGAGTCGAACAGGTCGTACGCCGACAGGTCCAGGCGCAGCGAGATCCGTACGCCCGCGTCCATGCCGGCGGCGACCTCGGCGGCCCAGTCGGCGGCGCCGGGCAGTCGCTGCGGGCGGCGGTCGGCGAAGGGCCTGCCGCAGGCGTACGGCGCGGCGGGGGTGCGCGGGAGGGTGTCCGCAACCGCGTCCAGGAAGGAGCGCATCAGCGCCTCGGGCTGCGGCAGCCGCAGCGGCCCGGGGCCGGTCAGCAGCACGGCGTGTCCCTCGTACGGGAGGGCCGCGGCGACCGCCCGCAGATGGGCGATGTCGTCGGGGTCCAGGGGGCCGGCCCGCCAGGCGTCGTGGCCCGTGCGGGTGAGTCCGGGCAGCAGCCGGCCGCGGGCGGTGAGCCGCAGCGCGTGCAGGGCGGCCGCACCCCAGCAGGCGGTGGCGGGGTGGGCCGCGGGGTCGCGGCGGGCCCGCACGAGCAGGGGCAGGGCCCGGTCCAGCGGCAGGGACAGCGCGGGGGCCTGCCTGCGGCGGACCGAGGCGCCATGGCGTCGTACGACGGTGAGTTCGGTGCGTTCGGCGGGCTCGGCGGTGTCCACGGGCAGCGGCGCGTCCGCCGGGTCCCAGAACGCGACGCGGCCGTCGCGCGGGAGCGGGGCGGGCAGGAAGACGGCCGCGAGCCGCAGGGGGACGCTCTCGCGCTCCTGCGCGCGCCCGGCCGCATCGGCCGTGTCGCGCGTGCCCACCGTCCCGCTCGCCTCCACGGTCCCGCTCGTACCCACTGTCCACCTCCCGCCCGTGATTCGGATCAACCGTCTTCGACTCTACGGGCGGGGTCTGACAACCGGCTCCGGCGGCCGGGCCTGGCCGGCCGGACCGGTCAGGGGACCGCGCGCGAGACGACGTAGATCATGGGGTATTTGGGGTTGGAGGTGTTCACCACCACGTCCTGCGTCGGCTGCGGGTTCTTCTGCCGGTGGACGAAGCCCCAGTACGGGCCGGGGCGCGCGGCCGGGCTGCTGAAGTCCCAGCCGGTGATCTTCCGGTCGCGGGCGCCGATGACGATGTCGTCCCGCTTCAGCAGGTCCCGGTCGGCTCCCAGCTCCGCGAGGAAGGCGTCGAGGCCGGCCTGCGTGGTCTGGAACTGCACGTAGAGACGGCTGGTCTTCCAGTTGTTGGTCTCGTAGTAGGCGACCTGGTTCGACGGGTGCGGGACCGGCACCTGGTAGAGGCGGCGCTGCACCTTGGAGGGCCAGCCCGCGGTCAGGCCGGTCGCCGAGTACTTCTTCTCCTTGTCCTTGCCGCTGTCGCGGCTCTGGTCGGCGGAGATCACCAGATAACCGGCCGGGACGCCGATGAGCAGCACGATGATCAGCAGGGTGAGCGCCCTGCGGCGGTTGCGGTGCCGGCGGTCCTCGACCGGGCGGGGCGGCTCGCTGGGGGGTGCGGCCTGGCGGGGCAGTGCGGTGGTCATGCGGTGTCCTGGGTGCGGCGGGCCTCGGAGTACTTCTCGTAGCGTTCGTGGCGTTCCACCCGGCGTCTCTTGGCGCGGCGGAAGCGGCGGGCGACCAGCCGGGCGAGGTCGGCGGCGCCGACCATGCCTGCCTCGGGACCGAGCTGGGCGCGCGCGATGCGGGCCTCGGGGCGGTAGCCGCGGCCGGTGAGCTGGCGCCGGAAGGCGTCGCGCGCCGGGCCGATCAGCAGGTCGTCGGCCGCGGAGACACCGCCGCCGATCACGAAGCAGGACGGGTCGAGCGCCGCGGCCAGGTTGGCGATGCCGACACCGAGCCACTGGCCGATCTCCTGGAGCAGCTCGATGCACATGGCGTCGCCGTCACGTGCCAGCTCGGTGATCATCGGGCCGGTGATCTCGCCGATGTTGCCCTTGACGTGCTCGATGATCCCGTACGCCACCGGGGAGTCGGCCGCGGCCAGCTCCCGGGCCTCCCGGACCAGCGCGTTGCCGGAGCTGTACTGCTCCCAGCAGCCGCGGTTGCCGCACGGGCAGCGGTGACCGCCGGGCACCACCTGCATGTGGCCGAACTCGCCGGCGACCCCGAACTTGCCCCGCTTGACCTGCCCGCCCTCCAGGATCGCGCCCCCGATACCGGTACCGAGGGTGATCATGACGAGGTGGTCCTCGCCGCGTCCCGCGCCGAAGCGCCACTCGGCCCAGGCGGCGGTGTTGGCGTCGTTGTCGACGAGCACGGGCACCGACAGGCGGCCGGAGAGCCGGTCGCGCAGCGGCTCGTTGCGCCAGGACAGGTGGGGCGCGAACAGGATGCGGTTGCGGTCGGCGTCGACCCAGCCGGCCGCGCCGATGCCGACCGCGTGCACGTCGTGCCGGTCCGACAGGTCCAGGACCAGTTCGACGATGGTGTCCTCGACGACCTTCGGGCTCTTGGACTTGTCCGGGGTCTCCGCGCGGACCTTCTCCAGGATGTTGCCGTCGGCGTCGACGACGCCCGCCATCACCTTCGTACCGCCGATGTCGATGCCGACCGTCGGCACCCGGGGCGCGGTGAGGTGCGAGCGGCGCTCGCGGGTGCCCACGGTACGCAGCACGGGGGCTCGGCGGGAGCCGATGGGGGCGCTGAGGTCGCGGTAGGTGCTCATCAGGCCCGATTGTGCCTCACCGCTCCGGCCGGTGGGTCCGGGTGACGTGGGCCGGTGCGCGGCACGGTCGACCGCGGAGCCGCCGCCGTCCGCGGAGCCTTCGGGCCGCGCCCGGGGCCCGGTCGCGACCCGGCACCGCCCCGCGCGCCCGCGCCCGCCGCGGCTCGTGCCGCAGGTCGTCCGGCTCTTCGCCGCCCGCCGTCGGGCCGGCCGGCTCCGCCACGCCGGCGTCCGCGCGGGTGCGGTCGCCGGCCGTCGTACCGCGCGTCGAGGAGTACGGGACGGTCGCCCACCGGGCAGGTGTGACGAGGGTTGCGGGTGATGAACACAACACCGGGACGCCCCGTCCCGTGCCGTCGCCGCAGGACCCGCACATGTGCACGCCCGGTGACCGGGGAGCGTACGGCGGTCACGTTGTCCTGACATTGCGGCGAAAGGGGACGCGCCGGCCCGGGGAGGACGGGCGCGAGCGGTGGGATCAGGGGCGCACGAGCAGTTGGAACTCGAACGCGTAGCGGCTCGGCCGGTAGAGATGGTCGCCGAACTCGACCGCGCGGCCGGTGTCGTCGAAGGTCGTGCGCTGCATGGTGAGCAGGGGGGCGCCCGCGGACTCGGTGAGCCGCTCGGCCTCCGTGGCGGTGGCGGCGCGCGCGCCGATGGACTGGCGGGCGCTGTGCAGGGTGATCCCGGCGGAGCGCATCATCCGGTACAGGCCGGTGGCCTCGAGCTGAGCGGTGTCGAGGTCGAGCAGTCCGGACGGCAGGTGGTTGCACAGGTACGCCAGCGGCTCCCCGTGCGCGAGCCGCAGCCGCTCCACCCGGTGCACCTCGCTGCCCTCGGGCACGGCGAGCGCGGCGGCGACCCCGGCGGTGGCCGGGACGACGGTGTTGACGAGGACCCGGGTCGCCGGGCGCCGGCCGGCCGCCTCCAGGTCGTCGAAGAGGCTGCTGAGCTCCAGGGGGCGCTTGACCTGACTGTGGACGACCTGCGTGCCGACGCCCCTGCGGCGCACCAGCAGTCCCTTGTCGACGAGCGACTGGATGGCCTGGCGGACGGTCGGACGGGACAGACCGAGCCGTGCGGCGAGCGCGATCTCGTTGCCGAGCAGACTGCCGGGGGTGAGCGTGCCCCGCTCGATCGCGGCCTCCAGCTGCTGGGACAGCTGGAAGTACAACGGCACGGGGGAACTGCGGTCCACACCCAGCTCCAGCCGCACGGTGGGGTCCACTTCTGGTTTCGGCACGGTGCGAGCGTAGCCCCGTGGTCGGTTGACGGGAAGTTGTGTAGTTCGGTTGTCCGGACATGCGAATTGACTGTCCATTGACAGCGCGCAGGGTCAGCCACCAGGTTGTTCCCATGCGCATCGGTGTCATCGGTACAGGTCGGATCGGCGCGATCCATGCGAACACGCTCAGCCGTAATCGCGAGGTCGGATCACTGATCCTCACGGACGTGAACCCCGCGAGAGCCCAGGAGTTGGCGAACAGACTGGGCGAGACGGCGGCGCCGGGGGTGGACGAGATCTTCACCTGGGGCGTGGACGCCGTGGTGATCACCGCGACGACCTCGGCCCACGCCGAACTGATCGGCCGGGCGGCACGCTCGGGGCTGCCGGTCTTCTGCGAGCAGCCCATCTCCCTCGACCTGCCCAACACGCTGCACGCCCTCGCCGAGGTCGAAGCCGCTGGAACGATCCTTCAGATGGGTTATCAGCGCCGCTTCGACGCGGGGTACAAGGGGGCCCGCGAGGCGATCTTCTCGGGCCGGCTCGGCCGGCTGCACACCATCCGGGCCGTGACCTCCGACCAGTCCCCGCCCCCGGCGGCCTGGCTGCCGCAGTCCGGCGGGCTGTACCGGGACGCGCTGATCCACGACTTCGACGTCCTGCGCTGGCTGACCGGCCGCGAGGTCGTGGACGTCTACGCCACCGGGTCCGACGCCGGTCCCCCGATGTTCCGTGCCGCGGGCGACATCGACACGGCCGCGGTGGTCCTCACGCTCGACGACGGCACCCTCGCGACGGCGACCGCGACCCGGCTGAACGGCGCCGGCTACGACGTCCGCATGGAACTGGCCGGGGAACTGGACCAGATCGTGGTCGGCCTGGACGACCGTACGCCGATCGCGTCCACGGAACCGACCGGGCCGCCGGCCGCGGACCGGCCGTGGACGGGCTTCCTGGAGCGCTTCAAGCCCGCCTACGAGGCCGAGCTGTGCGCGTTCGTCGAGGTGGCGCGCGGAGAACTCGCCAACCCGTGCGACGGCCGCGAGGCCCTTCAGGCCCTCAGGATCGCCGAGGCCTGCGAGGTGTCCCGGCGCGAGCGCAGGTCGGTCGCCCTCGCGGAGATCCCGGGCGGAGTGATGTCGACTTTACGGTGAGCGGATCCGACGGGTGAGCCGGTCCCGCGGGGCCGGATCGGCGGGGACGGGGGCAGGGGCGGCGGGGAGACGCGGGGGCCGTACGGCCGGAGAGGTCGTACGGCCGGAGATCCGGTTGCGTGGGGGGCTCGGACCTCCGGCCGGTCGCGCCGTTCCTGCGCGTCAACCCGTCAACCCGTCAACCACGGACGAGCGGCCTTCTCAGCAGCCGTAGTTGATCAGGTTGAACGTGACGTAGTGGTCCGCGGTGTAGTAGTCCTCGTCGGTCTTCTTGCCGGTCACGATGCGACGCGCTCCGCGCGTGGACGACCCGGGGGTCTTCACCGTGTACTCGTGGTAGTAGCCGGTCGCCTGCGAGGGCAGCACGCCCTCCCGGTTCTGGAAGACCGCCCCGTCCTGCGAGTACGGGAACGGGCCGCCGCTGTCGATGAGGGCGAGGGTGTCGTACGCCTGGGACGGCAGCTTGGAGTAGCAGACGCTGCCGACCGCGGCGTTCGCCGTCGTGGCGGAGACGGTACCGCCGACGAGCAGGGCGGTGAGGACGGCGGCCGAGGCGCCGATGCGGGTGATTCGTGGGGGGAATCTCATGCCCTCATGATGACGCGCGTAGAGAGTGGCATGTCAATGACAAGACTGCGGATTTTGCCGTCAAGTCCGATGAGTTTTCGGGGAGTTAACCTGAGTTCGCCCTTCGTCGCGGGCCCGTTCAAGACAGGGCGACGCGCCGCCTCCTGACGTACGGCCGGGGCCGCGCCTCGCCGGCGGGAAGGTCCCCGTCGGCGTCCGCGGCCCGCCCGCCTCACCCGGCGTGGGTCGAGAACAGACCGCCCGTCGGGCCCTGCTTGTCGCCGCCCTGGGCCTTCTTCAGGGCGTTGGCGAGGCCCTCGATGGTGAGCGACTGGAGGATGACGCGACCATGGCCCTCCAGGGTCGCCAGGGACAGGCCCTCGCCGCCGAAGACCGCGTTCATCAGGCCCTGGCGGTTGAGGCCGCCGACGCGCTGGACGCCGTAGCGGATGCCCTCCTCGAAGGCGACGACGCAGCCGGTGTCGACCTCGATACGGCCGCCGAAGTCGGCGGGATCCAGGTCGATGAAGTTGCCGGCGCCGGCGATGATCACCGTGCCCCGGCCGGTGAACTTCTCCAGGACGAAGCCTTCGCCGCCGCTCGTGCCGGTACGGCCGCTCTGGAAGGCGATGCCGAAGTCGACGGTGGACTCGGCGGCCACGAAGGCGTCCTTCTCCGCGAACCACGCGCGGCTGCCGTCGAGCTCCAGGGCGCGCATCTCGCCGGGCAGCACACCCGCGAAGCCGACCGTGCCCTCGCCGCCCCGGGCGGTGAAGTACTGGAACGCCAGCGACTCGCCCGCGAGGGCGCGCTGGCCGACCTGCATGGCCGTCCCCATGGCCTGGCGCAGCATGCCTCCCATGCCGCCGCCCCCGCCGGACTGCTGTGCACCGCCGCTTCCCGACGGCCCGGAGAGCCGGGTCTCCATGGTCACGTTCGTGGTCTTGAAGAGGAACTTCCCGGCCTCGCAGTACACGGTCTGGCCGGGGCGCAGGCTCACGACCGCCATCTGCATGGCGTTACCGACGATTTCTTGCTGAAGAGTCACGACGGGAGAACGCGGGAAGCGGACGAAAGAGTTCCGGCCGCCGCCGCACCCGGCCCCCACCACACCCGGCCGGCCTCCCGACCGCCCGCCCGCACGCCTGGGACACGGCGCCCGCCGTGTTCGGCCGTCCGCGCGGGCTTCGGCGGTAAGGTGCCGGAGACGTTGCAGTTTGCACCTGCCGAGGTGTCCGGTGCCGCGCCGGGAGCGCGACCGCCCGCAGCACTCCATCCACGGTGAGGGACGATGATCGTATCGGTGGTGTCGATGCCGGAAGGTGTCGTCACCCGCACAGGACCGGCGCAGGCCCGTGAGCGCCTGCGGGCCTCCGGTCTCGTGATCGTGACCGTCGAGCAGGAGGACGACGACACACCGTCCGACGACCAGCCGCTGTCCCGGCTGCTCGGGGTGGAGGACGAGGCCTGGGAGTGGTTCGGCGAGCCGCAGGACGAGGTGCGGGCCGAGTACCACGGCGACTTCGCCGCCTGCGTCGTACCGGTGGTCCACGGCGGCCGCCGCATCACCCACGTGCAGGTACTGGTCGGTCCGACTCACCTCGTCATCGCCCACCGGGGGCCCGCCGACGCGGTCGACACCTTCGTCGGACGGCTGCCGGTGGACACGCCCGCCGACTCGTTCACCGCGCTGTTCCTGTTTCTCCAGGGTGTGCTGGAGACCTTTCGGCGTGCCGTCACGGACTCCCATCTGGAGGTCGAGGACCTCGAGGAGGCGATGTTCGTGGAACGGCGGCCCGAGCAGGTCCGGATGCTGGCCCGGCAGCGTCGGCGCGCGGCGCAGCTGCATCGCGCCTTCCTGCCGTACGCCGCGCTCGCGCAGGAGGTCCTGGTCCGCCGCCGGATGACGAACCACGGCCTCACGGAGGAGCGGCGAGCGCTGAACAGCTTGCACGAGCACACGGTGCAGCTGGTGCTCCTGGAGATCGAGTCGTTGCGGGACGCCGCCCGGCGGGCCGCGGGAAGTTACACGTCGCTCATCGCCGACCAGCAGAACGTCGTGATCAACCGGCTCACCGTCGTGTCGATGATCTTCCTGCCGCTGTCCTTCCTGACCGGGTTCTTCGGGATGAACTTCGCCTTCCTGACCAGCGGGATGCAGAGCGAGGACTCGTTCCTGTGGCTCGGTCTGGGGCTTCAGCTGCTCGCCGTGGTCATGGCCATGTACTACGTGCTGTACCGCACGCACTGGCGGCAGTTGCGCGTCAACCATGCCCGCGACGCGCTGGACGACCTGGACGCCCTCGACTCCCAGCCCTGACCGCGGCGGTCGGCCCCGGGCCCCGCCCCCGAGTGCCGCCCTCAGCCGCCTCGGTCGCCCGAGCCGCCTCAGCCGACTCAGCCGCCTCAGCCGCCTCAGCCGCCGAGTTCCTGGTACCGCGCGGTGAGCGCGGCCGTGCCCTCCCGGGTCAGGGAACCGAACAGCCGCAGCCGGGAGATGCCGCCGTCCGGGAAGATGTCCACGCGCGCGTGGGTGCCGACGGCCGGGTCCGGCAGGACGAAGCGGTGGCCGGTGTCGGGCTGGAGCCGGGTGCGGGGCAGGATCTCGGTCCAGTCGCCGTCGTCGGCGGCATCGGCGTCGTTGCTGTCCTTCACCGACACCGACGCCCAGCCCGCCGCGTTCCCCTTCAGGTACGCCGTGTCGATCTCGATCGCGCGGATCGCCGACCGGGCGGCCAGCCGGTAGCGGATCCAGTCGTGGCCGGTGTCACGGCGGCGGCGGGTCTCCCAGCCGTCGTCCATCCGGCGGGAACGGCCCGGCCTGATGGTGTTCGCCGCCGGGGAGTAGAACAGGTTCGACGCGTCCTCGGCCCGGCCGCCGTTCTCCAGGGCGACCACGTCGAAGGTGCCGAGCACCGCCAGCCACCCGGGGTCGGGCACGACCTCCCCGTACACCCGCAGGCGCGCGATGCCGCCGTCGGGGTGCTGGTTGACGCGCAGGTGGGTGAGGCGCTGTTCGACCGAGACGGAGAACCCGTTCGCCGCGTGGCCGCCGACCTCGGTGCGCGGGACGAGCGTCGTCCACTTCACGTCGTCGCCGAGCAGTTCCGCCGGGGACGGGGAGCCCGGCACGGACGTGCCCTCGACCGAGACCGCCCGGGGATGGTTGCCGCGGAAGTGGGCGGTGTCGACGACGACGCCCCGGACGACGCCGGGCGCGCCGAGGCGGACCAGCGCCCAGTCGTGGTCCTCGGCCGTCGGCCAGGGGTGCTCGGCCGAGACACCGCGCCGCCTGCGCGTCTCCCAGCCGTCCATGATCTTGCCCTTGTGCCCGAAGCGCTCGGGGTCGAACTCGGCGGGGCCGGGCAGCAGCAGGTTCTCCCGCTGGGCGAAGAACTCGTCGTTGGCGGCGACGACGGCGCCCCCGAGCCGCCGGTCGGCGAGGTCGGTGTGGTGGGTGAAGGGGAAGTCGGCGGTGCGGTAGTCCGCGTACGGGTCACCGCCGCCGTAGGGGTTCGCGTCGCCGGTGAAGCGGACCAGGGGGAGTTCGTGCTGCGCCGTCACGGTGATCAGGTGTTCCTCTCGGGAGCCGGCCGTTGCGGGGCGGGACGCGTCAAGGGGAGCGGGTCAGGGGGTGCGGGTGAGCAGTCGGCCCTTCGGGGCGGTGAACACGCCGTCCGCGAAGATGCGCTCCCCGCGCAGCCAGGTGGACTTCACGACCCCGTGCAGGGTCTTGCCCGCGTACGCCGTGACGCGGTTGCGGTGCTGGAGGGCCGCCGGGTCCACGGTGAACGTCTCGTCGGGGGCGAGGACGGCGAAGTCGGCGTCGTGGCCGGGCGCGACGGCGCCCTTGCGGCCGTCCAGTCCGACCAGCCGTGCCGTGCGGGCGGACATCCAGCGCACGACGTCCTCCAGGCCGTGTCCGCGTCCGCGCGCCTCGGTCCAGACGGCCGGCAGGCTGAGCTGGAGGCCGGAGATGCCGCCCCAGGCGGTGGCGAAGTCGTCGGTCTTCAGGTCGGCCGTCGACGGCGAGTGGTCGGTGACCACGCAGTCGACGGTGCCGTCCGCCAGCGCCCGCCACAGCAGGTCCCGGTTGGCGGCCTCGCGGATCGGCGGGCAGCACTTGAACGCGCTGGCGCCGTCGGGGACCTCCTCCGCGGTCAGGGTCAGGTAGTGCGGGCAGGTCTCGACGCTGACCCGCACGCCCTCGGCCTTGGCGGCGGCGATCAGCGGCAGCGCGTCGCCGGAGGACAGGTGCAGGACGTGCACGCGCGCGTCGAGCCGCTTCGCCTCCGCGACGAGCGCGGCGACGGCGCTGTCCTCCGCGTCGCGCGGCCGGGAGGCGAGGAAGTCGGCGTACCTGGGGCCGCCGCGCTGCGGGGCTGCGTCCAGGTGGTGCGGGTCCTCGGCGTGCACGATCAGCAGGCCGCCGAAGCCGGCGATCTCGGCGAGCGAGCGCCCGAGCCGGTCCCGGTCGAGCTGCGGGAACTCGTCCACGCCCGACGGGGACAGGAACGCCTTGAAACCGAAGACGCCGGCGTCGTGCAGCGGGCGCAGGTCCTCGACGTTGCCGGGCAGGGCGCCGCCCCAGAAGCCGACGTCGACGTGCGCCTTGTCCGCGGCGACCCGCTGTTTCGTACGGAGGTGCTCGACGGTCGTCGTCGGCGGGAGGGAGTTGAGCGGCATGTCGACGAGGGTGGTGATGCCGCCGGCCGCCGCCGCGCGCGTGGCGGTCCAGAAGCCCTCCCACTCGGTGCGGCCCGGGTCGTTGACGTGGACGTGGGTGTCGACCAGGCCGGGCAGCAGGACGTCGTCGCCGAGGTCCTCCAGCCGGGCCCCGTACGGCACCTCGGCGTCGTACGGCAGCACGGCCGTGATCTTCCCGGCACGAACCGCGACCGAGGCGGCGCGTGTCCCGTCCGGGGCGACGACGCGTCTTGAGCGCAACACCAGTTCGGCGTCGGACACCTGGACCCTCTCTCTGCCGCTGTTCGGTTCCGCGCCCTTCCGAGACACGGGATTTACTTCCACGTAACGGAATTCAACTTTCTGTTGAAGGAGTCTTCACTCCCGCCCCCGCGTCGTCAAGAGCGCCCCCGCCCGCAGCGGACCGAGCACCCCCGCGCCTGCGCTTTTCCATCCATCGGAATCGTCCTTCCGATAAGCAGAATGTCATTTCGCTTTCCCGGGCGGTCGGCCCGCTGCCGGGTAGGCTGCTGATCTCCCGCCACGCCGAAAGGAACGCGCCGTGCCGACGTCCAGCGCCAGCACCACCGACTCCGCCAAGTCCGCCAGCGGCGGGGTCCAGTCCCTGGAGCGCGCCTTCGACCTGCTGGAGCGGATGGCGGACGCGGGCGGCGAGGTCGGACTGAGCGAGCTCTCGGTGAGCAGCGGACTGCCGCTGCCCACCATCCACCGCCTCATGCGCACCCTGGTGGCCTGCGGTTACGTACGCCAGCAGGCCAACCGCAGGTACGCGCTCGGTCCGCGGCTGATCCGTCTCGGCGAGTCCGCCTCGCGGCTGCTCGGCACCTGGGCCCGGCCCTATTTGGCCCGCCTGGTGGACGAGACCGGTGAGACGGCGAACATGGCGCTGCTCGACGGGGACGAGATCGTGTACGTGGCACAGGTGCCGTCCAGGCACTCGATGCGCATGTTCACCGAGGTCGGCCGGCGGGTCCTGCCGCACTCCACGGGCGTCGGCAAGGCACTGCTGGCCGACTTCCCCGACCACGAGGTACGGGCCCTGCTCGGCCGTACCGGCATGCCCGCGGCGACGGAGAAGACGATCGTCACGCCCGAGGGCTTCCTCGCGGCGCTGGATGACGTACGGCGGTCCGGGTACGCCGTCGACGACAACGAGCAGGAGATCGGGGTGCGCTGCCTCGCGGTCTGCGTGCCGGACTCCCCCACCGCCGCCGCGATCTCCATCTCCGGCCCGGCGGGCCGGGTCACCGAGGCGGCCACGGAACGGATCGTGCCGGTCCTCCAGCAGGTCGCCCGGGAACTGTCGGAGGCGCTGGCCGGCTCGAACACCGCCAACGCGTAGTCCGCCCCCTCGCACTCCGTCCGAAAGTCAGCGCCGCGGGGGCTCGCCGAAGAGTTCGACCGCCGTACGGACGTCCGCCAGGGCCTGCGCGAGGGCGCTGACCGAGCCGATGGCGCCCGCGATCAGCAGCAACGAGCGGCGCAGCCGCGGGATTTCCGGGGCGCCCCCGGCCGTCATGGCGTTCAGTGCGGCGAGTTCGTCCTCGGCGATGTCCCGGTCGGAGAACTCGGCCGGGTGGGCGGCGAGTTCGCGGCGCAGCCGGGACACCGCGGAGCGCAGCCCCGCCACCCGCAGATCCTCGTCGCTCCCGGTCACAGACTTCTGCTCCACACTCCGCAACACAGTCCTCCCCCTCACCCGTGGCCCACACCCCACACCCGCACCCCACCGTCCCCGCCGCGCGCCCCACGCCCGGCACCCCGTCGGGACGGGCGCCCAGTTAACGCCACCGGGACCCGCGTCCGCCAGTCCGATGCATCGTCAACTTCCTTTGTACGCAAAGGAGATCGAATCGGTCAGAGCGCGCTGTGCCAGACCTGCACATCGCGTGCCCTTCTGCGTCCGGGCGAGCGGGATGATCCTGGCGTCCGTCCGGATCCGGTCGAGGTCCGCGTGGTACTCGATGTCGACGGGGGTGTCGTCACCGGTCGGCCGCAGCGCGTCGTCGCGCAGCGTCAGGTGACAGCCGCTGGTGACGTCGATGCCCTTCCGGTCGAGGTCCGGCGCCGCGCCCGCGTCAACGGTGCGGCTCGCCGAGGCGGTCGGCTCCGGGTTCCCGCCGGTCCGCCCCTCGTCGCCGGCGGGCGTCGTGCCCTGCCGCGCCGGACTCCGGGAGGGCCCGGCGCCCTGGGCCGCCGAAGTGCCCGGCTTCGCCCCCGGTACTGCTCCGGTTTCCATGAAACCCCATGCACCGTCCCGGCCTCCACCCGCATCCTGCGGTATGCAGGGTCCATGACGACTTCGCAGACGACGCCCGGCCCGCCGGTGGTCGTGGGTCTGCTGCTAGCCGCGGGCGGCGGACGGCGGCTGGGCGGACGGCCCAAGGCCCTGCTCACGCATCGCGGACGGCCGCTGGTGGAGCACGCGGTCCGGGTGCTGCGGTCGGCCGGGTGCCGGCGCGTCCACGTGGTCCTGGGGGCGCAGGCGGACGCCGTACGACGGCGGGCGGAGCTCGGCGGCTGCGTACTGGTGGACAACCCGGAGTGGGAGCGGGGCATGGGCACCTCGCTGCGGGCCGGGCTCGCCTCGCTCACCGGAACGGACGCGGAGGCGGCGCTGGTCTCGCTCGTCGACCAGCCCGGCATCGGCCCGGAGGCGGTACGGCGGGTGCTGGCCGCCCACCGGGACGGCGCGTCCCTGGTCTCGGCCTCCTACGCGGGCGTACGCGGCCATCCCGTCCTGTTCGGGTCCGAGCACTGGGCGGGCGTCGCCGCCGCCGCGACCGGCGACCAGGGGGCGCGCGCCTACCTGCGGGAGCACGCGGCATCGGTGACGCTCGTCGAGTGCGGGGACGTGGCCCGGCCGTACGACATCGACACGGAGGCCGACCTGGCCCACCTCGAGTGACGCCGACAGAGCGTTGAGCTTCCGCGATGAGGAAACTAGTATCCATTGATCAAATGCGTCCGGCCGCACTCCCGACGCCGTCCGCCTCACCCGGTTCGTCCGGCACCCGGTGCCACGCCCGCTGAAGGAAGTGACAGCTCATGTCCGCACCAGCGCCGTCCCCGCTGGCCATCGTCGACGCCGCACCGCTGCCCCGGCAGGAGGAGGTCCTCACCGACGCCGCGCTCGCCTTCGTGGCCGAGCTGCACCGGCGTTTCACACCGCGCCGGGACGGGCTCCTGGCCCGCCGGGCGGAGCGCCGCGCCGAGATCGCCCGCACCGCCACGCTCGACTTCCTCCCGGAGACCGCCGCGATCCGCGCGGACGACTCCTGGCGGGTGGCCCCGGCCCCCGCGGCCCTGGACGACCGGCGGGTGGAGATCACCGGCCCGACCGACCGCAGGATGACGGTCAACGCGCTCAACTCCGGTGCCCGGGTGTGGCTCGCGGACTTCGAGGACGCCTCCGCGCCGACCTGGGAGAACGTCGTCCTGGGCCAGCTCAACCTGAGCGACGCCTACGCCCGGAGCATCGACTTCACCGACGAGCGCACCGGGAAGTCGTACGCCCTCAAGGCCGCCGGGGAACTCGCCACCGTCGTCATGCGGCCGCGCGGCTGGCATCTGGACGAGCGTCACCTCGTCGACGCCGACGGCACCCCGGTCCCCGGCGCGTTCGTCGACTTCGGGCTGTACTTCTTCCACAACGCCCGGCGGCTGCTCGACCTCGGCAAGGGACCGTACTTCTATCTCCCGAAGACGGAGTCCCACCTGGAGGCCCGGCTCTGGAACGACGTGTTCGTCTTCGCGCAGGACCACCTCGGCGTCCCGCAGGGCACGGTCCGCGCCACCGTCCTCATCGAGACCATCACGGCGGCCTACGAGATGGAGGAGATCCTCTACGAACTCCGCGACCACGCCTCCGGATTGAACGCCGGCCGCTGGGACTACCTGTTCTCGATCATCAAGAACTTCCGGGACGGCGGGCCCCGGTTCGTGCTGCCGGACCGCAACGCCGTGACGATGACGGCCCCGTTCATGCGGGCGTACACCGAACTCCTGGTCCGCACCTGCCACAAGCGCGGGGCGCACGCGATCGGCGGCATGGCTGCGTTCATCCCGTCGCGGCGCGACGAGGAGGCCAACCGGATCGCCTTCGAGAAGGTCAGGGCCGACAAGGACCGTGAGGCGGGCGACGGTTTCGACGGGTCGTGGGTGGCCCACCCGGACCTGGTGCCGATCGCCCTCGCCTCCTTCGACGCCGTGCTCGGCGACCGCCCGAACCAGAAGGACCGGCTGCGCGAGGACGTCCGCGTCGAGGCGGCCGACCTGATCGCCGTCGACTCCCTCGACGCCAGACCGACGTACGCCGGACTGGTCAACGCCGTCCAGGTCGGCATCCGTTACATCGAGGCCTGGCTGCGCGGCCTCGGCGCGGTCGCCATCTTCGGCCTGATGGAGGACGCGGCCACCGCCGAGATCTCCCGCTCGCAGATCTGGCAGTGGATCGACGCGGGCGTGGAGTTCGAGAACGGCGAGAAGGCGACACGGGAGCTGGCCCGCAAGGTCGCGGCGGAGGAGCTGTCCGCCGTCCGTGCGGAGATCGGCGAGGCCGCCTTCGCCGCCGGCCACTGGCAGCAGGCGCACGACCTGCTGCTGAGGGTCGCCCTCGACGAGGACTACGCCGACTTCCTGACCCTGCCCGCCTACGAGCAGCTCCGGGGCTGAGCGCCGCCCGGCCTCACCGGTCCGAGTGGCCCAGGGAGCGGCCCGGGGCCACTCGGTCGCGTACCGCCTTCTTGACCTCCGTGGGCTCCGGGAAGCCCTGCTCGCTCCGGTCCCACACCACCTCGTCGTTCACCCGCACGACGAACACCCCGCCCGTGCCCGGCTTCAGCGCCAGCTCGGTCAGCTCGGCCTCGAAGGTGGTCAGCAGTTCCTGCGCCAGCCAGGCGGCCCGGGGCAGCCAGCGGCACCGGGTGCAGTACTCGATCTCCACCCGCCGGACGTCCGTCATTGCAGATGCACCGACCAATCCTGTTCCGCGGCCGGCTTGCCGTGCAGATCGGGGACCGTCTTGAGCCAGTCCGGCCGGCCTTGCCGTGTTCTCGCCCGCCGCCGGGCCTCCTCGCCGGCGAGCTCCTCCCCGCTGGGGAAGTCGGTGGGCAGCCAGGCGGCGGAGGCCCGCACCCGGGCGTGCAGATGATCCACGTACGCGCTGCGGGCCTCGTCGGGCGTGGCGAACTCCGGGTCGTCGGCCAGCCAGGCGTCGGGTACCTCGGCGACGATCCGGCGCAGCAGTTCCCCGGTCACCCTGGGGGCCAGCTCGGCGTCGGCCGCCCGGGTGTCCGGTGCGTACCGGCCGAGGGCGTGATGGCGGAAGTCGTAGGCCTTCTGCGGCGCCGCCGAGTCCCAGCGGTGGTGGAAGACGAGCGCGGCCCCGTGGTCGATCAGCCACAGTCGCGGGGGGACCGTGCCGAACGTGGGCCAGACCATCAGGTTGGAGCTGTGCACCGTGCGGTCGACGTTCACGGTCAGGGCGTCGAGCCAGACGATCCGGCCCGCCTCCACCGGGTCGACGTCGAACGTCCCGGCCACGTCGGGCGTGAAGTCCTTGGCGCCCGGCAGATAGTCCATGCCGAGGTTGACGCCCCCGCTGGCGTCCAGCAGGTCCCGCACCTCCTGGTGCGGTTCGTCCGCGCCGAGCTGCGGGTCGAAGCGCACCAGGACCAGTTCGGGGAAGCGCAGCCCGAGGGCGCGGGCCAGTTCGCCCACGATCACCTCGGCGACCAGCGCCTTGCGGCCCTGCGCGGCGCCGGTGAACTTCACGACGTAGGTGCCGAGGTCGTCGGCCTCGACGACGCCGGGGACGGAACCCCCGGAGTGCAGGGGTGTGAGGTAGCGGGTCGCGGTGACCTCTCTCAGCATTTTCTCAGGCCACCCGACCTTTCAGCCTCTCGATCCACGACCGACTCCCGGCGTGCACACTCCGAGAGTCTGCCACTGATCGCGACGGGGGACGCCGGCGGCCGAAGCCTCGGCCGTCTCAGCCGGTCCTCTCGGCGAGGGTGTACGCCACGAGCGCGTTCGCGTGGCCGTGGCCCAGGCCGTGCTCGGTCTTGAGCCAGGAGACGAGCTCCATGTGCTTGGTCAGCGGCGAGGAACGGATCAGGTCCTGCCACTCCGCGACCGGTCGGCCGTACTTCTTCTCGATCGAGGGGAAGTAGCTGGCGGGGCCCTTCACGGGTGCGGTCATGTCGGTCGCGTCCTCCCTGTCGGCCGGTCCGGCTGCGCCGGGCGCCGGTCCTGTGCGCTGTTGTCGGTACGACCGGCGGGAGGGGAAGGAATGATCGCTCCACCGAAGTGACCTGAGTCACACGCTGTGGCGCAGGCCGCCCGCTTCCCGCCGCGGCTCATCCGGCGAGCGGGTTGGGCAGCGGCAGGTAGCGGGCGTCGGCGCCGTCCGCACCGGTCCAGCGCAGCAGCAGGTTCGTCTTGCCGGGCAGGGTGGGCGAGGCGAGCAGGGTGCCGACCTCGGCCAGGTCGTGGCGGGCGAACTCGCGGCGGGCGGCCGGCCAGGGATCGAATCCGGGGTGGCGTTCGGCCAGCGCGCCGGCGATCTCGGTGAGGTGGTTGACCACCAGGCAGTAGACCAGCCGCTCCCAGCCTGCCTCCCGGGACACGTCCGGCAGCAGCTTGACGCCCTCGGCGTCCCGGAACAGCGCCTGCACCGGAGTGCCGTCCGCGTCGACCGCGACCAGCGTGTTCTGGAGGTGCGCCTCCAGTACGACGCCGTGGTCGGCGAAGGCCGCGAGGGCCGGGGGGACGACCGCGCCCAGATAGGCCTCCCACCAGGCCTCGGGGTCCTTCGTGCCGTCCAGCGGGCTGCCCGCGAAGCCCTCGGCCAGGGCCGCGGCGAGCAGCGGTGTGGCGCCGGGGCGCAGGTGCTCGCGCAGTCCGTCGCGGACCAGGACGGCCAGTTCCTCGAAGGCGAAGGCGGCGGTGCGGTAGCCGCGGTCACTGAGCCAGGCCGCTGGTCCCTCGACCGCCGCGAGGGCGTGTCCGGCCGCCGTGTCGGTCCGGCGCAGCTTCAGCAGGTCGTGACGCCACAGGCGGCGGATGTCGTTGGTGATGCGGACGTCCAGGCTGAACTTCAGGAAGACGTCCCGCTCCGGGCTGTACGTCGTACGGATCGCGGCCGTGGGCCGGACCGCGGAGGCGGTCGTGCCCAGCCGGACCAGCCGGCCGTCGGCGAAGGCGGGGGCGAGGTCGTGGCCGGCCAGGTCGAGCTGCCAGGGGTGCGCGGGCAGCAGCCGGTAGCCGGGCGGGGCCTCGCCGAGGGTGTCCAGGGCCGCGGTGTCGCCCTCCTCGACGACCAGGTCCTCGCGCACCCCGAGCAGGACGAGCGGGAAGCGGGCGTACGCCTCGGGGGCGTACGGCAGCCAGCCGGCCACCGGGCCGCCGCCGCGCGCCTTCGGGGCGGGGTGGTACGGGTGGCCGGTGATCAGAGACTGCTCGGAGCGGAGGTAGAGGTCGTCGGGCGGGGTGGCGGCGGCGCGGGCGGTGAGCAGCGCGGCGACCGCGTCCCTGCTGTCGATCATCTCGGCGGGCAGTTCGTGGTTGGACAGCCCGGTGTGCCGGCGCAGCTCCTCGGCGACGAGTTTGACCAGTTCCGGGTGGTCCAGGCGGTGCCAGGCGCCCGCCGCGTAGACCTCGGGTTCGGTGGGCCGCCGGGTACCGCGCACCCGCAGCAGCCGGTCGCCGCCGGGCAGGCGGTACACCGGGCGCTCGCCGGGACCGGCGGGGTCGCCCGGCGGGCGGGCCACCTCGCGCAGCAGGCAGTTGAGCAGGGGGGCGGCCGCGTAGGCGTCGGCCGGGTCGGTGCGGCTGTCGCGCGACACGCCGACGGGCGACGCGCCGGACCGCGGGGCGACGGGCGGGACCGCGCCGTCACCGGCGGGCACGGCGGTGTCGCCGTCGCCCGGCTGGGCGGCGTCGTCGTCGGCGTGCGGGGGCAGGAGGTCCACGCGATCCACTCGTTCCCTACGGTCCGTCCGGACGGAGATGATCAGTATCTCTGCTGTCACCACCTGCCTTGACCGACCAGTCCCACCCCACTCGTACCCGAGGAGCCCCACCGTGTACCGATCTTCCGGCGCCGAGGACGCGGTCGCCGCCGAACTGGCCGCCGTGCGTCCCGGCCTCGTGGCGCGGTTCGCGGCCGAGCTGCCCGGCGCCCGCGCGGCCGTCCTGACCCGGCTGTGGCGCGCGCTCGCCCATGAGCCGCTGCCGTGGATCGTGGGCCGGGAAGCCGGCGGCGACGGGCTCACCCTGCGGCTGTCCGACGGCCGCAGACTGCACGGTCCGGCCCCGGACCCGTACGCCACCGCCGCGTACGTCACCTCGGTGGAGCTGGAGGGGGTGGCGCACGACCGTCCGGAGCGGCTGCTCACCGCGCTCGGCGTGCCGAACGGCGCGGCCTTCGCGGCCGAACTCGACCACAGTGTCGCGTCGTTGGCGCTGTCCCGGGCCGGACAGCCGGATCGCCCCGCCGAGCGGGTCGCCGACGAGCCGTCGACGGACGGGTGGCCGACGGACGAGTGGGAGTGGGAGCAGCGGGTGGTGGACGGGCATCCGTACCACCCCAACTGCCGCTCCCGGCCCGGCTTCTCGGTCGCCGAGCAGCTCGCGTACGGGCCGGAGCACCGGCCGCTGGTGCGGCTGGGCCTGGTGCCGGTGGATGCGGACGAGTGCCTGGTGACGGGCGAGTGGCCGGACCGACTGCGGGACGGACGGCGGACGGTGCTGCCGGTGCACCCCTGGCAGGCGGCGCACGTGCTGAAGCGGACGGGCGACACCGGGCTCGACGCGCATCCGCTGATGTCGCTGCGCACCCTGGCCGTGCCCGGCGGTCCGCACGTCAAGACGGCGCTCAGCGCCCGGCTGACGTCCTCCGTGCGGGACATCTCCGTCGGGTCCGTCTCGCTGTCCGCGGTCCTCTCGGACTTCGGACAGGACCTCGCGGCGCGCACGGACGGCCTGCTGCACGTCACCCGCACCCTGGGCGCGGCCACCGCGAACTCGCCCGACCTGGCGGCCGTGCTGCGGGAGTCGCCGGGTGCGTACGGGGCTCCGGGCGAGCACGTGGTGCCGGTGGCCGCCCTGGCGACCACCGGTCTGCCCCGGTCGCCGGGCTGGCTGGCGGACTTCGCCCGGCTCGCGCTGACCGTCGGGCTGCGGCTGCTGGAGCTCGGTGCAGCCCTGGAGGCGCACGGCCAGAACCTGCTGGTGGTGCTGTCGCCGACGGGCGCGCCGCTGCGCCTGGTCTACCGGGACCTCGCCGACATCCGGGTCGGCCCGCTGCGGCTGGCCCGACACGGCGTCCCGGTCCCCGCGTTGACCGGACGCACCGTCACGGACGATGTGACGACCCTGCGGCGCAAGCTGTTCGGCTCGCTGGTGGCGGGCTCGCTGGCCGCGACGGCCGGCTCGGCACCGGCGCTGCGCGCGGCGCTGGAGCGGGCCGTACCGGATCTGCCGCGCACCGCGGATCTGAAGGCGCTGCTCGAAGAGCCGCTGCCGGTAAAGGCGTTGACGCTGATGAGGCTGTCGCCGGGGGTGGCAGGGGACCAGTGGGCGCGGCTGCCCAATCCGCTGGGGCCCGTCTGACGGGCCCTGGGCGCGGGGCCGGGGGGCGGCGCGGGGCGGACCCCGCTTTGTGGCGGGACCCGTCCGGTCAATAGGATCCGCCGATGATCAGAACACAACGGCTGGCGGCAGGGATCTGCGCCCTGCTCGCCGCGTTCACGGTCGGGATAGCGTTCCCTGCCGGAGCGGTCGCCGACGAGACCACCGCCGACGCACCGAAGGTCGACCTCGTTCTCGATGTGAGCGGGTCGATGCGGGCCAACGACATCGACGGCAAGTCGCGGATGGCCGCGGCGAAGCAGGCGTTCAACGAGGTGCTGGACGCGACGCCCGAGGAGGTCCAGCTCGGCATCCGCACGCTGGGCGCCAACTACCCCGGCGACGACCGCAAGACGGGCTGCAAGGACACCGCGCAGCTCTACCCGGTCGGCCCGCTGAACCGGACCGACGCGAAGACGGCGGTGGCGACCCTGTCGCCCACCGGCTGGACGCCGATCGGCCCCGCCCTGCTGAAGGCCGCCGACGACCTCGACGGCGGGACCGGCTCCAAGCGCATCGTGCTGATCAGCGACGGCGAGGACACCTGCGCCCCGCTCGACCCGTGCGAGGTGGCCCGCGAGATCGCGGCCAAGGGCGTCGGCCTCACCATCGACACGCTCGGCCTGGTGCCGAGCACCAAGCTGCGCGCGCAGCTGAGCTGCATCGCCGAGGCGACCGGCGGGACCTACACCTCGGTGGAGCACGCCGACGAACTGACGGACAAGGTCAACCAGTTGGTGGACCGGGCGGCCGATCCGGTGGTGACGCCGGTCGCCACGGAGGGCGCGGCCGCGTGCTCCCAGGCGCCGACCCTGAAGTCCGGTCTGTACACCGACCGTGAGGAGTTCGGCCAGGAGCGCTGGTACCGGGTGGACGTCAACCCCGGCCAGGAGCTGCGGGCTTCGGTGAGCGTGGCGGCCGACCGGGCCGTGAACCCCGACTACGGGGTGCTGCTGCGGGCGGTGACCGTGCACGCCCGGGAGATCGTGCGCGGCGAGGCCGCGGGCAACGGCCGCACGGACGTCGTCTCGACCGGCCTGCGCTACCCGAAGGCCGAGAGCGACGAGGAGAACGCGCCCGCCGAGACGGTGTGTCTCCAGGTCACCAACTCCTTCTCCGCCGCAGCCGGGGTGAAGGCCACGCCCGGTATGCCGCTGGAGCTGACCGTCGACGTCGTGGACGGCCCGTCCCGGGCGAGCGACGTGGCCTCCTTCGGCCTCGGCCGCGGCTGGTGGCTGCTCGGCGCCCTGATCCTGGCCGGCTTCCTCGCCGGTGTGCTGTGGGGCTGGCTGTCCCGCTGGCGCGTCGCGGTCTGGAGGACCAACTGATGCGAATCACACGTGCGCTGAGCCTGGCGCTGCTGACCCTCGGACTGGCCGCGGGTCCCGCGGCGGCCGATTCCTCACCCTCCGCGAGCCCGACCGACGACGCCAAGGCGCCCACCACGGCGGGCACTTCGTTCCGTACGGCGACCGAGGTCGAGCAGGGCGTGACGGCCACGGCGAGCGGCTCCGCGGGTGACTACCTGTACTGGTCGTTCCCGGCGGACGCCGGTCAGCGGCCCACCGTCAAGGCGACGGTGAAGCTGCCGGACACCCACGCGGGCCAGTCCTGGCAGATCGACGTGTACGACGGTCTGCGCCGCCGCCAGGCCTGCCAGTACGGGGCGCAGACGCGCACCGCCCAGCCGGGCTCGACCTCCGTCGAACTGGCCTGCACGATGCGCACGGTGCGCGCCTGGACCGAGCCGTGGGACGACGCCCCACTGCCCGGCACCTACTACGTCCGGCTGACGGTGGTGGGCCTGAAGACGGCCGACCTGGGTCTGCCGGTGAGCGCCGAGATGTCGGTGGAGTCCAAGGACATCGGCGGTGCGGCCGCCGTGGACGGCTCGCTGTCGGAGGCCCTGGTGCCGGGGATCGCGGTCACGTCCAAGAAGGACGAGTCGAACGGCTCCGACGGCTCGGCGAAGTCGGCGGTGCTCTCCAGCATCGAGCCGGACGACGGCTGGTCGTCCAACTGGTGGTCCGACCGCTGGGTGTGGACCGCGGTGGGCGGCATGCTGGCCGCGCTCGCGGGCATCGGCGGGTACGCGCTGACCCGCGGCCACGGCCGCCCGCGCAACGTGCCGCCGGGCGTCTGACGCCCGTGCCCTCCGGGCCGGTCCCGGCCGCCTCGCGCGCGCCGGGACCGGCCCGTTCGTCTCTCACCCGGGAGCCGCCACCGGGCCCACCGGGTCCACCGGGTCCACCGGTCAGACCGGTTCGGCCACTTCAGCCGTCTCGGTCGGCTCGGCCGGTCCGGACAGTCCGGCCAGTTCCTTGGCCAGCGGGCCGTCGCCGCCGACCTCGGCCCGCCCCTCGCGCACCGCATCGGACAGCGTGAGCAGCCCCCGGGCCATGGCCTCGCAGGTGGCGGTGTCCAGGATCAGCAGCGCGTCGGGGCCGACGGGCGCGGGCCCGTCGCCGTACACCGGCCCGTCCGCGTCACCGTCGCCGTCACCGGCGTACAGATGGAACCTGCCCTCCTCCAGCCTGACTTCGAGGACGCCCCGGGCCGCGGGGGCCTCCCGCAGCGCCCGCAGCAGCGGCAGCGCGAACCAGTGGGCGCGTACCGCGTCGGTGGGCCGCCGTTCCCCCAGCTCCGCCTCGCCCCACGCGCCCAGCGCCTGGAGCACCGGCCGCAACCGGCGGCCGTGGGGCGTGAGTTCGTAGACGTGGACGGCGCCGGGCGGGGGCAGCCGACGGCGGGTGGCCAGGCCGTCGCGCTCCATGTCCTTCAGCCGCGAGGCCAGTACGTCCGTGCTCACGCCCGGCAGGTCGGCGTGCAGGTCCGTGTAGCGGCGCGGTCCGGCGAGCAGCTCGCGGACGATCAGCAGGGTCCAGCGGTCGCCGACGACGTCGAGCGCGCGGGCGGCGGAGCAGTACTGGTCGTAGCTTCGGCGAGGTGGCATGCGACGCAGTCTAGACATGTTGTTGGACTTTCCAAGCTCCCACTTGGTAAAACCAAGCAACATCAGATATCCGAGAGGCGGCGGCGCATGGAGTTCCGGCAGTCCAACAAGCTCAGCGAGGTCTGCTACGAGATCCGCGGTCCGGTGATCGAGCACGCCAACGCCCTGGAGGAGGCGGGTCACAGTGTGCTGCGCCTGAACACCGGCAACCCGGCGCTGTTCGGCTTCGAGGCGCCGGAGGAGATCCTCCAGGACATGATCCGGATGCTTCCCCGGGCCCATGGCTACACGGACTCGCGCGGCGTCCTCTCCGCCCGCCGCGCGGTCGCGCAGCGCTATCAGGACCGGGGCCTGGAGGTCGACGTCGACGACGTGTTCCTCGGCAACGGCGTCTCCGAGCTGGTCTCCATGGCCGTACAGGCGCTGGTGGAGGACGGCGACGAGATCCTCATCCCCGCCCCGGACTTCCCGCTGTGGACGGCCGTCACCACCCTGGCGGGCGGCAAGGCGGTCCACTACCTGTGCGACGAACAGGCCGACTGGTACCCGGACCTGGACGACATGGCGTCGAAGATCACCGACCGCACCAAGGCGGTCGTGATCATCAACCCGAACAACCCCACCGGCGCGGTCTACCCCAAGGAGATCGTCGAGGGCATCCTCGACCTGGCCCGCCGGCACGGCCTGATGGTCCTCGCCGACGAGATCTACGACCAGATCCTGTACGACGACGCCGTGCACCACTCGGCCGCCGCGCTCGCCCCCGACCTGGTGGTCCTCACCTTCTGCGGCCTGTCCAAGACGTACCGGGTGGCGGGCTTCCGCTCGGGCTGGCTGGTCGTCACCGGCCCCAAGCAGCACGCGAAGAGCTATCTGGAGGGCCTGACCATGCTGGCCTCCATGCGGCTGTGCGCCAACGCGCCCGCCCAGTACGCCATCCAGGCCGCGCTCGGCGGCCGCCAGTCCATCCACGAGCTGACCGCCCCCGGCGGCCGGCTGTACGAACAGCGCACCGTCGCCTGGGAGAAGCTGAACGAGATCCCGGGGGTGTCGTGCGTGAAGCCGAAGGGCGCGCTGTACGCCTTCGCGCGCCTGGACCCCAAGGTGCACCGGATCCACGACGACGAGAAGTTCGTCCTGGACCTGCTGCTGCGGGAGAAGATCCAGGTGGTCCAGGGCACCGGGTTCAACTGGCCCACCCCGGACCACTTCCGGATTCTCACGCTCCCCCACGCGGACGAGCTGGAGGCGGCCATCGGACGGATCGGCAGGTTCCTGAGCGGGTACCGCCAGTAGCCGCCATACCCTGGCGGCATGGGTGATCTTTTTATCGTCCGGCACGGTGAGACCGAGTGGTCGCGGTCCGGACGGCACACGGGCCGCACCGACGTCCCGCTGACCGAGCGCGGCCGGGAGGAGGCGCGCCGCCTGATGCCGCTGATCCGTTCGCACCGCATCGGCGCCGCCTTCGTCAGCCCGCTCCAGCGGGCGCGGGAGACGGCCGAGCTCATCGGTCTGCACGACGTACGGATCGACATGGACCTCCAGGAGTGGGACTACGGCGCGTACGAAGGGGTCACGACCGTCGAGATCCACCGCACCCGGCCGGGCTGGTTCCTGTTCACCGACGGCGTGCCGGCGGGCCCGCCCGAGCGTCCCGGGGAGACCCCGGAGGAGGTCGGCGAGCGCGCCGACCGGGTGCTGGCCAAGGTGGACGCCGCGCTCGCCAACACCGAGGGGTGCGTCGTGCTGGTGGCGCACGGTCACCTCCTGCGGGTCCTCACCGCCCGCCGGCTGGGACTGCCCCCGGCGGACGGCGCGCTGTTCCAGCTCGCGACGGGGGCGCTGAGCCGACTGAGTACGGAACACGGGCGGCCGGTGCTCGCCGGCTGGAATGTCAGACCCCACCCGTAGCCTTCGAGTGGGTCGCCCCGCGGCCCGTGGGACAGGGAGGGAGTCCTGCCGTGACACGACCGCCGACCGCCGCGCAGCGGCGGGTGATCGACGCCGCCGAGCCCGTGACCGGACGGCTGCGGGGCACGCAGGCGCAGCTCGCGGCGCTGGTGCGGCACGGGCTCGCCTTCCGGCACCCGCGGCCGCCCCACGACCACTTCCTGACTCCGGCCGGGCACCGGATACGCGAGACGGCCGAGCCCGTGCCGCAGACGACGGACCGGCCTCCGCAGGGGCCGCCGGGCCGGAGTGCCGCGCCTCCGGAAGCTCCCGCCGACACCGGGGTGTTCGCCGCTCGGGTCGGCGGCGAGGACCGGCCGCAGGGGCCCGACGGGCCGGACACCGCCGCGGGCCGCGCGCGGGCGCGCGAGGTGCACAGTGCCTGGCAGGGCCTGCTGGAGCTGCGCCGGATGACGAGTCCGGGCGGCGCCACGGAGCTGCCCTGCGGCTGGGAGCGGGCGCATCTGGTGCGGGCGGCCGCGCTCGCCCTGGAAGCGGCGGGCCACCGGCCGGCGGGCCCGGACACGGCCGGCTACCGGGTGCGCGCGACCCCGCAGCCGGAGGCCGTCGCCGTGCACGAGCCGGACGTCGAGGCGCTGCGGGCGTGTGCGCTCACCCTGGAGAAGGCGGGCTGGCAGACCGGCGAACACACCGACCCCCGGACCCGGGAGCGCTATCTGCTGGCCTCCCCGCGCCGGGCCTGACGGCCGTGCCAAGATCGGTGCGTCGGGCACCGACGAGCACGAAGGCGAGAGCCCGACGGCAAGTGCCCGACGACAAGTGCCCGACGACGCGAGGGAGAAGCAGTGAGCGAGCCGTTCTCCGTCCTGGTGACCGTCCGCGGTTACGAGACGGACGTACAGGGCCACCTCAACCAGAGCGTGTACCTCAACTACGCGGAGCACGCCCGCTGGTCGTTGCTCAAGGCGGCCGGCATCAGCCAGTCGGGGCTGGTGGCCAAGGGGGTGGGTCCGGTCGCGCTGGAGACGACCATCCGTTACCGGCGGGAGTTACTGGCGGGCGACGAGGTCGAGGTGACCTGCGCGTTCACCTGGGGTGAGGGCAAGACGTTCCGGATCGAGCAGACGATCCGCCGGACGGACGACGGCACGGTGGCCGCCGAGGTCACGGCGGTCGGCGGACTGATGGACCTCAAGGAACGCAGACTGGTGGCGGATCCGCGCGAGTACTTCCGCGCACTGGCGGCGGACCCGGCCCTGTTCGGGCTGTGAGCCGGGCCGGACCGCCTGTCCCGGAGCACTGACGGACGGCGGCCTACGCGTCGATCAACTCCGGGCTGTGCTCGACGTCGTAGGCCGCGCGCGCCTCCGCGATGTACACCCGGTTGCGTTCGGCCCAGTCGGTCAGCCGTTGCAGGGTCTCGTGCAACTCACGCGCTACCTGGGTGAGTTCGTACTCGACCTTGGGCGGCACCGTCGGGTGTACGGTGCGCGTCAGCAGCCCGTCGCGCTCCAGGTTGCGCAGGGTGAGGGTCAGCATGCGCCGGCTGATGCCCTCGATGCTGCGCTCCAGTTCGGTGAAGCGGATCGGGCCGTGCGTCGCCGCCACCAGGATCTGCACGCTCCATTTTCCGGAGACCCTGTCAAGAACCTCACGCACCGGGCAGGCGTGCGCGTTCACGACCTGGGCGGTAACACCGGTGTTCCTCCGGGACATCGGACTGCCTCCTTACCTCGGCCTCCACGGTCACCCACGATGAACTCCGTTACAAGTCGTGCACCAAGGGCGTTCCCGAGAATACGGAGACCGGAAGACCATGTCGACCACGGCCGAGACACCGACGCAGCCACCACTGCCCCGGACCCGTCACCGCACCCACCCCCGCTCGTACTCCCGCCGGTCGGCCCTCGCCGTCCTGTGCGCGGGCACGCTGATGACGATCCTGGACGGCAACGTCGTCACCGTGGCGATGCCCGCGATCCAGAGCGATCTCGGCTTCAGCGGACCGGGGCTGGCCTGGGTCGTCAACGCGTATCTGATCCCGTTCGGCGGTCTGCTGCTGCTCACGGGCCGGCTCGGCGACCTGCTCGGCCGCAGACGGATGTTCACCACCGGGCTCGCCGTGTTCACCGCGGCCTCCGTGCTCTGCGGGGTCGCCACCGGCCGGGAGACGCTGATCGCGGCGCGGGCCCTCCAGGGTGTCGGCGGGGCGATGACCACGGCGGTGGTGCTCGGCATGCTGGTCGCGCTGTTCCCGGAGCCGCGGGAACAGGCCCGCGCCATCGCGGTGTTCAGCGCGGTCGGTGCGGCGGGCGGGGCCCTGGGCACGTTCCTGGGCGGCGCGCTGACCCAGGCGCTGAACTGGCACTGGATCTTCCTGATCAATCTGCCGATCGGCCTGGTCGCGCTGTTCGCCGCGGTCCGCGTCCTGGCGCCCGAGCCGGGCACCGGCCTGCGCGGGGGCGCCGACTTCCCGGGAGCCGTGCTGGTCACCGGCGCGCTGACGCTCACGGTCTACGTCATCGTCGGGGCCGGTGACCGGGCGCTCACGGCCACGCTGTCGCTGTCGGCGCTCGCCCTCGTCCTCTTCGTGGCGTTCACGCTCCGCCAGGCACGGGCGGCTCGCCCGCTGCTGCGGCTGCGGATGTTCGGTTCACGGCTGCTGAGCGGGGCGAACGCCGTCCAGGTACTGATGATCGCGACGATGTACGGCTTCCAGTTCATCGGCGCGCTCTACCTCCAACGCGTGCTCGGATACGACGAGTTGATCACCGGCACGGCCTTTCTGCCGGCTCCTGTCACGATCGGCGTGCTGATGCTGGGCCTCTCGGCGAGGACCGTCGGCCGGTTCGGCCCGTACCGGGTGCTGCTCGCCGGACTGGCCCTCGTCGTCGCCGGAACGGCCCTGCTGAGCCGTGCGCCCGTCGGCGGCTCGTACGCCGGGGACGTCCTTCCTCCCCTGCTCCTGCTCTCCGTCGGCTTCGCCGCCGCGATGCCCGCGCTGACCGGGCTCGCCATGTCGGGAGCCCGGCCGGAGGACGCCGGTCTGGCCTCGGGGCTGTTCAACACCACGCAGGTGGTGGGCGGTTCGCTGGGTCTCGCGGTGCTGTCGACGCTCGCGGCGGGCCACACCGACGCACTGGTCGAGCAGGGTGCGCAACTCGTCCCGGCCACCGCGGAGGGCTACCGGCTGGCGTTCCGGGTGGCGGCGCTGATCGCGACGGGCGCGCTGGCACTGGCGGCGACGGCACTGCGTCCGCGGACCGCACCCCCCGGCCCGGCCACCCGGTGACACCCGGCTCCCCGGGGCGCGGCCCCGCCAGGCCGTCCGCGGGCTCCGAGGCGGGCCCGGCCGCCGTCCGGCGGTACGTGGGGACGGTCGCCGGGGACCGCCTCGAACCCGACTGTTCATAAGTTCTTAGGCTTACGGTGATTTCCTACGGCCGTCCCCACGCGTTCCCCAGTCGGTGCGCACCCGACCGCCCTTCACAGCGAACCACTTTGGAGACGACGTGCCGATCTTCCGCAGAATCGCCGCCCGCCGCACGCTGCTCGCCGCTCTCGGCACGGCGATGGTGACCGCCGGATGGCCCTCGGCCGAGGCGGGCGCCTCGCAGAGAGGGCTCGACGACCCGGCGAAGAAGGACCTCGCCATGCGGCTGGTCTCCAGCGCGGAGAACTCGTCCCTGGACTGGGAGGCGCAGTACGGGTACATCGAGGACATCGGCGACGGCCGCGGCTACACCGGCGGCGTCATCGGTTTCTGTTCCGGCACCGACGACATGCTGGCCCTGGTGGAGCTGTACACCGAGCGGGTCCCGGACAACGTCCTGGCCGGCTATCTGCCCGCGCTGCGCGCGGTCAACGGCAGCGGTTCCCACACCGGCCTGGACCCCGGCTTCCCGGCCGCCTGGCGCACGGCGGCCGAGTCGTCCGCCTTCCGCAGGGCCCAGCGCGACGAACGCGACCGCGGCTACTTCGACCCGGCGGTGGCGCGCGCGAAGCAGGACTGCCTCGGCACGCTCGGCCAGTTCGTCTACTACGACGCCATGGTGATGCACGGCCCCGGCACGGACGCCCTCAGCTTCGGCGGCATCCGCGAGCGGGCCCGGCAGCACGCGGTCACCCCCGCGGACGGCGGCGACGAGACGGCGTATCTGAACGCGTTTCTCGACGCCCGGGTCCGGGCGATGAAGCAGGAGGCCGCCCACAGCGACGTCAGCCGGGTCGAGACGGCCCAGCGCGTGTTCCTCCGCGACGGCAATCTCGGGCTCGCCACCCCCCTCAAGTGGAAGGTCTACGGGGACAGTTACGAGATCGACTGAGTCGGTCGCCGGCGCGGACGAGGGGTGCGGCGGCTGCCGTACCCCTCCTCCGTCCGGGCCAGGGCGGACCGGCTCAGCCCTGGGCCGTGATCCGCGCGAGGCGCTGGGCCTCGGTCCGGGTGGAACGGGCGATCGCGTCCTCGTCGACGGTCAGGAGCCGTCCGTTCTCCACGATCTGACGGCCGTCGACGAACGACGCGGTGACCGGGGCCGCGGCTCCGAACACCAGCGCGGTCACCGGGTCGGCGATGGAGGCGTGGGCGATCGTGTCGAGCTTCCACAGCACCAGGTCGGCCAGCTTGCCCGGCTCCAGCGACCCCGTCTCGGCCGCCCGGCCGAGGACCCGGGCGCCCCCGTAGGTTCCCAGGCGCAGTGCCTGACGGGCGTTCAGGGCGGCCTCGCGACGGGCGCCGAGCCGGTTGATGAGCAGCGCGTTGCGCAGTTCGGTGTGCAGTTCGCCGGACTCGTTCGACGCGGTGCCGTCGACGCCGAGACCGACTGGAACACCGGCCGCGAGCATGTCGGGGACCCGGGCGATGCCGGCCGCAAGGCGGGCGTTGGAGGACGGGCAGTGCGCCACGCCCGTCCCGGTACGGGCGAAGGCGGCGATGTCGGAGTCGTTCATGTGGACGCAGTGCGCCATCCACACGTCCTCGCCGAGCCAGCCGGTGGACTCGAAGTAGTCGGTCGGCCCCATGCCGAACAGCTCGTGGCAGAACTTCTCCTCCTCGACCGTCTCCGAGCCGTGGGTGTGCAGCCGCACGCCCTTGTCCCGGGCCAGCTCGGCGCCCTGGCGCATGAGTTCGGTGGAGACGGAGAAGGGCGAGCAGGGCGCCACGGCCACCTGCGTCATCGCGTCGAAGGAGGCGTCGTGGTGCTCGTCGACGGTCCGCGCGGTGGCGGCGAGCGCGTCGTCGAGGGTCTCGACGGCGAAGTCCGGGGGCAGCCCGCCGTCCTTCTCGCTGCGGTCCATCGAGCCGCGGGCGAGGGTGAAGCGGACGCCCGTCTCGCGGGCGGCCCTGATGATGGCGCCGGACAGGTCGCCGGAGCCCTCGGGGTAGACGTAGTGGTGGTCCATGGCGGTGGTGACGCCGCCGCGGGCCATCACCGCGAGGGAGCCCTGGGCGGCCGCGTACACCATGGGCTCGTCGATGCGCGCCCAGGTCGGGTAGAGCGCGACGAGCCAGCCGAAGAGGTTGTGGTCCGTCGCCAGGCCTCGGGTGATCCACTGGTAGAAGTGGTGGTGGGTGTTGATCAGCCCGGGAGTGACCAGGTGGCCGGTGGCGTCGATGCGGCGCACGACGTCCTCCAGGCCGTCCGGGGCCCGGCCCGCACCGACCGCCTCGATGCGGTTGCCGGCGATGATCACGTGTCCCGAGGCGTGTTCCGTGTCGTCGGCGTCCACGGTCGCGATCGCGCAGTTGTCGATGACGATGCGCTGGGCTGCTGCCATGGTTCGTCCTTTTCGCTCTGGGGAGGGCACGGCAGGACCCTAGGAGATCCGAGTGCCGTGGTCCGGGACCGACGTCACAGGTTGGTGAGGTCCACCGGTATGCGCGGCTCGCAGCCGTCGCGCAGCACGGTGGCCTCGATCAGGCCGTACGGTCGGTCGGCCGAGAAGTAGACCTCGTTGTCGTTCTTGAGGCCGAACGGTGCCAGGTCGACGAGGAAGTGGTGCTGGTTGGGGAGCGAGAAGCGGACCTCGTCGATCTCGGCGCGGTTGTCGATGATCCGCGCGCCCATCCGGTAGAGGGTCTGCTGGAGCGAGTACGAGTACGTCTCCGCGAAGGCCTGGAGCAGATGCCTGCGGGCCTCCGCGTACGACGTCTCCCAGGAGGGCATGGGGTCCGCGTCGTCGCTCCAGCCGAACCGCCAGCGGGCGGCGACCTTGGTGGCCAGGATGCGGTCGTGGGCCTCCGGCAGCGTCGTGTACTTGTCCTTGACGTACCCCCAGAACTCCGAGTTCGTCGAGTTCATGACGGTGAGGTCCTTCAGTCCCGAGACGACCTCCCACGACGAGCCGTCGTAGGTGATCTGGGCCAGGCGCGTCTCCTGGCCCTGGCGTACGAAGGAGTGCCGGGCCCGGTCGGCGCCGCCTCCTCCGGGACCGCTGCCGGTGGTGGCGTCGTCGGAGGTCCCGATCCGGTCCCAGGCGTACTCCTCGATCCGGACGCGGGCCGTCCTGATCGCCTCCTGGCTGGTCACGAAGTGCCGGGCCAGATGGATGCCGAACTGCTCGGCCGACTCGATGCCGTGCTCCTTGGCGAACGCGTACACCGTGTTCTTGGTGGTGTCGGTCGGCAGGACGTTGGCGTTCGAGCCGGAGTAGTGGACCTCGTCCATGTCGCCGGAGAGCGCGACGGAGACGTTCAGGTCCTTGATGTGGTGGGTGGCGCCGTCCCGCGTGATCCTCACGACGCGGGTCTCGGCCTTGCCGTACTGGTTCTGGCCCAGCATCACCGGGCGGCCGGGACGGGAAAATTCTGTCATCTTGCGCTAGCTCCCTCGGTAAACGGAGTAGCCGAACGGGTTGAGCAGCAGCGGTACGTGGTAGTGCTCGCCGGGCTGCACGGCGAACGTGATCGTCACCTCGGGGAAGAACGCGCCGCTGTCCCGACGCGCGGGGGTGTCCTGGCGCGCATCGGCTCGCTCGTCCTCGGTCCGCTCGAAGTACGGCTCCACGGCGAAGTCGAGCCGTACGTGGGTCGTTCCCTCCGGCAGGGCCGGCAGGTCCTTGCACCGCCCGTCCGTGTCGGTCGCGGAGCCGCCGAGCGCCCGCCAGTCGGCGGCGCGCCCGCCGCGGGCGGCGAGCAGGACGGCGACGCCCTCGGCGGGGCGGCCGACGCTGGTGTCCAGGATGTGCGTGGACACCGAGGCGGTGGTGCCGGTGGTCATGCGGGGTCGGTCCCTTCGGCGAGGCGGGCCAGTCGGATGCGGTTGATCCTGCTCAGTTCGGTGCGGACGATCTCCCGCTCCAGCTCCGGCGGGTTGCCGAGCCGCTGCCGGAGCGCGTCGCGCATCTGCTCGCCGGTACGTCCGGTCGCGCAGATCAGGAAGACATGCCCGAACCTGTCCTGATAGGCCAGGTTGAGTGCGAGCATCTCCGCCTTGAGCTCCTCCGCGGCGTCGGCCATGCCGCGCTGTTCCCGGGCCGAGGTCGGATCGCCCGGCGCGGGGCGGCCGATCGGCGGGTGCCCGGACATGGCCTCCGCCAGGTCGGCCGCGGTCAGCGCGGCCGTGGCGGTGTCGTTGGCGGCGTAGAGGTCTTCGGCGGTGGCGTACGGGCGGGCGGCGAGCAGTCGGCCGGCCCATGCCGTGGAGGCGCACACCTCGTGCAGGGCTGCCAGGGCCTCGTGTTCCCCGAGGACGTTGAACCGGGCCAGACCCGGGGACGCGGAAGTCGAAGTCACGGGAGCCTCCGTAGCCGGATGCGGCCTGCTCGGCCGGACGCGGCCTTCGTGCGGTGCGGACTGCCGTCAGCTAACGCCCTCCGCGAGACAGCGTCAACACTTTGTTGAAAATTCTGTGTGACAACACCGGTCGACGGCGCCGGGCGGCAACGGCCCCGGCCCGGACTTCAGCCCTGCTTCTCGCGGTTGAGGTAGTTGTAGACCGTGAAGCGGCTCACCCCGAGCGCGCCCGCCACGGTCTCCACGCCGTGCCGTACGGAGAAGGCGCCGCGCGCCTCCAGCGTCCGTACGACCTCCTGCTTGGCCTTGCGGTCCAGGTCGGCCAGCGGTCTGCCCATCCTGCGCTCCATGGCGGCCAGGATGTGGTCGAGGGAGTCGGCGAGCTGGGGCAGGCGCACCGCGACGGCGTCGGCGCCCGCCCAGGAGAGCACCACGTCGTCGGGGCCGGCCTCGTCGGGCGGGAGTATCTCGCCGCCGATGGCGTCGACCAGCGGCTTCACGGCCGCGATGAAGGCTCCCTCCCCGGCCGCGGTCATCCTTCGCCCTCCCCGACCACGTTGACCTGGAGCGAGATCCGGGTGGCGCCGGCCGCCAGGGTTCTGCGCAGCACGGCGTCCACGGCCGTGAGCACCGCGTCGGCACCGCCTTCCGCCGTGTTGCCGAACGGGCCGACGTCCACGGTGTCCAGCGCGGCACCCTCGACGACCTCGCGGGCCACCAGCGCGTGTGCGGGAGCCTCCTCGAGGTCGAAGGGCTCGGTCGTGAACTCCACTCTCAATCGCACGCGCTCAACCTAACGCGCGGTACCGGCTTTGGCCGCCCCCCTCTTGACATGCGACGAGGACCGACGGCAGTCTTTCATGAAGCAGAAATACGCTTCCACAATACGGAATAATTCATAGGGTGGTGAAAGGGGCGTCCAACCTCATGCCGGGTCATGGCGCGCACACGGCCGCCGAGCGGCGCTTCAGCGTGAACCTGTCGATCCTGTTCACGGAGCTCCCGCTCCTGGAGCGTCCCGCGGCCGCCGCCGCGGCCGGTTTCACCGCGGTCGAGCTGTGGTGGCCATGGACCGACTCCCCCACCCCCGGGCGGTCCGAGCTCGACGCGCTGGGCGAGGCGATCGAGGGCGCGGGCGTCCGGCTGACGGGCCTGAACTTCTACGCCGGGCTGCTCCCCGGCCCGGACCGCGGCGCACTGTCGGTCCCCGGCGCGGAGTCGGAGCGGTTCCGCGCCAACGTCGAGGTGGCGGCGGACCTCGCCGGGGCGCTGGGCTGCGGGGCGCTCAACGCCCTGTACGGCAACCGGGTCGACGGCGTGGCCGCGGCCGAGCAGGACGCGCTGGCGCTGGAGAACCTGGCGCTCGCGGCCGCCGCGGCCGACCGGATCGGGGCGATCCTGCTGGTCGAGACCCTCAACCGGACGGAGTCGCCCCGCTATCCGCTGGTGAGCGCGCAGGCCGGTGTCGAGGTCGTCGACCGCGTCAACCGGGTCACCGGCCTCGGCAACGCACGCTTCCTGATGGACCTCTACCACCTGTCCATGAACGGCGAGGACCTGCCGGGGGCGATCGAGCGGTACGCGTCGGTCACCGGACATGTGCAGATCGCCGACAACCCGGGCCGGGGCGCGCCGGGCACCGGCGGCCTCCCGCTCGACGACCTCCTTCGGCGGCTGCGGAAGGCCGGTTACGAGGGCTGGATCGGCCTGGAGTACAAGCCGGGCGACCGTCCGAGCGCCGAGGCCTTCGGATGGCTGCCCCCCGAGGCCCGAGCGGCCCGCTGAACAGGCCGCCGAACAACCCGCCGAGCAGTCAGAGAGGCACTCACACCATGAGCAGCAGTCCCGCAGGCTCCACCCGCAAGGACCGCCCCTCGATCGCGTGGATCGGTCTGGGCATCATGGGCTCCCCGATGTCCGAGAACCTGGTCAAGGCGGGTTACGACGTCACCGGCTTCACCCTGGAACAGGACAAGCTGGACCGGCTGGCCGCCGCCGGCGGCACCGCGGCCGGCTCGGTCGCCGAGGCCGTCCGGGACGCCGACGTGATCATCACGATGGTGCCCGCGTCCCCCCAGGTCGAGGCCGTCGCGTACGGACCCGACGGCGTCCTGGAGAACGCCCGGCCCGGCGCCCTGTTCATCGACATGTCGTCGATCACCCCGGGGACCTCGGTCGAGCTGGCGCGGGCGGCGGCCGCCAGGGGCATCCGGGTGCTGGACGCCCCGGTGTCCGGCGGTGAGGCGGGTGCCGTCGAGGCCGTACTGTCCATCATGGTCGGCGGCGAGCAGGCGGACTTCGACGCGGCCCGGCCGGTCCTCGAGGCGCTGGGCAGGACCGTCGTCCGGTGCGGCCCGCACGGCGCCGGGCAGACCGTGAAGGCCGCCAACCAACTGATCGTCGCCGTGAACATCCAGGCGTGCGCCGAGGCCGTGGTGTTCCTGGAGAAGTCCGGCGTGGACCTGACGGCGGCGCTGGACGTCCTCGCCGGCGGGCTGGCCGGCTCCACCGTGCTGACCCGTAAGAGGGACAACTTCCTCGGCCGCGACTTCAGGCCGGGCTTCCGCGTCGACCTGCACCACAAGGACATGGGGATCGTCACGGACGCGGCCCGGGCCGTCGGTGCCGCCCTGCCCGTCGGTGCCGTGGTCGCCCAGCTCGTCGCCAGCCTGCGCGCGCAGGGCGACGGCGGCCTGGACCACTCGGCCCTGCTGCGCGCCGTCGAACGCCTCTCCGGCAGCCAGGTCTGAGGCGCCCCGGGAGTCCCGACGGCGCCGTCGCCGCCGGGAGTCCCGGGCACCCGGCCCGCGGCGCGGCCTCGTACGACGTACCGCGCACCGCGTCCGGCGGAGGTTCCCGGAGTGCGGATCCGGCCCGCCCGCAGCAGCCTGAAGGCATGACGCATCCACCGACGGAGTTCCCGCACATCGTGGTGCACGCCCCGGCCCTGGACGGCTCCCGGCGGGTCACCACGGGCGACCAGACCCTGGGCATCGCCAGCCATCTGGACGATGTCGTCGAGATCCTGCGCATGGCCGACCTGGACCGGATCGAGGTCGAGGAGAGCGATCTCATCGAGTGGCAGGGCGGCGGCCCGGACGACTGGCCGGGACTGTCGGAGCACGAGCCACAGCCCTGACGGCACGTACGGACGACCCGTACGGATGTACGACTGAGGGCGTACCCGGGCTACGCAATCCTCAAATCATCCTCTGGAGACGGCCGCAGAGGCTTCAACCGGCCCCGCGTGCGGGCACATTCTTCTCACGCGGGGCCTGCCGGCACGGGGGCGGCGGGCCTCGCGACGGGGGTTGCCATGGACAGTGCCGCGCCGAGCCGGCTGGAACCGCACGCGATCGCCCTGCTGCGGGGCGGTCCCCGCGCCGCCGTCACGGTGGCCGTCCTCTCGCTGCATCTGCGCGGTGCCGTCGGCCCCGGCCGGCCGGGCACGATGCGCACCACCGGTCCGGCCCCGGACCGGTCCCTGCCGCCGCTCACCAAGGCCGTGCACGCCGCGCTCTACCGGCCCGCGGGCCTACGGCAGTTGCTGGACCGGCAGGCGGTACGCCGTGCGCTCACCGGCCTGCGGGACGACCTCAGGACCGCCGGGCTGCTCCGTACGTTCCCGCCCGGCCGCACCCGCGCCGGCCGCCGCACCCTGAAGTCCCTGCGCGCCCGGCACCCGCTGCCCGCCCACGGTCCCGGGCTGCCGGTGGAGGAGCAGCTGCTCGCGGTCGCCCTGTACGGCGACCGGGCGCTGACCGAGCTCGCGCCGCGCCTCACCCGCGAGGCGGGACTGACCGGCCGGGGCGGGACGACCGAGCGGGACCCGTGGCAGTCCTGGGGCAGCGGCGGCGGGGGCGACATCACCGGCTGCGGAACGGCGTGAGCCCACGCGCCACCCGCGATCGTGCCGCCTTGTCCCCGTACCGCCTCCTCAGACCTTCAGCGTCCTGATCGAGGTCGGCGCGTGGCCGGGTTCGGTCGCGATCTCCTCGAACTCGACGACGTCACCGATGTCACCGGTCGTCGACATCGCGATGTTCGTGACGCGCTCCACGATCACCTCGACGACGACGGGCACCCGGTGCTCCGCGGCGAGCTTGCGGGCCTGTTCGAAGGCGGCGCCCAGGCCGCCCGGGTCGGTGACCCGGATCGCCTTGCAGCCGAGCCCCTCGGCGACCCTCACGTGGTCGACGCCGTAGCCGCCGAGTTCGGGCGCGTTGATGTTCTCGAACTCCAGATTGACCTGGAAGTCGATGTCGAAGGCCCGCTGCGCCTGCCGGATCAGGCCCAGGTAGGCGTTGTTCACCAGGACGTGCACATACGGGATGCGGTGCTGGGCACCGACGGCCAGTTCCTCGATCAGGAACTGGAAGTCGTAGTCCCCGGACAGGGCGACGACGGACGCCTCCGGGTCGGCCCTGGCCACGCCGAGCGCGGCCGGGACGGTCCAGCCGAGCGGACCCGCCTGCCCGCAGTTGATCCAGTGCCGGGGCCGGTGGACGTGCAGCAGCTGCGCGCCCGCGATCTGCGCGAGGCCGATGGCGCTGACGTACCGGGTCTCCGGACCGAAGACCTTGTTCATCTCCTCGTAGACGCGCTGCGGTTTGATCGGGACGTCGTCGAAGTGGGTACGGCGTTGCAGCCGTGCCCGCTTCTCCTGGGTGGCGGCGGCCCAGCCGGAGCGGTCGGGCAGCCGGCCGTCCGCCTTCAGCTCCCGCGCCACCTCGACGAGCAGACGCAGGGCGGCCCCCGCGTCGGAGGTGATGCCGAGGTCGGGGGCGAAGATCCGGCCGATCTGGGTGGGCTCGATGTCGATGTGGACGAACGTCCGGCCGGCCGTGTAGACGTCGAGCCTGCCGGTGTGGCGGTTGGCCCAGCGGTTGCCGATACCGAGGACGAAGTCGGACTCCAGGAAGGTCGCGTTGCCGTAGCGGTGCGAGGTCTGGAGGCCGACCATGCCCGCGTTCAGTTCGTGGTCGTCGGACAGGACGCCCCAGCCCATCAACGTCGGCACCACCGGGGTACCGGTCAACTCGGCGAACCCGACGAGGAGTTCGGCGGCGTCGGCGTTGACGATCCCGCCGCCCGCCACGATCAGCGGCCGCTCGGAGGCGTTGAGCAGCCCCATCGCCTTCTCGATCTGGGCGCGGGTCGCGGCCGGCTTGCAGACCGGGAGGGGCGCGTAGGTCTCCGGGTCGAACTCGATCTCGGTGAGCTGCACGTCGACGGGGAGGTCGACGAGGACCGGACCGGGGCGGCCGGACCGCATGAGGTGGAAGGCCTGCTGGAGGACGCCGGGGACCTGGGCCGCCGCCCGCACGGTGACCGCCGTCTTGGTCACCGGGCCGGCGATGGAGGCGATGTCGACGGCCTGGAAATCCTCCTTGTGCAGCACGGAGGTGGGGGCCTGGCCGGTGACGCACAGGATCGGGATCGAGTCGCCGAGAGCGGAGTAGAGCCCGGTGATCATGTCCGTGCCCGCCGGACCCGAGGTGCCGACGCAGACGCCGATGTTGCCGGGACGGGTGCGGGTGTAGCCCTCGGCCATGTGCGAGGCGCCCTCCACATGGCGGGCGAGGGTGTGCCTGATGCCCCCGGCGGCCTCGAGGGCCGCGTAGAAGGGGTTGATCGCGGCGCCGGGGACACCGAACACGTCGGTGACGCCCTCGCGCTTGAGGATCTCGACTGCCGCGCGGGCGGCGGTCATACGGGCCATGGAGTACTCCTGCCTCGACTGTCGGATCCGCTCGACCGTCGCGCCCCGAGCGCTTCCCGCACGCTGCCGTGGATTCCGCAGCTCCCAGGTATTCCGCATTGCGGAATTTAACTTCTACCATCTGGAAGTAATGTAGGCGGGTGGGGCGAAGGCAGTCAAGGGACGGACAGGCGGGGCCCTCCTGGAGGACGATGGGGCGCCGTCCCCCTGTGATGCCGTCCTGGAGCGGGCCATGTCCGAGAGCCTGCCGGTGCGTTGCCCGGCCTGTCGGCGCGAGCACCTCTACGCCTCGCCGTCGTATCCGTGCGTCTGCGGAGCGCCGGTGGCCCCGCCGCTGGACCCGCGCGGCACGCCCAGGGCGCTGACCCACCGGGTCTGGGAGGAACAGTGGGTCACCGTGCGGTGCGCCGCCTGCGGCAGCCGGGGCCAGTGGCCGGCGCCGGAACTGGGCTGCCCGTGCGGCACGGTGCTGCGCCTCCCGGTCGCGGCCACCCCCGCCACCCGTGTGCCGCGCCCGGCCTTCCGGCCCGCGCCCATCCGCACGACGCTGGACGCGGTCACGGCCGCCGCCCGCTATCTGAGCGGGCTCGGCTACCGGGACGTCCGCCGGGGCGAGCGGCGGCCGCCGACCGGGATCGCGCTGGCCGGCCACGGTCTCGTCGCCCAGGTGGACCCGACGGCGCGCCCGGCGCGCGTACGGGACGTGGAGTGCCTGTGGCTGACCGCCATGGCGGACTCCGCGGCCTGCGCCTACTTCTCGCTCGCGGGGTACGCCGAGGACGCCCGCGGCCGGGCCGACGTCCTGCTCGTCCCCCTCTTCGTCCTCGACCTGCTGGGCACACCGAGGCCGGTGAACGGCCCCGCGGACCGACTGCACGAGTCGGGGGCGCCCTGACCGTCCGGCCCGGCGCACTCCGCCACCGACCGCGGGACGCGGGGCCCGGGACGCGGGATGCGGGGCCCGGGACGCGGGACGCGGGGCCCGGGACGCGGGACGCGGGGCCCGGGACGCGGGACGCGGGGCCCGGGACGCGGGACGCGGGGCCCGGGACGCGGGACGCCCGGAAGACCCCCGCCCCGCCGGGCGCGAGCCGCGCGGCCCGGAAATCCGACCCCGCAGTCCCGGACCTCGGCCCCCCAGGCCCTAGGGCGTGTTTCGAAAGTAGCGTCGTCCGCCCGAAGGGCGGGCCCGGCGGCGTCTGGTGCGTGCGATCGCAAGGCGGAGGGTCGCCCCGATACTGGTTGTATCGGGGTGATCCCGACAACGCGGCTGGGGGTGCCCCCTCCGGGGGAGCGCGTGCCAGGCGTCGCCGGGCAGACGGGACTTTCGAAACACGCCCTAGGAGACCGCCCCCTCCGTCCACCTCTCCCGCAGTTCGATCTTGCGTACCTTCCCGGACACCGTCATCGGGAAGCCCGCCAGGATCTGGAGCCTGCTCGGGACCTTGTAGTGCGCGAGCCGGTCCGCGCAGAAGGCCCGCAGTTCCTCCAGGGTGAGCGGATCGGCGGGGTCGCTCGGGATGACGCAGGCGAGGACCTCCTCGCCGTACCGTTCGTGCGGCACGCCGACCACCTGGACGTCCCGGATCTTCGGGTGGGCGTAGAGGAACTCCTCGATCTCCCGCGGGTACACGTTCTCACCGCCCCGGATGATCATGTCCTTGATGCGGCCGACGATCTCGACGTACCCGTCCTCGCGCATCATGGCCAGGTCGCCGGTGTGCATCCAGCGTCCGGCGTCGACGGCCTCGGCGGTCTTCTCCGGCTCGTCCCAGTAGCCGAGCATCACGCTGTACCCGCGGGTGCACAGTTCGCCCGCGGTGCCGCGCGGCACGGTCACCCCGGTCGCCGGGTCGACGACCTTGACCTCGAGGTGCGGCAGGACCCGGCCGACGGTGCCGGTGCGGTGTTCGAGGTCGTCGTCCCTGCGGGTCTGGAGCGAGACCGGGGAGGTCTCGGTCATGCCGTAGCAGATGGAGACCTCCGCCATGTGCATCTCGGCGACCACGCGTTTCATCACCTCGACCGGGCAGGGCGAGCCCGCCATGATGCCGGTCCGCAGCGACGACAGGTCGTACGACGCGAAGTCGGGGAGGTTCAGCTCCGCGATGAACATGGTGGGGACGCCGTAGAGCGAGGTGCACCGCTCCTGCTCGACGGCCCGCAGGGTCGCCGCCGGGTCGAACGACGGGGCGGGGATCACCATGCACGCGCCGTGCGAGGTGGCGGCCAGATTCCCCATCACCATGCCGAAACAGTGGTACAGAGGGACGGGGATGCAGATCCGGTCCTGTTCCGTGTAGCCGACCGTACGGCCCACCCAGTAGCCGTTGTTGAGGATGTTGTGGTGGGAGAGCGTGGCGCCCTTCGGGAAACCGGTGGTGCCCGAGGTGTACTGGATGTTGACCGGGTCGTCGCAGCTCAGCTCCGCCCGCGCCGCGGCGACCCGCTCGGGCGCGACGCGCTCGGCGGAGGCCGTGAGGGCGTCCCACGACGGGTCGCCGATGTAGACGACGTCCCGCAACTCGGGGCACTTGTGCCGTACTTGGTCGACCAGCGCCCGGTAGTCGCTCCCCTTGTGGGCGAGGGAGGCGACCAGCATCGCGATGCCGGCCTGCTTGAGCACGTACTCCAATTCGTGCGCGCGATAGGCGGGGTTGATGTTCACCATGATCACGCCGAGGCGGGCGGTGGCGTACTGGACGAACACCCACTCGGGGCAGTTGACCGCCCAGATGCCCACCCGGTCGCCCTTGGCGATGCCGTGGGCGAGCAGTCCGCGGGCCACCTCGTCGACGGCCGCGCCGAACTCGGCGTAGGTCCAGCGCCGTCCGGACGGCACGTCGACCAGTGCCTCGCGGTCGGGATGGGCCGCGATCGTCCGGTCGAGGTCGGCCCCGATCGTGGCGCCGAGCAGGGGGACCTCGCTGGTCCCGTGGGCGTAGGAAGATGCGGTCACCGGAAGTCCTCCTCGCGGTACTCGGCGTCCGAGCCGGCGGCCGTGGCCTCGCGCAGCTCGATCCGGCGGATCTTGCCGGAGACGGTCTTGGGCAGGCCGCCGAACTCCAGGCGGCGGATGCGCTTGTAGGGCGCGAGGACGTCCCGCGAGTGCTCGAAGAGCACCTTCGCGGTGTCCGGGCCCGGCTCCCAGCCCTCGGCGAGGACGACGTACGCCTTGGGCACGGCCAGGCGCAGCTCGTCCGGCGCGGGCACCACGGCCGCCTCGGCCACCGCCTCGTGCTCCAGCAGGGCGCTCTCCAGCTCGAACGGGCTGATCTTGTAGTCGGACGCCTTGAACACGTCGTCCGCGCGACCCACGTAGGTGATGTAGCCGTCCGCGTCCCGGGCGCCGATGTCGCCGGTGCGGTAGTAGCCGCCCGCCATCGCCTCCGCCGTACGGTCCGGGGCGCCGTGGTAGCCGGTCATCAGGCCGACCGGGCGCGCCGACAGGTCGAGCGCGATCTCGCCCTCGGCGACCCCGGGCGCGCCGGACACCGGGTCGAGCAGTTCGACGCGGTAGCCGGGGCACGGGCGGCCCATGGAGCCGGTCTTCAACGGCTGTCCGGGGCTGTTGGCGACCTGCACGGCGGTCTCGGTCTGGCCGAAGCCGTCCCGGATGGTCACCCCCCAGGCCCGTCGGATCTGCTCGATGACCTCGGGATTGAGCGGCTCGCCCGCGGCGACGACCTCGCGCGGCGGGGTGCGCAGTTGGGTCAGGTCGGCCTGGATGAGCATCCGCCAGACGGTGGGCGGGGCGCAGAACGTCGTCACGGCGGCCCGGTCCATCTCCGCCATCAGCCGGGCCGCGTCGAAGCGGGTGTAGTTGTGGATGAAGACGGTCGCCTCGGCGTTCCACGGCGCGAACAGGTTCGACCAGGCGTGCTTGGCCCAGCCGGGCGACGAGATGTTCAGGTGCACGTCGCCGGGCCGGAGCCCGATCCAGTACATGGTGGCCAGATGCCCGATGGGGTACGAGGTGTGGGTGTGCTCGACGAGCTTGGGGCGGGCGGTGGTGCCCGAGGTGAAGTAGAGCATCAGCGGGTCGTCGGCCAGGGTCGGGCCGTCGGGGGCGAAGCCGGCCTCCGCGCCGTACAGGTCTTCGTAGGGCAGCCAGCCGAGGGGGGCGCCGCCGACGGCGATCCGGGTGTAGGGGCCGGGCACCTCGTCGAACTTGGCGGTGTCCTCGGCCCGCACGACCACGTGCCGGACCCGGCCGCGCTCGACGCGGTCGCGCAGGTCGGCGGGGCCGAGCAGCGGGGTGGCCGGGATGACGACGGCGCGCAGCTTCATGGCGGCCAGGGCCGTCACCCACAGCTCGGCCTGGTTGCCGAGCATGACGAGGATCCGGTCCTCGGCGCGCACCCCCTGTCCGCGCAGCCAGTTCGCGGCCTGGTCGGAGAGCAGGGACAACTCGGCGAAGGACAGCCGGGTCCCGGAGCCGTCCTCCTCGACGATGTGCAGGGCGGTGCGGTCGTTGCCGTGCGCGATCGCGTCGAACCAGTCGAGCGCCCAGTTGAAGTGGGGCGGGCGCGGCCAGGCGAAGCCCTCGTAGGCGGTGGCGTAGTCCTCGCGGTGTTCCAGCAGGAAGTCCCGCGCGCTGCGGAAGAGCTCCGTCGCCGTCGTCATTTGTCCTCCTCGGTGCCGGACCATTGCCGGGCGGCTCTCCGTCATCGTGTAATCCGTGATGCAGGTCTCACTACCCCCGAACGGGGGTGTGTGCAGCACAGCGACCACGAGAGAGGGGCGGGAACATGGCGGCGGACGCGGCCGGAGCGGCGGAGATCCGCGGCGCGCTGGCCCGCCTGCGCCGTACGACCGGGCTGCCGGTGGCCTTCGGCGGTCTGGTCGACGCCGGGCGGCAGCAGATGCGGATCAGTGAACTGAGCGGCAACGCGACGCCGGCGCTGCGCGCGCTCGCGGTGAGCGCGGGCAACGGTCTGGGCGGCAAGGCGGTGGCCCTGGCCCGCGCGTGCGCGGTGACGGACTACTCCTCCTCCCGGCAGATCAGCCACGAGTACGACTCCGCGGTCGCCGCCGAGGGGCTGCGCTCGGTACTGGCGGTGCCGGTGGTGGTACGGCGCCGGGTGCGCGGTGTGCTGTACGGCGCGCTGCGCACGGCCCAGCCGCTGGGCGACCGCACGCTGAGCGCGGCGGTCGAGGCGGCGCGGGACGTGGAGCAGGCGCTGGTGGTGCGGGAGGAGGCGGACCGTCTGCTGTCGGCGGCCCGGCCGGCCGGGGCCGCGGACCCGGGCGCCGCGGCCGCCTGGGAGCAGATGCGGGAGGCGCACGCGGCGCTGCGCGCGCTGGTGCCGCGGATCACGGATCCGGTGCTGCGGGCCGAGCTGCTGGCGGCGTGTGGGCTGCTGACACCCTCGCCCGCGGCGGGCGCCCCGGAGGGTGCCCGAGGGGATACGGCCCGCCCGGCGCGGCTGACGCCCCGGGAAGTGGACGTACTGGTGTGGGTGGCGGCCGGGGCGACGAACGCGGTGGCCGCGGAGCGGCTGGGGCTACGCTCGGAGACGGTGAAGGGTTACCTCAGGTCGGCGATGCGCAAGCTGGGCGCGCGCACCCGGGGGGAGGCGGTGGCGGTGGCGCGCCGGACGGGGGTGCTGCCTTAAAGGATCATGGCCTGCCGACACCACCAAGAAATCGTAAAATCATCGACTTTCGGACAAAATGATGTCGTTTCATTCATGTGTCCGGGTTGTGAATTTCTCCATGCATCGCCATTTGTTATATCCCTCACCACTCAGTCCGTCCGAATTTCAAAGAGATGTTGCCTAGAATTTGGTACGGACACGACACACGGAGGGGAGCGGTAACCGTGCGACGGGACTTCCAGGAGCCTGCCCGATGCCGCCCCGACCTGGTCATCGGCAGGGAGGACCTGTTCACGGCCGCCCGCGAGCAGCTCGGCCGCTCCGGCAGCGTGCTCCTGCACGGCCCTGCCGGAATAGGTAAATCGACCGTGCTCCAGGCATTGGCCGCGGAATACTCCCAGGTGGCCCACACCGTCTTGCGCTGCTCCGCGACGGAGTCAGAATCCCACCTTCCGTTTCTCGCCCTGGCCGATCTCCTCGGGCTGGCTCTCGACCAGGTGTCCGACAAGCTGCCCGCCGCCCAGCGCACCGCGCTGGAGTCGGCGATCACCGGCCGCGGGGAGTCCACCCTCCAGCGTGACGGCCTCGCGCTGCGCCTCGCCGTGCTCTCGGCGCTGCGCGCCCTCGCCGCCGACGGCCCCCTCCTGATCGTCGCCGACGACCTCCAGTGGCTGGATTCGGCCAGTGCCGAACTGCTCGGCTTCGCCGCCCGCCGCCTCGGCGACACCCCGGTGCAGATGCTCTGCGCGGTGCGGACCGAGGGCCAGGAGTACGACCGCCATCTACGCGCGTCCCCGCCCGACACGGTCGCCCTGCGCCTCAACCCGCTCTCCCGTGCCCAGGTCTCCGCGCTGCTCGACGACCGCGGCTACACCGACCTGCCCCGCTCCACGGTCCGCGAGATCCACCGCACCAGCGGCGGCAACCCGCTGTTCGCGCTCGAACTGGGCCGGGCCCTCGGCGAGAACCCCACCCCGCCCCGCCCCGGCGAGCCGCTGCCGGTGCCCACCTCCCTGCGGGCCCTGGTCCTGCACCGGCTCGGCATGCTCTCCGACGACGTCCGCCGCACCCTGCTGGTGGCCAGCGCCGGCGCCCGCCCCACCCTGTCCCTGCTGCTGGCCGCCGGCCGGGAGAACGCCGAGGCGGAGACCGCACAAGCCGCCCGGCTCGGCCTGCTGGCGACGGAGCCGGAGGGCCCGGCCGTACGGTTCGCGCATCCGCTGATCTCCGCCGCGCTGTACGCGGAGGCGCCCGCGCAGGACCGCCGGGCCGCGCACGCGGCGCTGTCCACCGCGGCGTCCGACCCGATCGAGCGGGCCCGGCACCTGGCCCTGGCGACCACCGGCACCGACCCGGACGTGGCCGCCCGGCTGGCCGGCGCCGCCGCGCTGGCCCGGGACCGCGGCGCCCCGTCCGTCGCCGCGTCCCTCGGACTGCTCGCCGCCCGCCACACCCCGGCCGGCGCCACCCCCGGCCCCGACGACCGGCGGTTGCAGGCGGCCGAGGACGCGATCACCGCCGGCGAGGTGGAGCTCGCCCGGGACATCGCGCACGAGGTGCTGACCCGGGCCACCGTGCCCGCCGAACGGGTACGGGCCTGGATGATCGTCATCGAGGCGGCCGGACAGGCCCTCGGCGAGGTCGACGCCGTCTTCCCGCAGGTGCTGGTCGACGCGGGCGAGGACCCCAAGCTGCTCGCCCTGGTCCACTACCAGCTGGCCTGGCGCGGCCTGGTGGTCGAGGGCGACTTCTCCGAGGCCCGCACCGAGGCCGCGCACGCGGCGGAGCTCGCCGCGACCGCCGGCGACCGGCGCACCGAGCTCATGGCGCTGTCCTTCCAGGCCTCGACCGAGACCCTGATGGGCCACCCAAACGCCCCCGTGACCATCAAGCGGGCGCTCAAGGAACCCCAGGACCCGTATGTGGCCTGCCACCACAACGGCGCGGGAGCGGCCCGGTTCCGCTGGCTGCTGATGAGCGACCAGCTGCCCGAGGCCCGCAGCACCATCACCGCGCTGCTGCGCGAGGTGCAGCGGCGCGGCATGGTCGAGAGCGAGGTGCACTTCCAGCGCTTCCTGGCCGAGACCGAGCTGCGCTCCGGGCACTGCGGACGGGCCCTGGACCTGGCCCGCGAGAGCCTGCGGCTGGCCCGCGACTCCGGGATCGGGCTCGGCGCCTCGGCGATGCTCGCCTCCCTCGCGGAGGCCTCCGGCGGTGACGTGGACCAGGCGCTGGAGCTGGCCCGCGAGGCGGCGGAACGGGCCGAGGAGGACGGCGACCAGATGTACCTCTCCCGGGCCCTGGCCGCCTTCGGGTACGCCCAGCTGGTGGCCGGGGACGCGGCGGGCACGGTCCGTTCGCTGCGCCGGGTGCGCGAGCTGGAGTCCGGGCTCGGCATCACCGACCCGGCGCGCGGCCGCTGGCAGAGCGACCTGGCCGAGGCCCTCGTACGGATCGGGGAGCCGGGCGAGGCGCAGGAGCTGATCGACGTCTCGCGCGCGCACGCGCTGCGGCTGGGCCGGGAGAGCGTGCTGGCCGTGCTGGACCGCTCGGAGGCGCTGGTGCGGGCCGCCCGCGGCGACCAGGAGGCCGCGCTCTCGCAGCTGACGTCCGTTCAGGACCGGCTCGCCAAGCTGGGGTACGGCCTGGAGGAGGCGCGGGCCGCGTTCGCGCTGGCCCGGCTGCGCACGCGCAGGCCGGGGCCGACGTCGTACGACGAGGCCGCCCGGCTGTTCCGGCGCTGCCGCGCGCTGCCGTGGCTGCGGCAGGTGGACGCGGCGGCCGCCGCGGAGCCGGAGGAGGAGGCCGTCGACGCCCCGCGGGACCCCGCCCTCGACGCGCTGGAGGGCCTCGCCGCGATGGAGCGTCAGGTCGCCGCGCTGGTCATGGAGGGAGCCACCAACCGGGAGATCGCCGCCCGGCTGTACATCAGCGTCAAGACGGTCGAGGCGACGCTGACCCGGGTCTACCGCAAGCTGGGGATCCGTTCGCGGGTGGACATCGTCCGACTGGCGGCGGGGCGCCGCGCGAAGTGAGTGTCGCGCGGGTTTACTTCACTGACGGGTTTGCCGAGGGACAACCGAGGGTTTTCCCTGCCCAACTCCCTTAGGGGGTTCCCTCATTGGGAGGCGGCGGCGCCGGGTCCTAGTTTTTGGGGTGTGCCGCACGCCCAGGCACACGGGGGTCGGTCCCGCGACCCCCGTGCACCCCCCACGCCCGCGCGCCCCCCACCGGCATCCCCCACTGAGGAGACTCATGTTCGGGCTCGACCGCGCACACAGGACCGCCGTCGCCGCCGTCGCGGCGACCGCGGCCGCCGTCACCACCGCGTTGCTCAGCGCCCCCACCGCTGTCGCCGCGCCCCAGCCCATCGTCGGCGGCACCACGACCACGACCACCGCGTACCCGTTCATGATGCAGATCACCGACGCCTCGCAGAACCAGTTCTGCGGCGGGACCCTGGTGTCGGCGACCAAGGTGGTCACGGCCGCGCACTGCATGGTGGGCGAAAGCACCGGCAGTGTCCGGGTGGTCGGCGGCCGCACCTACCTCAACGGCACCAACGGCACGGTCAGCAAGGTCAGCAAGATCTGGATCAACCCGTCCTACACGGACGCCACCAACGGCGACGACGTCGCCGTGCTGACCCTCTCGACCTCGATGCCGTACACGACGGCGCCGTACGTCTCCTCCTCCCAGACCAGCGTGTACGCGGCCGGCACCACGGCCCGCATCCTGGGCTGGGGCACCACCTCGGAGAGCGGGAGCTCCTCCAACCAGCTGCGGACCGCGACCGTGCCGATCGTGTCCGACTCCAGCTGCAAGAGCTCCTACGGTTCGGACTTCGTCCAGACCGACATGGTTTGCGCCGGATACACCTCCGGCGGCGTAGACACCTGCCAGGGCGACAGCGGCGGTCCCCTGCTAGTCGGGGGCGTCCTGGCAGGGATCACTTCTTGGGGCGAGGGCTGCGCGGAGGCCGGTTACCCGGGTGTCTACACCCGGCTGACCACCTTCTCCAGCCTGGTGACCACGCAGGTCAACTCGTGACCCGGAAGGTTTCCTGAGCACCCCTCAGGTGAAGACCGGGGGCGTTGCGAGCTACCACGAGCAGCCCGCAACGCCCCCTATCCATGCGTTCATCCCGGTACGACGGTCCCGAACCGCACACCGCCCGCATCCTCCGGGCGCACGATCGCGAGCAGCCGCTCCCCCTCCGCGACGACCTCGTCCCGCCGGGCCCTGCCGAGCGGGCCGAACAGCTCGACGACCAGGCCGTCGTCTGCCGGCTTCCACACCCCGGCGAGGAAGCCGTCGACGAGCAGGGTGCGGTACGCCTGGTTGCCCCGCCAGCTTCGCCCCCGCAGCTCCCGCGGTACGACCCGGGTGCGGTCGGCGTGGGAGAGCAGCAGGTTGTCGAACTCGGGCAGGAAACGCGGCGGGGCGGGGGTGTCCGGGGCGGGGCGGGGCGCGTCCGGGAGGTCGAAGAGCTCGGCACCGCTCTCGTCCCGGAAGGTGACGAGCCGCGGCCTGAGCCGCTCGAAGACGTCCCGCAGCCGGGTCAGCCCGGCCCAGGTCTGCATGTCCTTCACGGAGGCCGGTCCGAAGGCGGCGAGGTAGCGCAGTACGACGGTCTCGGCCGGCGGGGCGGCCTCGGCGGGCCGGCCGAGCCAGCGCTCGGCCGTGGTGAGCGCGACCTGGCCGCTGTGTCCCCACAGCCCGCGCGGGGTCACCTGGACGAGCGGCAGCCGGCAGCGCGCGGCGACCGCCAGGGCCTGCGGATCGGCGTCCGGCCACTGGAGGAGCAGCGCCTCGCGCAGCTCCTTCATGGTGCGCGGCGCGTCCTCGACCAGCTCGCGGGCCAGGACGGACAGCCGGTCGAGGTCGACGCCGGTGAGCCCCTTGCGGAAGTTCGCCAGCTCCCGGTCGCGGGCGGGCTGGACGAAGGGCCGCAGGGTGAGGCAGTCGGCGGCGGTGTGGGTGTGGATGGTCGAGCGCATGGTGACGATCCGGACGACCTCGCGATCGGCCATGGCACCCGAGAGCTCCTGCGGGGTGAAACGGTCGAGGCGGGCGGCGAGCGCGTAGTACGGCGGCTTGACGTTCTGGGCCTGGAGGCCGAGCAGATGCTCGATCGCCGCCCCGGCGGACAGCGGCGAGCGGCGCAGGAGCAGCTGCCGGTCGAGGGTCGCGCGGTTGAGGGCGCGGACGCCGAGCAGGGGGGCGGTCGCGGCCGTCGTCGTCTTCGTCATGCCCCGCACGCTAGTACCGCTTGCGGACACCTATGGTCCGCAAGCCGGCCACGGGCACCGGACGGCGCCGGGACGCGGGCGCACCCGGCACCCGGCACCCGGCACCCGGCGAGGCCGACGCCACGCCCATGCCGTTTGCCCCGTATATCCTGCTACCTGATCGAATAAGGACAGCGGGGAAAACGGAGAGGACAGCAGAGACCGGGAACACGACGCGAACCGTGCCCGCAGCGCACACCGCGACCGTGGATCACGCGGCCGCAGGCTCGACCGGGAGGCAGCCACGATGTCCGAGCGACGCCACGCAGCCGCCGGAGCCAGGAAGCCCGTCTGGCGCCGCCCCCTGCCGCCGCGCCCACCACGGCCGACGCCCGCGCCGCCGGCCGTGCCCCCGGGCCCCGGTCCGGGCCCCGCCGAAGCGGGCAGCATCGTCGAGGCGGCCCTGTACCGCGACGGCGTCCGGGTCTCCTCCCCCGGCTCGCTGGCGGAGACCTTCCGGGAACTGCGCGAGCAGCCGTCCGGCATGGCGTGGATCGGCCTGGCCCGCCCGACCGAGGACGAACTCCTCTCTCTCGCCTCGGAGTTCGACCTTCATCCGCTCTCCGTCGAGGACGCCCTGGAGGCCCACCAGCGGCCGAAGCTGGAGCGCTACGGCGACACGCTGTTCGTCGTCCTGCGCGCCGCCCGCTACCTCGACGCGCCCGAGGAGGTCGACTTCGGCGAACTGCACGTCTTCGTCGGCCCCGACTTCGTCATCACGGTCCGCCATGGCGCCGCCCCGAACCTCTCCGCGGTCCGCCGCCGCATGGAAGACACCCCCGACCTGCTGAAACTCGGTCCGGAGGCGGTGCTGTACGCCATCCTCGACGCGGTGGTCGACGGCTACGCCCCGGTCGTCGCCGGGGTCCAGAACGACGTCGACGAGATCGAGACGGAGGTCTTCCGCGGCGACCCCGAGGTCTCCCGTCGCATCTACGAACTCTCCCGCGAGATGGTCGAGTTCCAGCGCGCCACCCGCCCGCTCGTCGGCATGCTGCACGGCCTGATGGCCGGCTTCGCCAAGTACGGCACGGACGAGGAACTCCAGCGCTACCTCCGTGACGTGGCCGACCACGTCACGCACACCAGCGAACGCGTCGACAGCTTCCGCCAGGCCCTCCAGGACATCCTCACGGTGAACGCGACCCTGGTCACCCAGCAGCAGAACGCCGAGATGCGGGCGTTGGCGGAGGCGGGGTTCGAACAGAACGAGGAGATCAAGAAGATCTCCTCCTGGGCGGCCATCCTCTTCGCCCCGACCCTGGTCGGCACGATCTACGGCATGAACTTCAGTCACATGCCGGAGCTGCACTGGGTGTTCGGCTACCCCTTCGCGATCGTCCTGATGGCGGTCGTGTGCACCAGCCTGTACTTCGTCTTCAAACGGAAGCACTGGCTCTGAGCAGTCAGACCCACGAGCGCGTGTCCTGCCCTGCCGATCCGGCACCGGTTGCAGCGGGCGGCCGGCCTTTGGCCCGGTGCTTCTCGGCAACCGCCCGGCAAGGGCTGGGGCACGGGTCTTACGACCGGTTGCAGCTCAAGCGGCGGGCAGCAGGGGCTCATCGGGCCCTGCCCGGCATTCGGCGGGCAGGGCCCCGTACCGGGACCATCGGTCGATCACGGCTCGGCGGGCACCCTAGATCGTCGCGCCCCAGCTCCGCAGCAGCTGCCGCGCGTTCCATTCGTCGCGGGGACTCAGGTCCGCGGAGAAGACCTCCACGAAGTTCCTTTCGTCGACGAGCATGATGGAGCCGTCCGGAGTCAGGAGCGTCTCGTCCATGCCGGCGGCGCTGGTGATCCCGCACGACTTGCCGGAGGAGACCAGCAGGCAGGTGATCTGCTGCTCGTAGCCCACGATGACCCGGTCGCCGGAGACGACGGGCATCGACTCTCCCCGCACGTCCTCCGCCCAGAGACTGTCTCCGGAGTGGGCGTCGAGCCGCCGCAGGTGATACTCGTCCTGGACGAACAGGAAGTCACCGGAGACCGTCAGGCTTCGGACCTTGGCGTAGTCGCCCTCGAACGGGACGCTCCACAGACGCTTGCCGGTGCGGTCCGCGAAGGCCGAGAGCGTACTGCCGGAAGCCGCGTAGACGTCTTCGGCCGACACCGCGATCCGAACGGTGCCGTACGTGTCGCCGCCGGGCACGTCGATCTTCCTGATGTGTCTGCCCGACGCCGCGCCGTAGACCTCGACCCTGCCGTGCTGCGCCAGATACGCCCTGCCGTGGTCCACCAGGAACGACGGAGGGTCCGAGAGGGGGTACGACCTTCCTTCGCCGTAGGCGTCCGCGCCCCATTGCTTCTTCCAGCGGAGCTTTCCGGTCTTCGCGTCGAGCGCTCGCAGGGTGCCGTCCGTGGCGGTGACCAGGACCTGTGTTCCGGCCACCAGAGGCCTGCCGAAACGGATCTCCGGCGTGGCCTCGGGTGCGGGGTAGGTCCAGCGGACCGAGCCGTCGCGGGTCGCCAGCGCGCTGACCGCGAGGTCGCCGACGTACACGGTGTCCTGCCCGGGCGTCTTCCCGTGAGGCTCCGGCTTCGGCGTGTCCGCCGCTCCGTGCTCCTCCGCCGCCTGGGTGGCGGGCAGCGGAACCCGCCAGTTCTCCTGACCGGTGACGGCGTTGCGGGCGGACAGCGTGAGGCTGTCGTCCTCCCCGTACGTCACATAGGCGACACCGTCGGCGAGGAACGCCGAGCGGACGTCCCCCATCATGTACCACTGCACCCTCGGGTCGGCCGGTGCGGCCAGTCCGGCGGCGAGGGCCAGCAGGGCCGCCAGGCCCACCACGATGCGGCCCGACCATCTGACCCGTCGTGATGTCCTGCGGGCCGGACGGGCGTTCTCGGGCAGGGACAGCGGCTCTCGTCGCCACTGCCGCGGCGGCAGGGCGAGCAGCAGGCCGCCGGGAGTCCGCTTCTCATCACGCACCGCTCCGCCGGCCGCCCCCCGCCACGGTGCTTCGCTCACGGCCGACACCACGGAAGGGCCGGCCAGGAACCTCGTCCTGGCTTTCCCCGCCCGGACCGGTTCGGCCGGCAGCCACTGCCACAGCAGCAGGCCCAGGAACGGCAGAAGCAGAGTGAGCGCCGGTGCCAGCACGGGAACCCCGACGGCGCCGAAAGCCCCCCATCGCCGGTCCCGCAGCAGTGCCAGGTCCGGCCAGGCGATCGTGCCGAGAACGGCAGTCGGCAGCATCGTCCAGACCAGGGCGTCCAGCCGGGTGCCCAGGACGGGCCAGGCGGTGTGCCGGCGGTGGCCGTTTCGCGCCCGCAGCAGGGCCAGTACGGACCCGAACCCGGCCAGGGCGGCGACACAGACGACGACCGTGACACCGGCACCCAGCACCAGAGGTCCGTTCATCACGACGAACTGGAACGAAGACGTCACCAGCCCGAACACCATGGGCAGCGCCATGAACCACAGGAAGTACCGCATCAGAGTCCTCCATCCGCGCGGAAAGGCGACATGTTCCATGCACCGGACCGCGGATCCACGTTCACCAGACGCATCCGCAGCACATGCCCGTCGGGACGGCTCTCGACGAGGCCGGTCCGAAGGGGTTCCCTTCCCCACACCCCGGGCTGCCCCAGGAGAGCGGGAGTACCGGACGGGATACGCCCGACGCGCTCCACCGCACCGGCGGCGCTGCCCAGCCACGGTGTGCGGCCCTGCGCCGGCCCTTCCGGAAGGAACGGTCCCCCGGACGCGCGGCCGACCGGGGTCGGTTCGGCCGAGGGGATCGAAGAACGGCAGAACGCATAGGCCACCGGCGGCAGAAGCGGCAGCACAGCGCTGCCCCACTGCGCCGGCGTGGCCAGTTGCCCCCAGGCGCCGCGGGTCTCGGCGAGGACCGGCCAGAAGAGCAGACCGATCACCCCGCCCGCGACCGCCGCCCAGAAACGCAGGTCACGCTGGGTGTACAGCGTCGGCCAAGCGGTCGAACGGAGGTGTCCGTTGCGCTCGCGCACCAGTTGCAGCGCGGCCCAGGGCACCCAGAACAACAGGCCCACCAGGACCGAGGTGGTACCCCACGCCAGCAGCGTCGCCAGGTTGTGGACAAGGAACCGGATCAGCTCGTAGACGAGCCATATCACCAGGGCGGCCCCCACCAGAAACCCGACGACAGTGGCCATCCCGTCGTCGTCCCCTGAGCTCATGACCCCAGCCCGTACACGGCGTTGTCGGCGAGGAGCAGCAGTCGCGCCTCGTCCGCGGACTTCTCGATGCCCTGGCGGAGGACCTCGGCGGCCAGCGGGATCCGGACCCGGCCGTGGGTCTCGCGCGGGTAGAGCGGCGTGTGGTTGAGGAGCCTTCCGACGGCCCGGCGGGACAGCGGACGGCGTCCGGCCAGCACGCTGTCGACCGTGGTGAGCGCGGTGGCGGCCTCCACGGCCCCCGACGGATCCACACCGGCCAGCGCGAGCACTTGGACGAGGGCGGAACCGTGGGTGCGCAGCGGCTCCAGCGCGGCCATGCCGCCCACGGTCAGGCAGTCCGCCACCTCCGGGGTGCGTCCGTGCTCCTTGAGGAAGCTCACCACCTGCGGACCGCCCTCCTCGCACAGCAGGGGGAAGAGTCCGCCTCCGTAGGAGGCCAGGACCTCGAAGGTTCCCGCACGGCGGTTCTCGGCGCGGGCCAGGGACGCCATGTGGTCCGCCCGCAGTTCCAGCGCCACCACCGATGCCGGTGGCAGCTTGGCCATCGCCGTGAGCAGCAGGACCCGGTCGAAGACCGGCATCGGCGCCAGCGCCGTGTGCAGGGCGGCCGAGCCGTGGGTCCGCACCAGACCGATCACGTTGGGGCCGCCCCGCAGGGACAGGTGGACCTCGGCGATCTTGCCGTACTGATCGCCCGCGAGTTCCAGTGCGGCGAGGTCCTGCAGCTCGGAGGTCCGCAGGTCGGAGACGAGCGGCCCGATGAGGGCCAGCCGCGTCAGCTCCTCCGGGGTGGCCTGCGGGAAGGCCCGCAGGACGAGGGAGACCACGTGGACCGACTGCCCGGACGCCTCGGCGATCCGTCCGGCGCGTACCGGGTCCGAGGTCGTCGGCAGGCGGTCGATGTCGTCCGGGGTGAGCTGGTCCGACAGATGCTCCAGCACCGGCAGCAGCTCGCGCACCGAGGCCGGCCGCGCCTGGGACAGGCTCCGGGCCAGGACGGGACGGCGCATCAGCACGTCACGGGCCGCGGTCAGCCGCTTGGCGTCCACCTCGGCGAACTCCGCGGCGGACTCGGCCGTCAGCCCGAGCGCGTCGACCAGTCGGAGCGCCGCCACCGGGTACCACAACGCGGCGGTGCCGCTGCTGCGGTAGTGCGGCAGCCGGTCGGACCATTCGGCGAGCAGTTCGGAGAGATCGGCGCCCTCTCGCGCCGCGGCCCGCACCATGCCGACGAGCTCCTCGTGGTTCTCGGGCAGCTCCCACGACCCCTCGCTGTACAGGTCGGCCACCTGCGCCAGGGGGAGACCGGCCTCCCGGGCGAACCCGCGCAGCTTGCGCAGGGCCGGGGCGTCGAGTGGCCCGCTGAGCCATTCGGCGAGCAACTGCAGGTCGCCGTCGGCCAGTTCGGCGAGCTCGGTGAGATCGTCGGTGGACCAGCTTCCCTCGCCGACGGGCAGCAGCAGCTGGAAGTCGCCGAAGGTGTCCCACCATGCGCGAAGCAGGCCCTGACCGACGCGATGGGCATCGGCCCACACCCGCTGGTCGATCTTGACGAGTTCCCGGGTCGCCAGGTGCACCCTGCTCTTGGTGACTCCCGCTCGGCGCAGCAGTTCGGGCAGCCGGTCGGTGTCGTAGCCGACCTCACGGGCCCGGCTGATGATCGCGGGTATCGCGGTGCCCCACGACCGCAGTTGCTCGTCGGAGGTCCGGTCCTTGTCGAGCAGCTGGACGGCCTCGGACGGGACCAGGTACTGCGCGTCCTCCGCCGAGGGCAGGGTCCGGCAGAAGTCCACCCGCTCGAGCATGGAGAGCACCCGCTCCCGGACGGCCTCCTGCTCGGTACCGAAGGGCGCCGCAGCCAGGGCGGCGGCCAGGGTCCGGGCCAGCACCGGGCCGGCCTCGTCGAGCACCGTGGCGGCGCGGCCGATCACGTCCTGTACGTGGAAGGCGCGCAGGACGGCGACGTCGGCGTCGGCGAGCACCAGGTCGAGCAGGAACGGCCGAAGCCCGGGCGCGAGGGTGATCGCCTCGGCCACCGTGGCGAGCTGTTCGCAGGCGCGGCGCAGATGGATGCCCTCGGTCGCCAGCACCTGGCACAGCTCGTCCCAGTCGGGGGCGAGGACGTCCAGCCAGCCGGAAAGACCCAGCAGCGCCGGGACGGCCGTGCCCACCTGCCGGTCGCCCACGGTACGGACCACATCGGACACCACCGGCCCGACCAGCGGGAGCGCCGACAGCAGATGGCGGGCGGCGGCCAGGTTGCGCAGGTGTTCCTTGACCCGGGGGGTGCCCAGAGCCTTGCGCCGGGCGGTCAGGTCGGCCGCGGTGAGCACCAGGATGTCCGGGCGCCGGTGCAGCTCGTCCTTGAGCGCCCGCTGCATCGAGATGATGAAGTCGCCGTCGGCGCCGGGATCCGTCGCGCAGGCCGCGAACGCAACCGGGAACGTCTGCCGGGCGACGGACTTGCCCGCCGTGCTCTTGGGGTAGACGTGCTCACGGACCTTGGCGAGGTCGAGGTCGTACACGAAGGGCAGGTCCTGCCACCGCACCGGCAGTGAGGTGCCGTCGGAGCCGGACCGTACGGCGAAGGTCACTTCCTCCCCGGGGACCAGCCGGTTGATCCGGCACGCCGCACGGGCCTTCGGCCCCAGGGAGTCCTCGGAGACGCTCACCAGGTACACGTCCGGTGCGGTGTCGGTCTCCTCCCGGCACAGCTGCACCACCCGTTCCAGGAGTTCGGCCGGGTCGTCCTCGGTCAGCACCCAGCCCGAGGTGCCGAGCAGTCCCGCGAGGTCGCCCGCGATGTCCCGGCTGCCGATACGGGCGATCCCCAGGACGGGACGTCCCCGTTCCAGGAGGGCGGCCAGCCGGATCGCCTCGGGGTTGACCGACTTCCGCTCGGGCAGGGGTGTGGACTTGCCCCCCGGGACCTGCCGGCCCCGCAGCCCGCGGGTGCGTCCGTTCTTGTCGAGGCCGGCCTCGTACGCGGTGATCTCGACGTGGATCCAGGAGTCGACCGCGGTCTTGTGGTCGGCCGTGACGGTCTTCGGCTTGTCCAGCCGCACCGAGATCCCACCCGGCAGGGCGGCGCGGTACACCACCCCGTCGCTCTCGGACCTGGCCCTGACCTTGGCCTGGTAGAACCCGCCGACCAGGCTCCGCAGGTACTTCTCGTCCTGCCGCGCGTTGAGCGCCGTACTCGCGTCGTAGACGACGACGGCCGCGCTGCCCGCGATCTCCGTGACCGCGTCCGCCTTGTGCTGTTCCCGAACGGCGTCGGTGAGGACGGCGGCGGACATCCGGGAGTGCGCGAAGGGATCGATCCGGAAGCCCGCCGACTTCAGGTACTCCTGGAGGTGCTCGTCGCTGGCGACGGCGCGCCACGAGGCGGGCCGCCGTCCGGAACCGAGCCAGCCGGCCAGGGCCCACAGGGCACGGAACTGATAGCGCCGCAGCGCCTCCGCGCCCGCGGGCGGTTCCTCGTCGCCCAGCAGTCCCCGCGTCCACTCGGAGGCGTTCGCCCAGTCGGGTCTGATCCCCCGCTGGGGAGCGTAACCGTGCCGGGAGAACCCGGTCAGCCGCAGCGAACCGTTGTCGACGACCAGGTGGTCCGGGGAGAGTTCCACGGGGAACAGGCCGCCCTCGGCGGCCTCCTCCAGCAGGGCTCCCAGCGGTGCGATGAGTTCCAGTGCCCGGGTGGGCGGTATCCGCAGCCCGCGCGCCAGCTCGTGGGCGAGGCTGTCGTCCTGCTGCTCGGTGGCGTCGGACTCGATGGCGTCGCCGGTGGCCCAGGTGGTGATGTACCGGGTCCCCTGGTCGAGGGTCGCGGGCAGCACGTCCAGCAGCACCGGAACGACGAACTGGCTGGTCCCCATCAGGACGCGCACCGCGGTGTCGAGGCTGTCCTGGTCGTGCTCGGCGGCGGCCCGCAGCGCGCCGAGGGCGCTGCCGTCGTTCGCCCTGACCATCCGGACCTGGGCGGGCTCGCCCACCGGCCGGATCCTTCGCTCGACGAGATCCCAGACCCGTCCGGAACGACCGGCCAGCCCTGCGGTGCCGTCGGCCGCCGACCGTGCCCGCCCGGCTTCCGGGACGTCGGCCACGGTCGGGGTGTCGTCCACCGACGCGTCGCCGGCATCGGTGTCGTCGGCCTCGTCCCAGGAGAAGAAGTCCGCTTCCAGGGAGGTCTTGTGCTGGTCGGTCATCGGGAGAGCACCTCGGTGGCGGCGAAGGCGTTGACAGCGGCGAGTTCACGGCGGAACGCCTGGGCGGTGATGCGGTATTTGGCTTTCTCGCCAAGGCAGGACGCGATCAGCCGGATGAGCGCGGGATGCACTCCGTCCCCAGCGAGCTGGGAGGTGAGCTCCCGGATCTTGACGTCGGGCCCGGGCGGCTCCTGCGTCAGGGCGGCTTCGCCGGCCGGCCCAAGGCCCCGGTGGACGATTCGCCGCGGCGTCGACTCAACGAGGAAGCGCAGTGGGCTTCCCCGGGGCGTGATCGTCGGCCATGGCTGTGGATCCCGGGCACGACTCGGCTCCTGACGGTCCGTGGGAGACGGTCGCGCCGCCGATACCGGCGTTCCCGCCCCGTCGACAGGGCGGTGGGACGGCTCCGGTGACGGGCCGGAAGGTGTTCACCGCGATCGCGTACGCGCCGACCACGTCGTGGACCCGGCGTCGGTCGCCTCCTCGCTTCGTCGTGGACCCGGCGTCGGTCGCCTCCTCGCTTCGTCGTGGGCCCTGCCACCGGGCACGAGCGAGAAGGCCCCGGAAAGACGGATCAGCCCGGGCCGGAGGCGCTCCCAGCAGCTTCGCTCGGAAGCACCGGCGGTGAGCAGCCGGCCGGTGGCGTGCCGTGTCCGTGTGTACTGCTCCATCACGGTGACGATCGGCCCGGCGGGTCGCGGTGCGCGGCGTGCGTCGGGCATGGAAGCGGCCGTACGAGGTACACGTTGCTGGTCCGCGACGACGCACGGGGGCGAGGAGGGGCGATGCGCAAGGTTCCGGCGGCACTCGGCGAGGTACTGGCCTGGTGGGCGGTACTGGTCGTCGTCGACATCCTGTTCGTCAGCACCGTCACCCCCCTCGAGATCGCCGTGGCCGCCGGTGGCGCGCTGCTCGCGGCGATCGCCGCGCGGGCCGTCCGTACGGCGTCGGGCGCCCGGCTCGGCGGCACCCGCCGGTGGGCGGCGGCCACCCTCGCGTGGCCCGGCGCGGTCCTCGCCGACCTGGGCAGGCTGTGCCGGGTCACCGTGCTCGCCCTGCGCGGCCGTTCGCCCGAGGGCGGTCTGCGGACGATGACCCTGGCCCCCGGTTCGGGTGCCGCGTGGGCCTGTGCGCTGCTGTCCTCCACCCCCGGCGCGTACATCGTCGACGTGCACGGCAACGGCGCACGAGGAACGCGGACCGCCGTCGCCCACTTCCTCACCGACGACCGTACGCGCCTGGAGGACGTGCTCACCGAGGGGCCGCGCCGATGAACGCCTGGTTGCTCGCGGCGGCGGTCCTGCTGACGCTGGGGGTGCCGCCGTGCGTCTGGGCCGCCGGCCGGGGAACGGCGGTCGAGCGGCTGGCGGGCCTCAGCCTGGCGACCACCGTGGTGACCGTCGTTCTGCTGCTGACCTCCCAGATGTACGGCCGCAGTTCCTTCGTCGACGTCGGCCTCGTCCTGGCGGTCCTGGGGCCCGCCGGGACCCTGGTCTTCGCGCGCTTCCTCGGCGGCCCGTCGATCGAGACCCCCGGCACCCCAAGGACCGGCGAGGAGAGGTGAGATGACGCTCCGTCACGGATGTGCCCTCGTCCTGCTCGCCGTCGGCACCGGTGTGCTGCTGCTGTCCGCCGTGGGTCTGGTGGCGCTGCCCGGACCGTTCCAGCGGCTGCACGCCCTCACCCCCGCCTCCGCCGTCGGCGGCCCGCTCGTCGCGTTCGCCCTGGCGGTCGAGACCGGCCCAGGACGCGCCGCCCTCAAGCTGGTCCTCGTCGGGGTGATCGTCGCGTTCGGCGGCTCGGTCACCGCGATGGCCGTCGGCCGGGCGACGGCCCAGCACGAACATCTGCTGCGAGAGGACTCCCCGCAATGAGCGCCGCGACCGCGCAGGAGTATCTGATCGCCGTCGCGCTGCTGCTGGTGGCGGCCACCGCCACCGCGGCGGCGCTCGCCCGCGACCCGGTGCGCCAGGCACTGCTGCTGGCCGTCCTCGGTCTGTGCCTCACCGTCCTGTTCACGCTGCTCCAGGCGCCCGACGTGGCGCTGTCCCAGCTCGCCGTCGGTACGGCGGTCACCCCGCTGCTGATCCTGCTGACCGTCCGGAAGGTGCGCCGCGCCGCGGCGGCACAGGACGACCGCACCGACCGTGGGCCGGAGGGCACCGATGAGCCGTAGCGCGCGCATCCGGCTGTTCTGGGCCGCGGCCGTCGTCTTCGCCGTGCTGTACACCCTCGCCTGCACCGGACTGCCGCACTTCGGGACGCCCGTGCACCCGTACGGCACCCGCGCGGTGGCCGCGTCCCTGCGGCAGCGCACCGCCAACGTGGTCTCGTCGATCAACTTCGACCAGCGGGCCCTGGACACCCTCGGAGAGGAGTCGATCCTGTTCGCCTCCGTACTCGGGACCATCGTGCTGCTGCGCCACACCCGCGACGAGCGCGCCGGCCGGCCGCGCCCGGGACCGGTCCTGCCCAGCACCCGCCTGCTGGGCCTGGTGATGGTGCCGCTGACCCTGCTGACCGGCGTGTACATCGTGGCCCACGGCCAGTTGTCGCCGGGCGGCGGCTTCCAGGGCGGCGTCATCCTGGCCACCGGGCTGCACATGGCGTACGTGGCCGCCGACTACGGCGTGCTGAAACGGATCCGTCCGCTGGGCGTGCTCGACGTGGCCGACGCCTTGGGCGCGGGCGCGTTCGTGACCCTGGGCTTCGTGGGACTGATCGCCGGTGCCGCGTATCTCCAGAACGTGCTGCCGCTCGGCACCTTCGGCGAGCTCTCGTCCGGTGGTCTGGTCCCGCTGCTGAACGCGGCGGTCGGCGTCGAGGTCGGCTCCGGCATCATCGTCCTGCTCGCCTCCTTCCTGGACCAGGCCGTCGAGGTGGGACCGGCGCGGGACCCGGGATCCGGAGGCGGCGCATGACGATCCTCCCCTTCCTGGTCGCGGGCTGGATCCTGCTCGCCGGTGTGTACGGCATGGTCACCAGCCGCGACATCGTCCACGCCGTCGGCTGTCTCGCCGTGGCGCAGTCGTCGACGTACGTCCTGCTGCTCACCGTCGGATACCGGCGCGGCGGCATCGCGCCGTACTTCACCGACACCCCCCTGCGCACCCGCACCGTCGACCCGGTCGTGCAGGCGCTCGCGCTCACCGACGTCGTCGTGGGCGCCACGGTCACGGCGCTGCTGCTCGCGCTCGCCATCCAGATCCGCAAGCGCCACGGCACGGTCGACCCGGACGCCCTCACCGGGCTGAAGGGCTAGCAGCCGAGCATGGTGGGTACCGCCGATCTGCTGCCGCTCGCCGTCGCCGTGCCGCTGCTGGGCGCCGTCGTCCTGGTGATCGCGGGCCGCCGGCTGCCGCGGACCGCCATCGACGCGCTGGTCACCGCCTGGGCGGCGCTGGAGGTCACGGTCCTGGTGCTGCTGTGGCTGCGCACCGGCGACGGGCACAGTGTCTCGTGGCTGGGCGGCTGGACGCCGGTGCGCGGCGAGAGCGTCGGCATCGTGCTCGTCGGCGACCGGATCGGGGCCGGCCTCGCGCTGCTGACCGGCGCGCTCGTCCTCGCGGTCGTCGTCTACGCGTGGCGCTACTTCGACGAGCCGCCGGTGGCGCACGCGGGCGCCTTCCCGGCTCTGATCCTCCTCTTCGAGGCGGGCATGGTCGGGTTCGCGCTGACCGGCGACCTGTTCGACGCGTTCGTCTTCTTCGAACTGATGGGGGCGGTCGCCTACGCGCTCACCGGCTATCACGTCGAGGACCCACGGCCGGTACAGGGCGCCCTGGTCTTCGGTGTCGTCAACTCGCTCGGCGCGTACTGCTCGCTGCTCGGCATCGGCCTGGTGTACGCCCGCACCGGTGAGCTCGGCTTCGCCCAGATCGGCGTGCAGCTGGCGAAGCACCGCCCCGACGCCCTGCTCTCCGTCGCCTTCGTGCTGATCGTCACCGGCCTGCTGGTCAAGGCGGCGGTGGTGCCCCTGCACTTCTGGCTGCCCGACGCCCACTCCGTCGCGCCGACACCGGTGTGCATGCTGCTCTCCGGGGTCATGGTGGAACTCGGTGTGTACGGCACCGCGCGCGTCTACTGGATCGTGTTCTCCGGCCCGAACGGCATCACACCCGGCCACCTGCGCACCACGTTCGTCGCCGCCGGGGTGCTGACGGCCCTGGTGGGGGCCGTGATGTGCTGGCAGCAACGGCATCTCAAGCGGCTGCTCGCCTTCTCCACCGTCGGCCATGTCGGCCTCTTCCTCACCGGGCTGGCGCTGCTCACCCCCGCGGGCGCGGCCGGGGTGGCCCTGTACGTCGCCGCCCACGCCGGGGTGAAGGCGGCCCTGTTCGCCCTGACGGGCGTACTGCTGGACCGGCACGGCTCCGTCGACGAGCACGGGCTGTACCGGCGCGGCCGCGATCTGCCCTTCGCCGGGGTGCTGTTCGCCGTCGGCGGTCTCGCGCTCGCGGGTCTGCCGCCGTTCGGCACCGGGCTGGGCAAGGCCGTCGTCGAGCACTCCGGGGAGGAACGTCTGCCCTGGCTGCCCGCGGTGTTCGTGCTCGTGTCGGCGCTGACCGGCGGGGCAGTGCTGCGCGCCGGCGCCCGGATCTTCGCCGGTGCCGGGCCCGCACCGCGGGAGCGGTACGCGGGGCCGGAGACCACCGGCGGCGGCGAGGAACCGGAGATCCGCGATCCGCAGCGCCGGATTCCGGTGCCGATGCTGGCCGTGCCCGCCGTCCTGCTGGCCGCCGCGCTCGCCGTCGGGCTGCTGCCCGAAGCCGGGGTCGCCCTCGCCCGTGCGGCCAGGCAGTTCACCGACCGCACCGCCTACGTCACCGCCGCCTTCGGCCACCCCGTGGGACCGTCCGGGCCGGTGCCCGACGTCGCCTGGACCACCGAGGGGGTGCTGCTCGCACTCGTCTCGGCCCTGGTGGCGGTGCTGCTGGCCGCGGCGGCCGTCTGGGGTCCCGCACTGCGGTCGCCGCTCGCGGGCCGGGTCGCGGCCGTCTGCACGGCCGTCGGGCGGCGGGTGGTCGTACCGCTGCGACGGCTGCACTCGGGGCACCTCGGCGACTACGTCGCGTGGCTCGCCGTCGGGGTGGCGGTCCTGCTCGTCGCCATGTCCGTATAGCGCCCGGCGGCCGTCCCGCGCCTGGCCGCGAGCCGGTGCGCGAGGTTTTCCGGCGTCCCGGGCGGTTACTCCGCAAGTGCGCCACGGCGGTGCGCTTCGGCAGTGGGTCCGACAGTGCGCGTCACCGCGGCGGACCGCACCGGTCGTCGTACCGGTGACACCGGCGGGAAACGGAGACGGCAGCCATGTTCCGACAGTCCGGTCGTACGCCGCACAGCCCACGGGTCGTCGTGGTCACCGGAGCGAGCGGGGGCGTCGGCCGGGCCACCGCCCGGGCGTTCGCCGCCCGGGGCGACCGCGTGGCACTCGTGGCCCGCGGCCGCGGCGGGCTGGCCGCGGCGGCCGACGAGATACGCCGCACGGGCGGTACGGCGCTGCCGCTGGAGGCGGACGTGGCGGACGCGCAGGCGGTGGAGGACGCGGCGACCCGGGTCGAACAGGAGCTGGGCCCGATCGACGTATGGGTCAACGACGCCCTCACCACGGTGTTCGCGGAGTTCGTCGACATCGAGCCGGACGAGTTCCGCCGGGTCACCGAGGTCTGTTACCTCGGCTACGTGTACGGCACCCGGGCCGCGCTGCGCCGGATGCTGCCGCGCGACCACGGCGTCGTCGTACAGGTCGGCTCGGCGCTCGCCTACCGCGGCATCCCCCTGCAGTCCGCCTACTGCGGCGCCAAGCACGCGATCCAGGGCTGGAACGAGGCCGTGCGCTGTGAGCTCCTGCACCGCGGCAGCGGGGTGTCGGTCACCATGGTCCAGCTGCCGGCGGTGAACACCCCGCAGTTCGACTGGTCGACGGCCCGGATGTCACGCAAGCCGCAGCCCGTGCCCCCGATCTACCAGCCGGAACCGGCCGCCCGCGCCATCGTGCACGCCGCCGGTCACGCGCGTCGGCGTGAGTACTGGGTCGGCGCGAGCACCGTGGGCACCCTGCTCGCCAACGCCGTGGCGCCCGGCCTCCTGGACCGCTACCTGGCCCGGACCGGCTACGACGCCCAGATGACCGACGAGCCGGAGCCGTCGGACGCCCGCGGCAACCTCTGGCAGCCGCTGGACGACACCGGCGGACGGGACTTCGGCGCGCACGGCCGCTTCGACGAGCAGGCGGCGTCGCGCGCACCGCAGACCTGGGCCTCACGCCATCACGTCGCCCTCGCCGCCGGAGTCGCGGCGGCCGCGGCGGGGGTCGCCGTGGCGGCCCGCCCGCGGCGCTAGAGACGAGAACGGAGGAGTAGGCACCTCGGCCTGGCCGCCGAGGCGGCCCTCGCTGCCGACCTCGCGCGCCACGCGGGTGA
>NZ_JBSFIA010000025.1:0-135352 GCF_053597355.1 Streptomyces sp. NPDC001443
GCTACGAACGCAAAGCCGAACACTTTCTCGCCTTCGCCGCCATCGCCTGCACCCTCATCTGCTACCGCCGACTCGCCAAATGAGATGACTTCTTAAAGCGGGGATCGTAAGCCGGTGATCTGGCTGTACAGCAGCGAGGTACAGCGACCATCGCGACCGGACCCAACCGCCAACAGTCCCGCATGACCATCTGACCATCTGAGCAGACCCCAGCGGCCGTGGCGCCCATAGTTCGCATCGAGGTGGCACGAGCGGTGTCGGCTGACTCCAGTCGCGTTACGCTGCGCGCCCCGGGGGTGATCATGAGTCTTACCGTTCCGCCAGCTCCGTACGACATCGCGGAAGTATTGCCAGAACTCGTGCCGTATGCGCGGGCAACCACGCTGCTGTATCCGCGCGCCGGTAGCCCCGAACGGAATGAGAGCTCGCTGGGTGGGCCGCTCCTGTGGCCCGCCGATGAGCCCTGGCCGACGTGTACGGCTCCCGACCACTACAACCCTGCCCGCGGTTGCGCGGTGGTCGGGCCGGCCCCTGTCTCCCTGGTGCCCGTGCTGCAGCTCATCGCTCGCGACGTTCCGGCATTGACGTTTCCGGCTGGCGCCGATGTGCTCCAAGTGCTCTGGTGCCCGCTGATCCATTCCGAACACGACCAGCACTCGCCGGTGCCGGTACTGCGTTGGCGATCCGTTGCCGACCTGGCGGATCGGCCACTGCTGGATGAGGCGCCGCGGCCTTATGAGTTCGATGACGAGTACGTCCCACGGCCCTGCGTGCTACACCCCACCGAGACCGTGGAGTACCCCAACTGGGACATGCCCGCGGAGTTGTCCGAGCGCGTGGGCGAGTGGAGCGAGGAGATGGAGGAGTCCTGTGGCATCTCCTACTACGACGCCTTCACCACCCGGCAGAGCAAGGTCGGCGGATACCCCGGCTGGACACAGCCGCCGAACTGGCCGCACTGTTCGTGCGGTTCCCCGATGGAACACTTGCTGACCATCTCGGCGAGTGAATCGTGTGGCCGCTGGCTCCCGGTCGAGGAGCGCACCCGTTCCGGCTGCGGCTGGGAAACTTCCGACGACCCGGAACTGCAGCGCGGCAGCCACGAAATGATCATGGGGGACTGTGGAGGCGTTTATGTCTTCGTCTGCCGCGGCTGCCCCACCTGGCCCACAACCCACCGCTACGACTGCTGAGCCGTGAGCCGCCGGCGTTGGGCTGAGCGGCACTCGAGACCGCCCCGGTGCATCCGGTGCAGCTGAGGTGGCCATCGCCCGGATTCACTGGCCTCACCGATCAAGGGGCCGGTCGACCAGGGGGAGGTGGCATCCTCGTAGTGCTTGGTGCTCAACGAAGGGGGCCGCTTGTCGCGCGATACGGCCGAAGCAGAGGCGGGAATGAAGGGGATCACCTTCCCTGCTTGGTACGGAAAGCACTACGTGACTCTGGCGGAGATGCTGGTCCGCCTCGGCAGTTTCGGCCTGGACCTGATGTGGCGCGTCGAGTGCGAGGAGGTCGTCCCTGGCAGTGTCGAGATTGAGAGACGGTCCGCCGGCGCTGGCATGGACACGTTGACGCTGTTGTCGCTGACGACCCCGTTCCTTCAACTGATCAACGCCGAGGCGCGTGGGTTCGCCGGGGACGAGTTGGTGGTCGTCCTGACCGAAGCAGACAGCTCGTGGTGGGACGTCAGGGCCGTCGACGAGCGCGTGCTCAGCGAGCTTCGTCGTCACTACCCAGATGCGACGGACCTCTGAGTCCGTTCACTTCGTTGCGGCGGTGGTAGATCACGCTGTCGAGACCAGTTGGCCGGTCACCTCTGTCGCCGCGACTTTGCGGGGCTCACCTGGCGTGATGCCTCAAGATCCCGTCTACGCCTCGTCCACAGACCCCGACATACGCCCGCTTCGAGCGGCGTACGCCTGCACAAACACGAAGACCCCGCACCCAGCGTTTCCGCTGGTGACGGGGTCTTTAGGCACTTCATGCGAAGTGCCCCCGGCAGGATTCGAACCTGCGCACACGGCTCCGGAGGGCCCTTGAGTCCTGGAGGAAAGCACCGGTCAGACCCTTATGAACCCATGACGGCCCGAGGTTCGTCCACGGATAGTCCACGCTGACCACGTATATCACTGTGCGTGAAGGTCGCCGGGCCCCTGCCACTGCGGGAACGTCGTGGCAAACCCGTAGTCCTTGGCAACCTGCTCAAGCTCGCCGGTCCACGGCATGTCGGTGAGTACCTCGCAGAGGCCGCGGCCGGCCCACGGGCCTTTCCCTGCCTGAGCGGGCACGCATGGGGCACTGCCCGAAACTGGGAGGGCAAGCGATGTTTCTGATCCGCATCTTCGTACGCTCCATCTCCCCTTGGTCTGGACTAGGCGAATCGACCGGAACAGTCCCTGGTGGTCAGACGTCGTCCGGAGCGGTTGCGGTGGAGTCAGATACGCAAGCGTGACCGTCATCACCTGAGCTGATCAAGGTGCGCTCCTGCTGAGACCGCCGCCGTGTCCGCGGATGGCTCGAGTGCCGAGAATTACCCGCCGCGGTCGCATTTGCAGAGTAGATAGCTCCACCGCAGCCCGAAATCCCCTAACTGCGGTACAGAGATAGGGGAGAATCGGTCACCTCAGTTGACGCCCTGACGGTGTGTCCGCTAGCGTCATCGCACGTGACGGTGCGTCAAAGTGGCGCCCGTGGGGTGGGGAGTTTGAGCATGCCTACGTCTTTGAAGCCGGTGACCACCGGCCTGCCCGTCGATCTTCGAGAGATCCGCAAGGGGGTCATGGCGAACGGCGTCATTGACTGTGAAAACCTCCTGGCGATCGTCAACGATCCCCAGGAGGTCGAGGACGCCACCAAGCGCGCACAGAAGGCCGGACAGCCGATCAGCGAGTATGCCCGCACGCGCGCTGAGATCCAGCGGCTCTTGGGTACTGCGGGCAGCAAGAAGGCCAAGAACGTCGGCGAGTACGCCGACTACATTGCGGCCGGCCTGCGAGGGGACTTCGACGACGCTTGGTCGCTGCCGCAGATCACCCTGTGGTCGCCGCGCCCGCTGATCATCTCTGAGGACGGCTCGTCGGCCCTGCCGATCAAGGACGGCCTCTACGCTCTCGACAGCGAGACCCAGGTCACCGCCTGGCACCGGATCAAGAAGCACCCGGGCGCGTACGGCTTGGAGGACTGCGACTTCGGCGCGATCCCGCTGTCGTTCGAGATCTTCCACGGCATCAGCGTCATGGCCGCCCGCCAGATCTTCCACGACCGTAACCTGAAGGGCGTTCCGGTCGACAAGTCCCTGGCTATGTCCATGGACGGCCGCGACTTCGGCACCACCGTCACGCGCAAGCTGATGGAGTCGCTGAAGGTGCCGGCCGGGGAGACCACGGTTCCGCTGTCCAGCCTGATCCTCACCGGCAAGCGCCAGGTGTCGGACAAGGCCCCGGAGTGGATGACGATGTCGGTCCTGCGGACCCTCGTCGCAACGGCCATGCTCGGTAAGGCTGGTATCCACGCCGCGTCGACCGGCATCGAGCATGAGGACATCCCCGCCAACGAGAGCGGCGACCGACCGGACAAGGCGGTCGTCCAGCGCGAGGTCATGGAGACGGTGGGTGCGTTCCTCCAGGAGAACGCCGCGCTCTTTCACGCCAAGACTGCCGTCACCGCCCCCGCCGTCGTGGCCGGCCTCGGCGCGACCATGAACCGCACCATGTCTTGGAGCGCCGACCCCATGCCCGAGGGGATCACCCTGGAGCGAATGCTGGAAGGTATCCAGTGGGAGCGTGAGGCGAAGTACTGGAGCGGCATCGCGGCCAAGGTGACCGACCGGGGGGCCGTCTCCTGGGCGGGCGGTGCCCGTGACTCCGGACACAAGGTCTACGACGCGCTGAACCACCCGGAGAGCGACACGGGTAAGCAGATCCGCGGACGGTTCTAGCTGTAGGTATCGGCTCCTGACCAGCAAGTTTGGGCAGGAGCCGATTTTGTTTTGGGCCTGCAGCTCGTGGCCGCGTTTCCTCTTGGACCCTCTCGTAGTGACACCTTGATCACGCGTCTTCCTCGGTGTTCCCCGTGGCTTCCCGCACGACCTGGCATGGTTCTGGCACGTCTGCCCGGGGTGCGGAATGACTCCACACTTACCCCTCGTCTTCATGCGTCGGCCGTTGTCGGTGCGGCCCCGTAGCCTGAGGCCATGGTTGGTATAGGCGAGAACTTCCCTCACCTCGTCGAGTCGTCGGCGGTGGGCCAGTCCGCTGCGGGCGTCCAGCCTTACTACGCGCAGCGCGCCGCAGCGCTGGGGCAGAGGTACGGGAGTGTCACCTTCGAGGGAGTGCATGGCGGGGTACTGGATCTGCTTCCGCCGACGTCGGCGAAGGTGCTGGACGTAGGTGCTGGCACTGGGCGGGACGCAGTGGCACTCGCACGGCGTGGTTACCAGGTGGTGGCGGCGGAGCCGGTCCGTGAGCTTCGGGAGGTCGCGCGGAGCCTCAACCCGTGTGAGGACGTCTGTTGGGTCGAGGACTCACTGCCCGCACTGACCCACCTGCAAGGGCCTTTTGAGCTGGTGCTGCTGTCGGCTGTGTGGATGCACCTGGTGCCGGCCGAGCGTGGGCAGGCGATGGAGCGGCTGGCCACGCTGCTGGCTTCGGCGGGGCTGCTGATCGTCTCGCTTCGGCGCGGAGTCCCGCCGACAGACCGGGTGATGTTCGATGTGCCTGCGGAGGAGGTCGTGCGGGACGGGGAGCGAGCGGAGCTGCGGTTGGTGCGACTGGTGGAGGAGGGCGCGGACCAGCTCGGCCGTGCCGAGGTGTGGTGGCAGACGGTTGTCCTGCGCAAGGGGGGCGAGTGAGCGGGCGCGAGTTCTACGCCCAGGATTCCTCGGCGCGCGCGTCGTGGCGGTTGGCAGTGCTAATGGGAGCCAACTCGCGCACCTACAAGTTTGCTCTCGGCCAGGCTCTGCTGGAGTTCGGGCGGACCGGGCGAGAAGAGATACCCCTTGCCGAGCTCGCCGCTGCCTACAGCCTGGGCCTAGTACAGCATTTGGCCCAAAATCTGCAGGCGCCGCAGACGGTGGAGCTGGGTGACAAGGACTTCCTCACTGTCGCTGAGCAGGAGAGAGCCGCGACGCTGGAGGCCGGTCGGCCCACCGAGCGTCTGCTTGCAGCCGCAGCGCGGTCCATGCCGATGATGGTGATGCAGAAGTTCCACAATCTCCGCGGTGACACTGCGGTGCCCCACACCTTCTATGAGCTGGCAGGGACGGGACGGCAGCGTGTCGTACGCCTGACCCCGGACTTGCTGCGACTGGCACAGTCGGAGCAAGCACCGAGCTTGGCTGCGGAGTTGGGTGCGCGCTGGAGCATTGTGGAGAGCTCCTTCGCTGCCGGCGTCGGGCGCAGCCTCGTAGAGGAGGGTGTCACGGTCGACTGGGACACCCTGAGGATCACCGACAAACGCCGACGCCGCTCGGTGACCGGCATCGTTGACGCCACGGTCGGTTTTCAACACGGCCGCTGCCTGATCTGCGGCGATGTTCTGGCCCCAGGGGACGCCATAGCCATCGACCACGTGTTCCCGTTCTCCCTGATGCATCGCTTCGACAGCGTCGGCTCCTGGCACGGTCCAGACCTGGACGCCCTGTGGAACCTTGCCCCCGCACACGCAACCTGCAACGGAGCCAAGAGCGACCGACTGCCCACCCCGGCCGAACTCGCCCGCCTCGCGGCCCGGAATGACGCAATCATGCAGTCCCCCCATCCCCTGCGCCGCACACTGCAACTCAGCCTGAAACACGCCCTGCCCGGCCAGAAGGCGCCCTCGTGGATCGAGTTCCTGGGAGCGGTTCAGACAGCAGTCTGAGTCCGACCCCAGGAGTCCTGGGCCAATTACGGACGGCGTGCATGGCTCAGGAGTGATCGCGACGGATGAGCACCGCTTTAGAGGTCATCTCATTTGGATGGTTCGGTAGGCTTCCTGGGTGGGGATCGTTGAGCGGCTGGTGCCGGATGAGTTGTGGGAGTTGTTCCAGCGGGTGGTGCCGGAGGCGCCGACCCGTCCTCAGGGCGGCGGTCGGCGTCGGCACGGTGACCGGGAGGTGCTGGCTGCGATCGTGTTCGTGGCCACGTCGGGCTGCACGTGGCAGCAGTTGCCGTCCGCCTCGTTCGGGCCTTCGGGACCCACGGCTCACCGGCGTTTCACCGAGTGGTCGAAGGCCCGGGTGTGGGCGAAGCTCCATCGCCTGGTCCTGGACGAGCTCGGCTCCCGCGGGGAACTGGACTGGTCCCGCTGCGCGATCGACTCGGTGAACATGCGGGCCCTGAAAGAAGGGGGATCTGACAGGTCCGAATCCGGTGGATCGCGGCAAGTACGGGTCGAGGATCCACTTGATCACCGAGCGGACCGGTCTGCTCCTGTCGGTGGGCATCTCGGGGGCGAACACGCACGACGGTCAGGGCCTGGAGCCGCTCGTGCGGGGTATCCCGCCGATCCGCTCGCGGCGCGGTCCGCGCCGCGAGCGGATCGGCAAGCTGCACGGCGACAAGGGCTACGACTACCGCCACCTGCGGCAATGGCTTCGAAGCCGGGGTATCACGCACCGCCTGGCCCGGTGAGGCATCGAGTCCTCTGCTCACCTGGGCCGCCACCGCTGGGTCGTGGAGCGGTCCGTGGCCTGGCTCGCCGGCTGCCGCCGCCTGCACCGCCGCTACGAACGTAAAGCCGAACACTTCCTCGCCTTCGCCGCCATCGCCTGCACCCTCATCTGCTACCGCCGACTCACCAAATGAGATGACTTCTTAACCGGCTCAAGCGTCACCGGGCCGTGGCGACCCGATACGAAAAACTCGCCGTCCGTTACGAGGCGACCGTGCTGGTCGCAGCCATCAACGAGTGGCTGTGACCAGCACTTTCGCAACAGACCCTAGTGCACTGATGCCATACGTGGTCGCCGGTTGTCGCCGCCGTCCGTGATCGTTGATGTCAACGTTGGATGTCAGCGGAACAGCCCTGGTACCGGGCAGACCTCCACCGGTTTGTCCGGCCGGTCTGCCCAGCTCCACCAGACATGCCCATCGACACACCTCCACAGCGACCGACAGGTCCGCCGGCCGTCGTCCTTTCGCGTGGAGAGCACCGGACCGCCAGACTCCATAGGTTGGCGGCACTCGGGACAGGTCGTGGCGCCGTTGGTCATGGTGCGCACACCAACTGAGTAGACGTTCGCGGTCGTTCGCCGGTGTTGTCACGCAGTTAGACACTCACCCGGCGACGCCACTTCCGGTGCGCAGGATGGGCGCGACTCAGGGCGCTTGGTGAGTTGCCGGTCAGACCTCCACGGGCACTCGGTCGGGCGAGCGCCGTCCGAATGGAGTCCGCGGAGGCTGACCTCCGCTCAGATGTGGCACCCGAGGCTCTGGCTCGCACCCGTGGATCACGCAAAACGCCAAACACTCCCGTCTGGGCGGGACTTACGGGATCATGAGGCTTGTAGTCATCAACCTTGAGTGGGGGCTTTGTGTACAAAGAGGTCGAGTCTGCCGATGGAAAGTCATTTTTCCTGGTCGAAGTCGTACCCCTGGCAGTCGAGAACTTTGATCAGTCGAAGCTGCTTCGAGGTGCTGGCCGGTCGGCTCAGCAGGCGCTCCATGGGCTTCGGGACGTGGGCGACGCAATCGCGCAGACCTGCGAAGACGTATCCGCAGCTATCCGTGGTCGGTTCGGAGACTCACCACCGAGCGAGTTGGAAGTCCGCTTCGGGGTATCTCTCTCTGGAGAGGCCGGAGTGCCACTGGTAGGGAAGGTCAAGGCTGACTCGACCTTCGAGGTCCGAGCTAGATGGACGCCGTCAACGTAGGCGATGAGTCAACCAATCCACGCCTGAGGTGGTAAATCTAGCCCCATAGAGTGACCTTCGTGAACCACTAGGGGGATCCCCCCTGGTTGGCGCTGTGCCCTCTTGGTAACCTTCCCGGCATGGGTGCGTCAGCGTGGCAGGGTAAGGCAGGCCTCAGTCCGACTGAGAGGGCACTGCTCGAGGTGATGGATGCTGGTCTCAGGGCGGATACGCAGGCTGTTCGTGAGCAGTGCCGGCGACTCATGCGGCGTCCACCAGAGGACGCGCATCATGCTGTAACCCTGCGTGCGGAGTTGCGGGCTTTGCTCACAGCTTCGCAGGGGCAGAACCCGCTCCGCGGAGTCGACGTAGCACAAAGTGCCGCAGCGGTGACTCCAGAGACGATGAACCTTCCGCGGGATCCTGAGACCAACCAAGTTCTGCTGCGAGTAGCGGAAGCTGCCGCGAGTCATGGCCCCATTTTGGATGACGTCACTCGACAACGTGTAGATGCGCTAATCGCGGAACGTCCGCTGCGTGAGGCGTTGGTGGATGCCGGGCTTCAGCCTTCGCGTAGCGTGCTTCTTAGCGGACCGCCTGGCGTTGGCAAGACTCTCACCGCATCCCACATCGCCAGCCAGATGAAGCAGACACTGCTGGTCGTCGACTTGGCTTCAGTGATGTCCAGTTATCTAGGACGCACAGGGCGCAACCTTCGGTCCATCCTTGATTACGCATCGCAGAATGAATGCGTCCTGTTCATTGATGAATTTGATGCTTTGGCGAAGCGTCGAGAGGATGATTCGGATGTTGGTGAACTCAAGAGGTTGGTCAATGTTCTACTGCTGGAACTTGACCGTTGGCCACCTGGTAGTTTCCTGATTGCTGCGACGAATCATAAAGAGCTATTGGATTCGGCAATCTCTCGACGATTTGATGTTCTGATTGAGCTCCCCCTCCCGGAAATCGACGAAAGAAAGCTTCTCATCTCGTCTCTTCCTGCGGTTGTTTCCACTGCAGTGTCTGACGATACCTGTGGCCTGATGGCCCTAGCCACGGACGGCCTTTCGCATTCAGACATCGTGCGGTTGTGTAACGGTATCGCTCGGGAATCGATTGTACGAGACGGTAATCTATCCTCGCTTGAGGAAGGCCTTGTGAGCCTGGCTGTACCGAAACTACGCGCGCTGGCTGGTGAGGATCCAAAGGTTCGAGAGAAAGTGGCAGTGGCAGCCAGCGTACATCTAGGGCTTTCGAATAGGAAAATCGCCAACCTACTCGGCGTAAGTCATCCAACCATCAGTAGGGCAATTTCAGCGTTCCAGGAGCGCGAACAGCAGTAATTTTATCTTTTGGGGGCGGGGAAATGAGTAAGGGGACTGGCGGGCGTATCCTCGTAGGAGGAGAGCACATGTCGGAGATGATTGACAGGACAGGTGGTGGGGGGAGCAAGTTCCATCCGTACACATTGGCAGATTCACAAAGGATCCTCGGACCACAGGCCCTGGTGCTGCGTAACGCTGCGCGCACGCTGGACGAAAAATTGCGCAGCGATCACGTCGTTTTCGAGGTAAAGCTACTTCCGAATTATCTGGCGAATAGCTATTTCCCTGAAAGGCTAGTTAAGCTGCTTGGGCTCACCGCCCTAGGGTCTCGCCCTGCTACTGGCGATTTGATACTGCGCAGCAAAACGGAATTCGATGTTCCAACTAAAACTTTAATCGTTGCCGGTGATAACGAGAGTCTTGAGCGGCTGACTCGTATCCTCTCGGGAGGTGCCCTGAATCGCCGCGAAAAGGGGGCGGCGGAAGATCTAAGGAGATTTTCTGATATTCACCTACCGCGGGTGACTGAGATTGTAAAAGGGTCGGCAGGTGCCGTTGCGGAACCCGCGGATGAACGGGAAGCATTTGAAGCTGTTCTCCACCCTGACCCCGATCTTCCTGGGATTTCGCGGCGACCTCTGTCGGGCGAAGTGTTTGGAAAATTTGAAAGGTACATTCGAAGCCTCGGGGGCGAAGTCGTCAGTGACAGGCGGGACGTAGTAGGCGGACTGACGTTCGTGCCAGTTCTTCTGCCTTCAGAAAAAGCGAAAGAAGCTGCAGCTTTCAACCCGTTGCGCTCAATACGCAAGATGCCGCGCATCCGTCCCGTCCCAGCCATTCCTCTTCGATCAGCGCCCGGCGTTTCGAAGCCTGCGCCGCCGCCTGCCGAGGCTGATGCTCCCGAGGTACTCATTTTTGATGCTGGCATTGACGTTAACGGCGACTTCTTTGCAGGCTCTGTTAACCAAATAGATCTCACTGCAAAGCCGGCCTTCCCTGGGTGCATAGAGCACGGCAGCGCTGTAACGGGCGCTATTCTGTACGGGAATGTTGAAGCGGGAAGTCGCCTGCAGTCTCCACAGGTGCGTGCCACTCACTTCCGCTGCATTCCTGGACACGACACTGACGGGGTCGAGCTGTACTGGCTTCTGGATCAAATCCAAAAGCAAGTTGCGGACAGCGATGCAATGATCGTTAACCTCAGCCTTGGGCCTGAGGTTCCAGTTGACGATGGTGAGCCGCATCGTTGGACTGCTGTGCTGGATGCGCTGGCCTATGAAAGGGACATTCTCTTTATCGCCGCTGCCGGGAACAATGGGGAGGAGGCTGGAGAGGGTGCAAACCGAGTCCAGGTGCCCGCCGATATGGCCAACGGTCTCAGCGTCGGCGCCTGTGACCGACCGCACCCGGAAATGATGTGGTCAAGGTCGTCGTATAGCGCGATTGGACCTGGCCGCCCGGGTGCGACGGTCCAGCCGGCAGTACTGGCCTACGGTGGTGACGCTGACCGCCCCTTTGCGCGCTTGATGGGCGACGGGCGGCTTTCATACGACTGGGGTACTAGTTATGCCGCGCCACTTGCGGCGCACGGTCTGGCTAAGCTCAGTACCCAACTGGGCGACCGGTCTAGTGCCTCAGCCCTGCGGGCTTTCGCGGTTCACTTTGCGGAGCCTCATGCCGATTCAGACCATCTGTTGGAATCGGGGCATGGGAGAATGCCGCTGGATTTTTCAAACGCGCTCCTTTGTTCCAACCAGCAGGTAACTGTTCTTTACCAGGCTTCAATTGAGCGAGAACAGATACTTGGGTTTACGCTGCCAGTTCCTGGAGGGATTGACAGGGGGAAGGTGATGGTGAAATGGACGCTCTCCTACGCTTCCCCTACCGATCCCACAGAGGCTGTGGAGTACACCGAGTCAGGCTTGGAATTTACGCTTCGTCCTCACTCGCAGGTCTACAGCTTTCGGGACCCTGAAAATCCGAGCCGTACAGTTAAAGTCAACATTCAAGAGGATACGGATCGCGTGGCTGCCCTTCTCGAAGAGGGCTGGAAAATGAGCCAGCAGCCAAGTACTCGTTCGCAGAAGGTAGGCCCAAAGGCATCGGAATCTAGTCGTCGTCGAGGAGGAAAGTGGGAGACGGTAATGCAGGGGCAGGATTGCCTAATGGCAAAGAGTCTCCACCTGCCGAGACTTGATATTGAGTTCCTTACGCGTGAAGGGGGAATGTTGACGAGGGATTCTCCTCCAGTGGACTTTTCGCTAGTTGTAACCGTGGAGTCGCTTTCTGGGCTCCCGGTATACGATCTGGCAAAAGTGGATTTCCCTGTACTTTCAGAGTTGCCGGTTCCCGTTCCGCTGCGACTTCGGACGTAGGTCGGTGGAGTCTCAATGACCGAGTCAAGGTGACGGGCGCCGGCCGATGGTGTGGCCGGCGCCCGTGTAGGCCAAGGCTTGAAGTCTGGCCTCATCCTTATCAGGTCGATCATAGGGAGCTGTGGACGTCGATCAACTCACCTGGGGCTTCCGCCGCTCGCCAGATAAGGTACGGTGCTGACCGCTCATGTACGGGCCCTTTCATGTCAGTAGTCCACGGCGCCCTTGACAAGACGAGGAACGCAGCTCATTCCCATTCCCGCTGGTCACGCCTGGCGGCGACGATCTCCTTCTGCGCTTCGTCTAGCCGCTTGAAGGTTGGGGACGACACAGGCTCGTTCCCGCCCGGGACGCTCGCCATGTCGAGACGTCCGTCGTCGATAGCGGCGAGGGCGCGGAGATCCGCCCGTTCCCCAGCAGCGTTTCCGTCGCGACAGACGATCACCGCTATCTCTTTTGCATCGCAGTGCTCGTTGTCGCAGTAGAGCTCCACGCGTCCGTTGTCGTGGTCGTTGTCATGCGCGGAACGCGTGACCGAGTGCCCTCCACAGAAGTAGCACTGGAAGCGCGTTGCCCTCGCGCCCCTAGAGATCCTGGGTTGAGCGTGACGCACCCAGGGTGTGGTGCCTGCCTCCCACTGGTCCGGCTCCATACACGTGCTCCTTGCAGTCGTTGTGACGATCAACGTGCAGCGTAAGGTGTTGGCGCAGTGGGGGTAGCCGGTCGGGTGACCACGCGGCCGGTGGAGCGGCTTTGGGGTGGCGCTGCTTTGGCGCGAGTGATCATGGCCCCGTAAGCTTCCGGCGCGTCGGGCAGTCTGTGGACCTGCCCGGTAAAGCACGACGTTGGGGCCATGATCTTCGAGGCTCGCGCCAAAGTGGCTCCGTAAAGCCGTGGAGCCGACCGCCCCAGCCACGACATACCCCCTTCTCTGGCATCAGGTGGCTGCATGCTTTGGGCGCGGCACGGGCGCTGGCCGGGCTGGAGCGGGGCGGAGACAGGAGCGCAGGCTCGGCCGGGGGCCGGGCCGCGCGCGGGGAGCGGAGCGAGCCGCCTTGAACCCGTGAAGAAGGTTGTTACTCAGGTGGCCTCTGGCGCGTGTAGGCGGCTCCAAAGCAAGTAGGCACTGCTGCAGAGGACTTGCCGTCGTTACGACTGGACCACGAGATTTGTGCATCTGCTCGCCGTACCAACGCTTCAGAGCTACATTCACCTGGTGCTTCTCAGGTTCAAGGAGCGGGCTGTGGCTCGCGCGCAACGTAGACTCGCACCGTTCATGGAGCCCGGCGAGATCGTTCTGGAGGTCGACATCTGCCAAGGCGGCTCCGATCTATTCCAGATCCTGAGCGGCCGTGGCCCGCGAGTTCATGTCGCTCTCTCTGACAGGGCGCTGTACCTCATCCAGCGCGGTGGCGGCACTGATCGGCTCCCGGTCAGAGAGATATCTGACGTGGACTTCAAGGATCGTCCTGACCCTGCTGATCTCGTCGCCAGCGCGGTGTATGCCGCTGACCGACTGGCGCGGCTGGTCAAGATCCGTCTCTGGGACGGTACGACAGTTGCCCTTATGCCGGTGGGGCGAAACGCGGTGGCGCTGTTCGGGCCTGCGCTTAAAGCACGTGTGCCGGACCGAACCGTGGCGGAGCACCGGATCGAGTTCGGAGACGGGCGTGGCGTTAGGGTGCTCCAGCAACGCGGCAGACCTGGCAGCGTCGGTTATGACTGGGACTTTGTCCCGGATGACGGTGTGGACGTAGACAAGGAGCCGCTAAGCGCGTTGTTCAACCAAAGGATGCGCGAACTGATGCGCAAGGCTGGCGATCCCAATGCAGACACGCCTCATCCGCAACCAGCCGAGTGAGCGTGCCGTCTCAGCGGCTTAGGTGGCGGCGGCGATGTGCCACAGTGGGGCTGTGTATCGCTCCGGTCGGCTGTTGATGAGCAGTTGGCGCAGGTCATCGCGTTGTGAGCCGTCGAGGTTCAAGACCTCGGTGAGGTGGCGGAACGTCGTGTGAGTGACTCCGTGGCTTCGGGCCTCTGCCTCGAATTGGGAGAGTTGGCGGAAGACCGATTCGGGGTCGAGCCTCGTCGGCTGTTGCTCCTTGAGCCAAAGGGCCTTGTTGCGCTCGTAGTCGATCTCCGAGGAGCCGCAGATCTCGCGGCTCAGTTCCTCCACCTGGTCCAGGGTGTTGGTTGCCATGACCGCGCGGGCCAATTCATTGCGGCTCAGGGCGTCGTCCAGATCGATTTCGTGGACCGTGGGGCCCTCGTCCGTGAGGGGGATGGGGAGGCCGGCGTCTCGGACTTCGCAGATGCCTCGGACTCCTCGTGAAGTTGCGGCGAGCATCCCGGTTGCCTCGGAGGGGTGCCATTCCAGGACCGAGCTAACCGGCTCCGTGTTTTCCGCGGTGAACCTGTGGACGAGTGGACCGAACAGGCTGCGTATGTCGTCGACGGGGACTTCGCCGTCCAGGCCGGGGCCGGCGACCAGTAGCCGGATGGGAGCGTCTACCTGGCAGCACGCTGCCAGCGTCAGAGCGTCGGCAAGAGGGCTCTTGAGCGTCGGCTCGTCGCCTCGCGCGAGGATGTCGCCGCCCACGTCCAGCAGGTCGATCGTGGTCGGCTTGAAGTGGCCGATCAGTCCTTCCAGTTGGCGAGTGATGCCCTCGGCGCCATGGCGGGGGTCGATCAGAGCGAAGGTGTGCGGGAGCTCTGCCGCGAGGCGGGGGAGGGTGGATCCCGCTGGAGCGATCGGGCGGGCGCTGGCCGGTACCGACCAGACTGCGTGGGTCACGGGTTCGAGGCCCGTGAAGTTGTCGGGGCCTCGTGGACCCGGTACTGGATCGATCAGCAAGCGGTCCCACGCGTACGTGAGGATCACTGCATGGTCGGGCTCGTCGCCGTACAGAGCGGCGTCAAGCATTGCGGCGGCGACTGCGTCGCCCCCTCCTCCTGCTGCGACGATCAACCGCGTCATGCGCCCCACATTACGGGTTCGACCCCTGGCCACTCACCCTATAGTGGCTAGAGGCCATAGCCACTTGAACGAGGAGGGGACATGCCTCAGATCGAGGAGGCGCAGCCGAAGTATCTCCAGATCGCTCACTTCATCCGCGATCAGATCCTTCGGGGTGACCTGCGGCCGGGGGACGAAGTCCCCTCGGAACGGCAACTCGCGGCCACCTGGAAGGTGTCCCGGCCGACGGCCGCGCGGTCTCTGGAGGCGCTGAGCCATCAGGGGCTCGTCGAGAAGCGGCAGGGGTCGGGCACGTACGTGCGCAGCCTCGAAGTCAACCGGCGGGCGCGAGAGTTGTACGGGCGGGCGCGGCAGACCGGGAAGATCTACACCTCTGGCGAGTATGCGGTGATCACCTCAGCGGGCTGGCTGGAGGCCCCGGATCACGTCGCTGAGGCGCTGGGCCTGGTGAAGGATCGTCGGGCCGTGCACCGCCGGCGCGTGACCAACAACCAGGACGGGCCCATCACTCTGTCCACTTCGTGGTTCGCGCCGGACGTCGGGCAGCGGGCGCCCAAGCTCCTGGAGCCTGAGCGGATCCAAGAAGGCACCTTGATGTACGTCGAGAACATGACGGGACGGCAGGGGAGTTACGCCGAGGACCGCATGTGTGCTCGGCAGGCGACGGACGAGGAGGTGCAAGACCTTCAACTGGAGTCAGGGTCGGCCGTCTTGATCGTGCACCATGTGGTGTTCGACCTCCAGGACCGGCCGTTGGAGTTCGCCGAGGCCACCTACCCGCCGCACCGCTGGGCGTTCGAGCAGGGCTATCCCCTCACCTGACGGCTGCCGGTTCGCCATTTCGGCGAACCGCTTGCATCCCACAGGTGGCTAATGCCACTATCCAGTAAGTGGCTAAGGCCACTTCATGAAGGGGGCACGGCGTGACGAGTCGGCGGCCGGATCAGGGCGCGCACTTACCTTGCCGGGGATGTCGTGGGCGCGGCTGGAAGCGAGTCGGCTCCCGTACGGACCTGGCACTCTCCACAGTCAATGGCCGTGTCCGTCCCACATCGAAACGGCGCTGCCTCGACTGCGACGGCAGCGGCAGGGAGTGAACGCGGATGGGCTACACGATCGACCGCTATCCCTCTGCGGACTCACCGCGGCTCGGTGCGATGACCTTGCACCCCGTCGCGGAGTCCGTACCCCGGGCCCGGCGCTGGTTCCGGAAGTTCATCGCCCCGTACAACCCGGCCTGCTCGGTCGACGACTGCGTGCTGATGCTCTCCGAGCTGGTGACCAACGCCGTCGTCTACGGCCGATCGGACGACCCGTGGATCGTCCGGGTCGAGTGGTTCCGTGAAGGGGCCTCGCTCCGCGTCGACGTGCACAATCCGGGGTATCCGGCGAACGTGCGACTGCGGCGTCCCGAGGCGAATGACGCACACGGGCGTGGGTTGCTGCTCGTCGACTCCGTCGCGGAGTCCTGGCGGTGCGGGCCCAGCCGTTTCGGCGGCACGGTCGTCTCCTTCGTGATGGCCGATGCCTGGCCCGACTGAAGCGGACTTGGTGCCGTGGTATTGCGTAATTGGATTTATCGCTAGTCTGGTTGACCAGTTGACTTGGCCAATCTCGACGGGCGGCATTCATGGCGTATGAAGTGGAGGCACCTAAGTACGTCCGCCTCGCCCAGACGATCCAACGCCGCATCGAGGATGGCACGTACGCGCCAGGCACTCGGGTGCCCAGCGAGAATCAGTTGGTCCAGGCGTTCGGGATGTCCCGGCCTACCGTGGTCCGCGCTCTGGAGCTGCTGAAGCGGGACGGCTGGCTGGAGTCCCGGCAGGGTTTCGGCACGATCGTGCGTGGTCGGCCGGCCGTCGTCGAGCAGAAGAACCGGCGTGGGCGGGAAGCGCTGGAGCGCGATGAGTCGCGGACCCCGGGGCGGCTGGCCGCGGTGGATCGCGTGCCCGTTCCGGCGCGTGTCGCCTCAGTGCTCGGGCTGCCGAAGCGAGCCGAAGTCCTGATGCGCCGGTTCCTGGTCGAGGAGGAGGGGGAGGCGGTCGAGCTCGTTTCGTCGTACTTCCCTGCCGGCCTGGTCGACGGCACCGAGCTCGGGAGCTCCGAGCCGTTGAGTGCCGGGGTCCGGGAGTACTTGGAGGGGCGGAAGAAGGTCCGCTTCGACCATGTGACGGAGCGGGTCTCTGCCCGGTTGCCCGATGTCGGCGAAGCTGAGCTTCTGGGCCTTGCCGACGGGGTTCCTGTGCTCAGTGTCCTGGTCATCGCCTTCGATGCATCGGGCCAGGCGCTACAGGTTTCCGACGTGCTGCTTCCTGCCGATGGGCAGGAGCTTGAAGACACGTACCGCTTGAACTGAGCCCAGAACAAGGGCTGTTGATGCTTGATCGTACTTGACAAGTCAACCTGGCAACTCTAACTTCGAACTTGCTAAGTCAACCTGTCAGGCAATGGGTTGATCGATCTCAGAAGGAGAACTCTCTGTGCGTGTGATCCGTATCGACACCTCGTCCGCCACGATCCTGCTCACCGAGGCGCCGGCACCGAAGGTGCGTGACCGGCAGACCGGTGAGATCGCCAAGGACACCGTGAGCGGCGAGGCCCTGATGACCGTGGGCGTCGTCTACATCGACGAGGGCGAATCGGCCCTGATCCAGGTCACCATTCCCGAAAGCGGGGTGGCGGACGGGCTGACCGTCGGCGCTCCGATCGCGCTGCCGGGCCTTGTGGCCCGCCCCTGGCAGAGCGTGTTCAACGGCCAGCAGCGCCACGGCATCGCCTACCGGGCCACGGCCGTTATGCCGGGGGCCTTCTCGATGGCTGAGGCGGGCTGATCGCGTGACGGACCTGGTGACGGTGGCCGAGCTCGGCGGGTCGCTCGCTGCGATAGGCGGCGCGGCCTACCTCCGGCACGCTCACCCCGCTGCGTACTGGTCCACGGTCGGGCTGCCCGTCTCGGTGGCCCGGCTGCTGGGCTCGTACTCCTCGACCATGGACGCCTGCGGGCTGACCGTCGCGCCTCCCCGCTGGCGGGCCCTGGCCATCCGGGCGACCACCCGACGGGAGGTCCGGCCGGTACCGCCCCGCCGGGGCATCATCCGGCCCACCTCGACCGGTCTGCGTATGCGGCTCCGGCTCGCCCCGGGCCAGGAGCCGGCGGACGTGGCGGCCTCGGCCGAACGCCTCCGGCACGCCTGGGGCGTCCACGCCGTGTACGTACGGGACATCAGGCCCGGAGTCGTCGAACTGCGGCTCGTCGGCTTCGACGTCCTGCGCAAAGTGCGGATGCCGCGCCGGACCGGGACCGAGGGCGATCTCTTACGGGTGCCGGTGGCGCTGCGGGAGGACGCGACCGCGTTCGTCCGTGACTACCGGGCCGTGCCGCACGAACTCGTCCTCGGCGCAACGCTGTCGGGCAAGTCCATGTACCTGCGCAACCTGATCGCTGGCCTGGCGGCTCAGCACGTCGTCCTGGTCGGCATCGACTGCAAGCGTGGCGTCGAACTCTCGCCGTTCGCCGCCCGGCTCTCAGCCCTGGCGACCGACCCCGAGCAGGCGGCCGAACTGCTGCCGGTGCTCGTGAAGGAAATGGAGGACCGATACGACCTGATCAAGGCCCGACAAGGCATCGCCCCTGGCACCCCCGACGAACTGATCACCTCCGACATCTGGGGTCTGCCGGAGAACGAACGGCCTTCGCCCATCGTGCTGTTCGTCGACGAGGTGGCGGAACTCTTCCTCGTCGCGACGCGCAAGGAGGAGGAACGACGGGACGAGATGGTCACCCAGCTCATCCGGCTCGCTCAGCTCGGCCGCGCGGCCGGCATCTACCTGGAGGTCTGCGGGCAGCGCTTCGGCGCCGAGCTGGGCAAGGGCGCCACCATGCTTCGCGCGCAGCTCACCGGCCGCGTCTCCCACCGCGTCAACGACGAAGCCTCCGCGAAGATGGCTCTCGGCGACATCGCGCCGGAAGCCGTGTACGCCGCCTGTTCCATCCCCGCGGATCGCCCGGGTCTCGCCGTCGCCGGTGACACCTCCGGCGGCTGGTCCCGCATCCGCACCCCGTACATCTCGCTCGCCGCCGCCGCGGCCACCTGCCGCGACACGGCTCACCTCGCCCCCGACGTACCGGCGCTCTCTCCTTTCCGGCCCTACGTCCTGCCCGCGCCGACCGTGAAGCCTGCCGGGCCCGTGAGCCACCCTCGGCCGGTCGCCGAGTAACCCCACCCACCCCCTGACTCGACGCGCCATCGCGTCAAGTCCCTACCCCGTCATGCCCGAAAGGAGGAGAGCACCCACCATGTGCCCCGACTGCGAGGACTTCGCCCGAACCGTCGTCCTGCTGGGACAACTCGCCCTGTACGCAGGCACGTCAGATGCCGACGAGACCTTCGTCGACGCCGTGGGCGTGTCTCTGGCCGCCTCCCTCCCGGAGCCGCCGCCCGGCATCTTCCCGCCCGGCTACGACCCCGATGACGGCCCGGACTACCTGGGCGAGCCGTACTGATGTCCCGCCCCGTCTTGCGCGCGGACGCGGTCCTGGTCCAGGCCGTCATTGCCGGGGCTCTGTCCTTCGCCCACCTGCACGACCTCGCCGCCGCTGCCGGGCAGAGCGGCTGGAAGGCCTGGGCCTATCCGGTCTCGGTCGACCTGCTTCTCGTCGCCGCCTGGCACCGGCTCCGTACCGGCGGATCGAAAGCCGCCGCTTGGTGCTGGTTCCTCGTCGCCCTGACGGCCTCGCTCGGGGCCAACGTCGCGACCGCCGGCCTCCTCGACCTGGGAGAGGTACCTGCCTGGCTGCGGATCCTCGTTGCCGGATGGCCCGCGGTCGCCTTCCTCGGCGGAACCCTGCTCGCCCACCGCGCCCCTACGACGACACCGGGCCCGGAACCGGATACGACGCTGGCCACGGTCGACCCGGAAGAGCCGGTCGCACCGGTCCCTGAGCTACCCGCCGCCACATCCCTCCCTTCCACCGTGCCGCCCGCCCTCGTCGCCCTGGCCCGCAAGGTCGCCGACGAACACCGCACCCGGACCGGGACGGCCATCGACACCACGACCCTTCGCGCCCGCCTCGGCGTCCCACTGCCGCTCGCCGAAGCCATCGCCGCCCAACTCGCTTGACCCGGAGGACATCCCACCTTGCGCCCGTCCACGCTCCGCGCGCTGAACCGCGCTGCCGAGCTGACCCGACAGAACCGCCTCACCGAAGCCATGTTGATCGCCGAGCCGGTCATCCTCACCGCCGACAGCTACGAGGGTGACGAGATCGTGCGCTGGCTCGCCGACCACGTCGCCGACTTCACCGGAGAGAACGAGACCGCAGAGACCGATAAGGGAACCGACTGATGCCCGCCAACCCGCGCTTCCGTCGAGTCGTCCGTATCGGCCCCGTCCAGGTCGCCACGTACTACGACGGTCGGGGCCGCGAAAAGCACACCGCCGCCTGCCTGGCTCCGCGCTGCGGCTTCTCTACCGACTACGACAGCCGCGCCGCCGCCGAACTCGCCGCCCGCACCCACCGCTGCGCCGCCCGCTGAAGGAGCTCCCGTGACCGTCTCGCTGCCACTCGTCCTCGTCCTGGGCCTCATCGCCTGGGCCGCGATCAAGTTCCTCGGCGTCCGCGTCTGGCTCGTCGTCGTGATCGCGCTCTTCGGCTTCCTGCTCTCCCGGACCTTTCTTGCCCCGGCCATCGACTCCGGCACCCGCTCCGGCGTCGACGTCGTCAACGGCACCCATGACTGAAAGGAGGCACTCCGTGTTCCGCCCCAAGCTGCCCGACGTCCCGACGCTGCCCGGCTCGAACGCCCTGAGCACTCACCACACCCACACCCCGGCGCCCTCCGCCGGCCACCACTCCCTCAGCCCTTACGTGGGCGCGGTCGCCGCGGTGGTCGTCGTTGGAGTCGTCCTGACCGCGCTCCTCGCGGCCGTCGCCGTCACGGCCATCTCCGTGGCCATCGCTGCCGTAGTCCTGCGCTCCCTCGTCACCGGCGCCAACAAGCGCTGACCGGCCGCCGGGGCGACAACAAGCCGCCAAGCATCCCGCCGCCCCGGGGCCGTCCCTCCCCACCGCCGAAACAGCCGAAGGGAATCCTCATCATTACCCGGCAGACTCCGCCCCCGCTGGCGGAACTCTCAACGCTGGCGTCCATAGGCACCTTGCCTGAGCTGGCCCGCCAACTCTCCACCCTGGGCGGTTGCACCCGCCCCGTCCGCCTCGACGGTCACCGCACGGAGTATGCGGTCGATACCGCGACCGGCGAGATCGGCCGCGCCCTGCACCACCTCGACTCCGCCGCCCTTCCGGCCGGCAACCTCCTTGTTCGCTGCAACAACCGACGCGCGACCCGCTGCCCGGCCTGCGCCGAGACCTACCGCCGAGACACTTTCCACCTGATCACTGCCGGACTCCGCGGAGGCAAAGGCACCTCGGACCAGGTCGCCACCCACCCGCGGGTCTTCGCCACCTTCACCGCTCCCGGCTTCGGCCCGGTCCACAACCGCCCCGCAGGCGGTCGTGCCTGCCGCTGCGGCACCCACCACGACGACCAGGACCCGGCCCTGGGAACACCGCTCACACCCGACTCGTACGACTACGAAGCCGCCGTCCTCTGGAACGCCCACGCCGGAGCCCTCTGGCGCCGCTTCTCGATCTATCTCCGCCGGGAGGTCGCCAAGCGCGCCGGCCTCACCCAACGCGCCTTCCGCCATCACGCCCGTCTCTCCTTCGCGAAGGTGGCCGAGTACCAGAAGCGCGGCGCGGTCCACTTCCACGCGGTCATCCGCTTGGACGGCCCCGAGGGCGGTGACACTCCACCCCCGGCCTGGGCAACCGCCGAGCTGCTGGCCGACGCCATACGCGCCGCCGCGACGGCCGTGCGCGTCGACGGTCCGGAGGTCGACGGCCGTCGGCACTCCTTCGTCTTCGGCCGACAGCTCGACGTCCGGCCGATCCGCTCCGCCGACTTCGACAACGGCCAGGAGCTCACCGAGCGGGCCGTCGCCTCGTACATCGCGAAGTAGGCCACCAAGGGAGCCGAGACCACGACCGGCACCCTCGACCGCCCGCTCCGGTTTCTCGCCGAGCTGGCCCGAGCCAGGCTGAGCGAACACGCCCGCCGGCTGATCCGTACCGCGTGGGCCCTCGGCGCCCGTAAGGACCTGGAGCACCTCCGCTTACGCGCCTGGGCGCACATGCTCGGCTTCCGCGGCCACTTCTCCACCAAGTCCCGCCGCTACTCCACCACCCTCGGCGCCCTCCGCGCCGCCCGCGCCGACTGGCGCCGAGCTCAAGCGGCCGCCGCGCTGCCCGAACGGGAGCCCGAGACGACGTACGTCCTGGCGCACTGGTTCTTCGCCGGAACCGGCCTCTCGGCCGCCGAAGCCTGGCTGTCTGCGTCCCTCGAACCCGCCCTCGGAACGGAAGGAGAACCGACGTGAACCACCGACGCGATGAGCTGATGACCGTTCCCCAGATCTTGGATGAGCTGGGTGGGGTCTCTCGCCGGACGTTCTATCGCTGGCGCGAGTTGGGGTATGGGCCGGCGGCATTCAAGCTGCCCAACGGGGAGCTCCGGGTGTGGCGGAGTGACTTCACCACGTGGCTGCGACAGCTGGAGGCTGCCGCGTGAAGTCTCTCGATGTGAAGGTCTGGGCCGTACGGAAGCGCGATACGAAAACGCCCTCGTACGGCGTCCGGTGGTCCGTGGCGGGCAACGTTTTCTCCGACTCCTTCCGCACGAAGGCACTGGCCGATCACTACCGCGCGAAGTTGATGCGGGCGATGCGCGACGGCGAGGAGTTCGACCAGGCGTCCGGGCTTCCGGAGTCGATGGAAGAGAAGAAGTCGGCTGTGTCCTGGTACGACTTCGCCCTCAGGTACCTCGCCATGAAGTGGCCACACGCCGCCCCCAATACGCGTGACGGCATCAACGAATCGCTCACCAGCGTGACCGTGGAGCTCCTCGACGAGCGGGCTGGACGGCCGTCCGATCAAGCCATCCGCCAGGCGCTCCGCAACTGGGCCTTCGTCCTGCCGGGGCCTGATGACCGAGACGTCCCGGACGACGTGCGGAACGTCCTTCACTGGGTGTCGAAGGCATCGCGACCGCTGGCCGATCTCGCTGAACCGGCTACGGCCCGTGCGGTGCTGGACTCGCTGAAGCTCAAGCTCGACGGTACGGCCGCGGCCGCCGAGACCGTGCGGCGTAAGCGGCGGACTCTCGTCAACGCTGCCAACTACGCGGTCGACCTGGGGGAGCTGCGCGAAAACCCGATCATGGCCGTCCGCTGGCAGAAACCGAAGGTCTCCAACCAGGTCGACCCTCGCGTTGTCGCGAACCCCGAGCAGGCTCGCAATCTCCTGGCTGCCGTCTCCTACGTGGGCGGCTACCGGCGGGCCCGCGGTCGGCGCTTGGTGGGTCTCTTCGCCGCCATGTACTTCGGGGGTCTCCGGCCGGCTGAAGCGGTCGGCCTGGTCGAGACGGACCTGAACCTCCCTGGACAGGGCTGGGGGTCGGCGCTGCTCCACCGGACGCGTCCGTCGGTCGGCAAGCAGTGGACCGATTCGGGGGAGACCCACGACGACCGCGGTCTGAAGAACCGGCCTGTCGAGGACGTCCGGCGAGTGCCGATCCCGCCCCACCTGGTCGCTGCACTACGCGAGCACCTGGCGACCTTCGGCACGGCGGACGACGGACGGCTCTTTTTCAGCGAGAAGGGCTCGGTCGTCCCCTCGTCGACGTACTACCGCGTGTGGCAGGAAGCCCGGCTCCTCGCGCTCCCTCCGGTCGTGGCGGCCTCGCCGCTCGCGAGTCGGCCGTACGACCTTCGGCACTCGGCGCTGTCGACGTGGCTCAACGCGGGTGTTGACCCGACCGAGGTGGCCGAGCGTGCCGGCAACAGCGTCGAGGTCCTGCTGACTCGCTACGCGAAGTGCCTCGACGGACGGCAGGACGTCGCCAACCGGCGTATCGAGGATCTGCTTCGCGAGTACGAGTGAGACACGCTGCACCCCACCGAGGCCCCGGGCAACTTGTCCGGGGCCTCTCTCGTTTTGAGCCCCACCTGCTGCGACGCTTCGAGTCGAGAGCGGACGAGGGGGGACTCGTGGAGCTGAAGGTCACGCGCTGGAAGCGGTACGGACATGATCGCCTGTACGCCAACCTGCCTGACGGCACCGCGGTCGGCTGGGCGGATGTGAGGACGGGGGACATCACGGTCTTGGTCGCCGAGTATCGCGCCGACGTGATCGCCGTACTGACAGACCACTTACGGAACAACCCAGAACCGGTCTCGCCACAGACGACGTCCAGGACGTCTGACGCTGAGCCACCCCCGCTACTGCCGCCTCTGACGGCGGCCGACGACCTGTCCGCCAACCGTCCCGGCGAGTCTCTCCGCGACAAATCCGGGCCAGGCGTGATCAAGCGAGTCGTCTCACAGCTCCTGCGGCGCCCCACAGAGTGGGACTCCTGGCGGAAGGGACTGGCGGGGGAGCAGAGGGTGGGAGCCGAGCTGAACCGCTTGGCGCGTCACGGCTGGCGGGTCCTGCACTCCATTCCCTTGGGCGACAAGGTGGATGTCGATCACTTGCTGATCGGGCCCGGTGGCGTGTTCAGCATCAATACGAAGTACCACAACAAAAGGGCTGTATGGGTCGGCGATGACTCCGTGAAGGTCGATCACGGTAAGCCGGCACCCTACGCTCGCAAGAGCCGGGCGGAGGCTAAGCGGGTAGCCCGAGTGCTTGAGCACTATTGCGGATTTCCCGTACCGGTGGAGCCGGTGCTCGTTTTCGTCGGTGTCAGCGAGTTGAAGGTGGTCGCTACGCAACTCAGTGTCCGGATCTACCAGGAGCGCCAAGTAGCGGCACTCGCTCCGCTCTCAGGGGTGCTCACAGGCGACCAGGTGGAGCAGGTATACAGCGTGGCTCGCCATCGGCTGGCCTGGAGCACGGCTTGATTCGCTGTGCCTCAGTAAGGCGCCAGTCCGGGGTGGGTTGAACCCGTGCGCAGTCTTGCAGCCGTTCGCCGCACCAGGAAGGCTGACGCCGGTGAAGCGCCACAATTCAGAGCAGTGGATTCCTGTGCGGGAGGCCCTTTGCCGCGTACTGGCCCAGCCTCTTTCCGGCTTGGTTTCCGTGGAGTCGGCCCTTGTTATTGAGGAGGTGGAGCAGTGGGGCATCCCCGAGAGTGATCGTGAGGCGTTGCGTAAGTGGGGGTTGCCTCGGCACCCGCTCTTCACGAGCCGACCTCAGTCCGGACCGGACCCCGTCCTCGTGCCCAACCGAGCTGGCGAGTATGAGCGGCGCTTGGTCCGAGAGGGGCAGCGGCTCTACGACCTGGGCTATTGGGGGACCGACCCGACTAGCTGCGTGGTCGGCGTGGTGCCGGGCGAGGGGCGTGTGCTCTGCCTGCTCCCGGAGCCGATCACGGTGGAAGGCCTGCCGGAGATCCTCCGGCCCTGTCACTCGGGGCTGTACAAGCCCGCGGTCTCCTTCTTCAACACCTCACTTGCCCGGTACGTTGAGACGGCCTGGCGGTGGCATGCGGCCCTGCAGATCCTTCGGCAGATCGAGGAGCCTGCGCCCACAGCTGCGGAAGCGGAACTCGTGCAACACTCCGACCGCCTCTACGCGTGCTTGGACCTCGTGGTCAACGTCGTGAGGAGAGTCGACCTTGCCGCCGATGCCGAGAGCCAATCCTCGGTTTGGACCGAGCTGATCCGCGAGAACTCAGTGTGAGCTGGGAGGCGGATCACGCAACTGCTGACCTGCGGCGATAGACCAAGATCCCGTCCACGCCTCGTCCACAGACCCCGACATACGCCCGCTTCGAGCGGCGTACGCCTGCACAAACACGAAGACCCCATCCTCAGCGTTTCCGCTGGTGACGGGGTCTTTGGGCACTTCATGCGAAGTGCCCCCGGCAGGATTCGAACCTGCGCACACGGCTCCGGAGGCCGTTGCTCTATCCCCTGAGCTACGGGGGCGTGTTCGTCGTGAGGTGTTGCTCGCGGCGACGGGTAGAACACTACCAGCTCGGCCTGGGTGGTCAGGAACGGGTTTTGTCGGGGGGGTGTCGGAGGCCGGGTCGGAGGGGTGGTGACCCGGGTGGGGTGGAAGTGGGGAAAAGCCGGACGCGGTGGCCGGTCCGGACCTACTCTCGAGTTGTGCCAGGCGCTTCGGGCCGGGTGCTTGTTGTGGACGACAACAAGGTCATCCGGCAGCTGATCAGGGTCAATCTCGAGCTGGAGGGTCTCGAGGTCGTGACCGCGGCCGATGGTGCCGAGTGTCTGGAAGTCGTTCATCAGGTGCGGCCCGACGTGGTCACCCTCGATGTCGTGATGCCGCGGCTCGACGGGCTCAGGACCGCCGCCCGGTTGCGGGCCGATCCGCGGACGCGTGGTCTTCCGCTTGCCATCGTCAGCGCCTGTACGCAGTTCGAGGTCGAGGCCGGGCTCGATGTCGGCGTGGACGCCTTCCTCGCCAAGCCCTTCGAGCCCGCCGAACTGGTCCGGCTCGTGCGGGAGCTGATCGAGGACGGGGGCAGCAAGGTCGCCGAGGGTGGGGGACAGGGCTCTCTTCGGGGTGTTCTCAGTGTCGGGGAGGCGGCCGAGCGGGCCGGTGGCGGTTGATCGATCCCCTCACCGGGACCGATCGAACCCCTCGCCAGGATCGATCGATCCCCTCGCCGGGACCGATCGATTCCCTCGCCAGGGCTGATCGGCCCGTTTTCGGCTCGGCGTCCACATCCCGGACGGTCGTCCTAATCGGCTCGCATTTCCACCCCCCTCCTCCCCTAGGCTTGTCCCGTGACCCCCGTCGAGCTCTCCCGTACCGTGCTGCGCGCGGTGTGCAGCGCTGTCGACGACGGGCGGCTGAGCGTGGCCGTGCCCGAGAAGGCCCTGGTGAGCGTGCCAGGGCCCGGCGGTTGCGGTGACTACGCCACCAACATCGCCCTCCAGCTGGCCCGCCCGGCGGGATGTCCGCCCCGGCGGGTCGCCGAGCTGCTCCAGCCCTACCTCGCCCGTTCGGCCGGTGTCACCGGCGTCGACATCACCGGGCCGGGGTTCCTCAACATCACTCTCGACCGGGACGCGGCCTCCGTCGCGCTCGTACGGCGGATCCTGCGGGAAGGAACGCGGTACGGGCACTCCGACGTGCTCGCCGGCCAGGTCGTCCGTCTTCGCGTTCCTCACGAGGTCCGTGCCGAAGCCGTCGCCGACGCGCTCGTGCGGATCGTCGGCTCCCAGGGCGGGCAGGTCGAGGTCGAGCACGGCGAGCCCGCCGACCTGCGGCCCGTGCCCGCCCCGGAGGACCCCGCCCCGCTCGGCCGCGACGCCGCCCGCTGGGCCCTGCTGCATCCCGCGCCGCACGACCGGCCCCGGATCTCCGCGGACCATCTGGTCCAGCGGGAGGGCAACCCGCTCTTCCGGATCCGGTACGCCCACGCCCGCACCCGGGCCCTGGTGCGCAACGCCGCCGATCTGGGCTTCTGCCCCGAGCCCGGCCCGGTCGGCGACACCGAGGCCCACCTCGCGGTCCTCGCCGTGCTGGCCGACCATCCCCGTGTCCTCGCGGCAACGGCCACGGCAACGACAGCGGAGCACGGCGGTGGTCCCTCGCGGGTCGCCCGGCATCTCCTCGGGCTCGCCGACGCCACGCTTCCCGCCCTGTCCGCCGTCCTGCCCGTCGGCGACGAGAAACCCTCGGCCGCCCACCGTGCCCGGCTCGCTCTCGCCGAAGCCGCCGGGACGGTGCTGGCCGGTGGCCTGTCCCTGCTCGGCATCGACGCACCCGACCACCTCTGAGGGCGCCCGAGGCGCCCCGGAGAGCCAGAGAGACAGAGAGAGTCCGCCAGCCATGAGCCGTTCCGCACACCCCGCCGGGCCCCGCCACGCCGACGTCCTCACCGAGGGGCACTACTCCGCCCCGCCCGCCGACCTCAACGCCCTCGACCCCAAGGTGTGGGCGCAGTCCGTCACCCGTGACGAGCACGGCGTCGCCACCGTCGGCGGTGTCGACGTCAAGCGGCTCGCCGAGGAGTTCGGCACCCCGGCCTACATCATGGACGAGGCCGACTTCCGCGCCCGTGCCCGCGCCTGGCGGACCGCGTTCGGCCCGGACGCCGACGTCTTCTACGCCGGCAAGGCCTTCCTGTCCCGTGCCGTCGTGCGCTGGCTGCACGAGGAGGGGCTCAACCTCGACGTGTGCTCCGGCGGCGAGCTCACGACCGCGCTGTCCGCCGGCATGCCCGCCGAGCGGATCGCCTTCCACGGGAACAACAAGTCGGCCGAGGAGATCGAGCGGGCCGTGACCGCCGGGGTCGGACGGATCGTGCTCGACTCCTTCCAGGAGATCGTCTGGGTCGCCCACATCGCCCAGTCGCTCGGGAAGCGGCAGCGGGTGCAGATCCGTATCACCGTCGGCGTGGAGGCGCACACCCACGAGTTCATCGCCACCGCGCACGAGGACCAGAAGTTCGGCATCCCGCTGGCCGGCGGGCAGGCCGCGGAGGCCGTGCGCCGGGCCCTCCAGCTCGACGGTCTCGAGCTCATCGGCATCCACAGCCACATCGGCTCCCAGATCTTCGACATGTCCGGGTTCGAGGTCGCCGCGCACCGGGTCGTGTCGCTGCTGCGGAGTGTGCGTGACGAGCACGGTGTCGAGCTGCCCGAGATCGACCTCGGTGGCGGGCTCGGTATCGCCTACACCAGTGACGACGATCCGCGTGAGCCGCACGAGATCGCCAAGGCGCTGACGGAGATCGTCACCCGTGAGTGCGAGGCCGCGAAGCTGCGCACCCCGCGCATCTCGGTCGAGCCCGGCCGCGCCGTCGTCGGTCCGACCGCCTTCACGCTGTACGAGGTCGGCACCATCAAGCCGCTGGACGGGCTGCGTACGTATGTCTCGGTCGACGGAGGCATGTCCGACAACATCCGCACCGCGTTGTACGACGCCGAGTACAGCGTCGCTCTGGTCTCCCGGACCAGTGACGCCGAGCCGATGCTCGCCCGGGTCGTGGGCAAGCACTGCGAGAGCGGGGACATCGTGGTCAAGGACGCGTTCCTGCCCGCCGACCTGGCGCCGGGCGACCTCATCGCCGTACCCGCCACCGGCGCGTACTGCCGGTCCATGGCCAGCAACTACAACCACGTGACCCGCCCGCCGGTCGTCGCCGTGCGCGACGGCGAGGCCCGGCTCATCGTGCGCCGTGAGACGGAGGAGGACCTGCTGCGGCTCGACGTCGGCTGAGTCGGCCGAGCACCCGGGCGGCCCGGACGCCCGGCCCCGGAGGCCGGGTCCCCCGCACACGCCGGGACACGGGGGACCGGGAAACCGTAAACCGGAAGCCGGTCGGGCCCGCCTCCGGGAGAATTCGGGTGGGCCCACTCCCGGACAGCCGGACAGCCGGACAGCGGGACGGCGGAAGATCTCCGGTCTTCCGCCCCCACAGAAATGAAATAGATGTCTCACGATCCGGACCGCAGGCAGAAAGTCCCGTTCGGTGAGTGAGACTGGTCGGACCGCAGAGGTAAGAGGAAACGAGGTCGGATGATGCGTACGCGTCCGCTGAAGGTGGCGCTGCTGGGCTGTGGAGTGGTCGGCTCAGAGGTGGCGCGCATCATGACGACGCACGCCGACGACCTCGCCGCGCGCATCGGTGCGCCCGTGGAGCTCGCCGGTGTGGCCGTACGGCGCCCGTCCAGGGTCCGCGAGGGGATCGACCCCGCCCTGGTCACCACCGACGCCACCGCCCTCGTCAAACGCGGCGACATCGACGTGGTGGTCGAGGTCATCGGGGGGATCGAGCCCGCCCGGGGCCTCATCGTCACCGCCTTCGAGCACGGCGCGTCCGTGGTCTCCGCCAACAAGGCCCTGCTCGCCCAGGACGGGGCCGCGCTGCACGCGGCCGCGGAGGCCAACGGCACGGACCTCTACTACGAGGCGGCCGTCGCCGGCGCCATCCCGCTGATCCGGCCGCTGCGCGAGTCCCTCGCCGGCGACAAGGTCAACCGCGTGCTCGGCATCGTCAACGGCACCACCAACTTCATCCTCGACAAGATGGACTCCACGGGGGCGGGCTACCAGGAGGCCCTCGACGAGGCCACCGCCCTCGGTTACGCCGAGGCCGACCCGACCGCCGACGTGGAGGGCTTCGACGCCGCCGCCAAGGCCGCCATCCTCGCCGGGATCTCCTTCCACACGCGCGTGCGCCTCGACGACGTCTACCGCGAGGGCATGACCGAGGTCACCGCCGCCGACTTCGCCGCCGCCAAGCGCATCGGCTGCACCATCAAGCTGCTCGCCATCTGCGAGCGCGCGGCCGACGGCGGGTCCGTCACCGCGCGCGTGCATCCGGCGATGATTCCGCTGAGCCACCCGCTGGCCTCCGTGCGCGGCGCCTACAACGCCGTGTTCGTCGAGTCCGACGCCGCGGGGCAGCTCATGTTCTACGGCCCCGGCGCCGGCGGTTCGCCCACCGCCTCCGCCGTGCTCGGCGACCTCGTCGCCGTCTGCCGCAACCGGCTCAACGGTGCCACCGGTCCCGGCGAGTCGGCGTACGCCGCGCTGCCCGTGTCGCCCATGGGCGATGTCGTCACGCGCTACCACATCAGCCTCGATGTGGCCGACAAGCCGGGTGTTCTCGCCCAGGTGGCGACCGTGTTCGCCGAGCACGGGGTGTCGATCGACACCGTCCGGCAGCAGGGAAAGGACGGCGAGGCCTCCCTCGTCGTCGTCACCCACCGCGCGTCCGACGCGTCCCTGAGCGGGACCGTCGAGGCGCTGCGCAAGCTCGACACCGTGCGGGGTGTCGCCAGCATCATGCGGGTTGAAGGAGAGTAACGAGCAATGACCCACCAGTGGCGCGGAATCATCGAGGAGTACCGGGACCGGCTGCCGGTTTCCGACACCACGCCGGTCGTGACGCTCCGCGAGGGCGGCACGCCGCTCGTGCCCGCGCAGGTGCTCTCCGAGCGCACGGGCTGCGAGGTCCACCTCAAGGTGGAGGGCGCGAACCCCACCGGGTCCTTCAAGGACCGCGGTATGACCATGGCCATCAGCAAGGCCAAGGAGGAGGGCGCGAAGGCCGTCATCTGCGCCTCCACCGGCAACACGTCCGCTTCGGCGGCCGCTTACGCCGTACGGGCCGGGATGGTCTCGGCCGTCCTCGTCCCGCAGGGGAAGATCGCGCTCGGCAAGATGGGCCAGGCCCTCGTCCACGGCGCGAAGATCCTCCAGGTCGACGGCAACTTCGACGACTGCCTCACCCTGGCCCGCTCGCTGAGCGACAACTACCCTGTGGCGCTGGTCAATTCGGTGAACCCGGTGCGCATCGAGGGCCAGAAGACCGCCGCCTTCGAGATCGTGGACATGCTGGGCGACGCCCCCGACATCCACGTCCTGCCGGTGGGCAACGCGGGCAACATCACCGCGTACTGGAAGGGGTACACCGAGTACGCGGCCGACGGGATCGCCGGGCGGACTCCGCGCATGTGGGGGTTCCAGGCCTCCGGCTCCGCGCCGATCGTGCGCGGCGAGGTCGTCAAGGACCCCTCGACCATCGCGACCGCGATCCGCATCGGCAACCCCGCGTCCTGGCAGTTCGCGCTGGCCGCGCGGGACGAGTCCGGCGGCGCCATCGACGAGGTGACGGACCGTGAGATCCTGCGCGCCTACCGGCTGTTGGCCGCTCAGGAGGGTGTCTTCGTGGAGCCCGCGTCCGCCGCGTCGGTGGCCGGTCTGCTGAAGGCCGCCGAGCAGGGCAAGGTCGACCCGGGCCAGACCATCGTGTGCACGGTCACCGGCAACGGCCTCAAGGACCCGGACTGGGCCGTCGCGGGTGCCCCGCAGCCGGTCACCGTCCCGGTCGACGCGGCGACGGCGGCCGAGCGCCTCGGACTGGCCTGACGGACGCCCCGGCCCGGCCCGGTTCCACCGGCCCGGGCCGGCCCCGGCGCAACCGGGGCGCCCGATGACGGGGCAGCGCCACTTCGACCGCCTCGGGGCGGCTCGACGAGGGACAACCCCATCGGGGGTGCACGGGGGGCTTGCGACACGCATCGTGCGCCTCCTGTGCGCCCTATGTCGCGGCAGAACCTTCCTTCGATAGGCTGTAGTGAACCCGCCCGCCGCATATGCCTCCGCATTCGGCACGGCGTCGCGCCGCCCACTCGGCCCGAGGGTCCTCACGTACGTATCGCATTGTTCGCATCGAATGTCATTCGACAATCCCGCAGCTCAAGGAGTTCATCGAGCGATGGCCGGTCCAGCGTTCCGCGCCGCCGCCGTCCGGGTGCGCGTCCCCGCCACCAGCGCCAATCTCGGGCCGGGCTTCGACGCCCTCGGCCTCGCGCTGGGGCTTTACGACGACGTCGTCGTCCGGGTGGCCGACTCCGGGCTGCACATCGACATCGCGGGTGAGGGCAGCGAGACCCTCCCGCGCGACGAGAGCCACCTCCTCGTACGGTCCCTGCGCACCGCGTTCGACCTGTTGGGCGGCCAGCCGCGCGGTCTGGAGATCGTGTGCGCCAACCGCATCCCGCACGGCCGCGGCCTGGGCTCCTCCTCGGCCGCCATCTGCGCCGGCATCGTCGCCGCGCGGGCCGTGACCATAGGCGGCGAGGCGAAGTTGGACGACGCCGCGCTGCTCGAACTCGCCACCGAGATCGAGGGGCACCCCGACAACGTCGCGGCCTGTCTGCTGGGCGGGTTCACGCTTTCCTGGATGGAGTCGGGATCCGCGCGGGCGATCCGCATGAAGCCCGCCGATTCAGTCGTTCCGGTGGTTTTCGTCCCCGGAAAGCCGGTGCTCACGGCCACCGCGCGCGGTCTGCTCCCGCGCACCGTCCCGCACGTCGACGCCGCCACCAACGCGGGCCGTGCCGCCCTGCTCGTCGAGGCCCTCACCCGGCGCCCCGAGCTGCTGCTGCCCGCCACCGAGGACCGCCTCCACCAGGAGTACCGCGCACCCGCCATGCCGGAGAGCGCCGCACTGGTGGAACGACTGCGTGCAGACGGCATTCCGGCCGTCATCTCCGGCGCGGGACCCACCGTCATGGCGCTGGCCGACGCGGGGACCGCCGACAAGGTCGAGCAGCTGGCCGGAACCGGCTGGGCTGCGAACCGGCTGAGCCTTGATCTCCAAGGAGCGAGCGTTCTGCCGCTTGCGCCTTGAGACACGGTTGCCGGATTTCGAGAGGGGGAATGTTTGTTGGATCCGGTAGTGTTAACCTCAAGTCTGCACCCGACCCCACCATGGCGAGGTGCTTCGTGTCCCCGTCCGGGACCAACATTCTTCCGGGAGCTCCCCAAGCCGCACTGCGTTCCGTACGTCGTATCTGGGCAGTACGCCGTACACGGGTGCTGAGCGGATCACAGGGCACGCTCCGGAATCGGCGCGACCACGCCGCGTGACACAGACACAGACAGTCCGTGCCACGGCTTCCTGGAAGCGCCATCACCAGAAATTCCTCTTCCGCCGCTTTGGCGGACCACCGCCCCGGCACGGTCCACACAGACGGGACCACTGCCGGACAGCACAACCGGTCGCCGAGCCAGACAGGCCGACGTCCGCTCCAGGGAAGGACCCTTCGTGAGCGACACCACCGATCTGATGGGCGCACGTGTCGAGGAGACCGCTGCCGCGCCCGCCACGGACGCCTCCGCGCCTGCCAGCGGTGCCGGCTCCCGGCGGCGCCGCGGTACCGGCCTCGAGGGCATGGTGCTGGCAGAGCTGCAGCAGGTCGCATCCGGCCTCGGCATCAGGGGCACCGCGCGTATGCGCAAGAGCCAGCTGATCGAGGTCATCAAGGAGGCGCAGGCAGGGGGTACCTCTCAGGCCGCTCCGGCGAAGACCGCCGAGACCGCCGCCGAGACCAAGCCGAAGCGCCGGACCACCTCGAAGGCGCGTACGGGCGACGCCCCCGCCGAGAAGAAGGCCGAGGCGCCCGCCGACCAGGCCGTGGCCCAGCAGCAGATCGAGATCCCCGGCCAGCCCGCGGCCGACGACACCACCGCGGAGCGCCGCCGTCGGCGTGCCACCGCCGACGCGGGCAGCCCCGCGACGGGCGGCACCGAGACGATCGCCGCCGAGGCCAAGGGCGAGCCCAGGTCCGAGACCTCCGCGCAGGCGCAGGGCGATGCCGGTGACGGCGCCGAGGGCCGCCGCCGCGACCGCCGTGAGCGCGGCCGCGACCGCGACCGCCGGGGCAAGGACGACCAGCAGGGCGGCCAGCCGCAGCGTCAGCAGGGCCAGCAGCAGGGCGGCGGTCGCCAGGACCGTCAGGAGCGCCAGGACCGTCAGGACCGTCAGCAGCGCGACAACGGCCCGCAGCGCGACAACGGCCCCCAGGACGACGACGACTTCGACGGCGGACGCCGTGGCCGTCGCGGCCGTTACCGCGACCGCCGTGGCCGTCGCGGCCGCGACGAGATCGGTACCGCCGAGCCGCAACTCGCCGACGACGACGTCCTGATCCCGGTCGCCGGCATCCTGGACATCCTCGACAACTACGCCTTCATCCGTACGTCGGGCTACCTGCCGGGTCCCAACGACGTGTACGTCTCCCTCGCCCAGGTCCGCAAGAACGGCCTGCGCAAGGGCGACCACGTCACCGGCGCGGTGCGTCAGCCCAAGGACGGCGAGCGCCGCGAGAAGTTCAACGCGCTGGTGCGTCTGGACTCCACCAACGGCATGGCCCCCGACTCCGGGCGCGGGCGGCCGGAGTTCAACAAGCTGACGCCGCTGTACCCGCAGGACCGGCTCCGTCTGGAGACCGACCCCGGCGTGCTGACGACTCGTATCATCGACCTCGTCGCGCCGATCGGTAAGGGCCAGCGCGGTCTGATCGTGGCCCCGCCGAAGACCGGCAAGACCATGATCATGCAGGCGATCGCCAACGCGATCACGCACAACAACCCCGAGTGCCACCTGATGGTCGTCCTGGTCGACGAGCGTCCGGAAGAGGTCACCGACATGCAGCGGTCGGTCAAGGGCGAGGTCATCTCCTCGACCTTCGACCGTCCGGCCGAGGACCACACCACGGTCGCCGAGCTCGCCATCGAGCGCGCCAAGCGTCTGGTGGAGCTGGGTCACGACGTCGTCGTCCTGCTCGACTCGATCACGCGTCTGGGCCGTGCGTACAACCTCGCCGCCCCGGCCTCCGGCCGCATCCTGTCCGGTGGTGTCGACTCGACCGCGCTCTACCCGCCGAAGCGCTTCTTCGGTGCCGCGCGCAACATCGAGGACGGCGGCTCGCTGACGATCCTGGCCACCGCGCTGGTCGACACCGGCTCGCGCATGGACGAGGTCATCTTCGAGGAGTTCAAGGGCACCGGCAACGCCGAGCTCAAGCTCGACCGCAAGCTCGCCGACAAGCGCATCTTCCCGGCGGTGGACGTCGACGCGTCCGGTACCCGTAAGGAAGAGATCCTGCTCGGCAGCGACGAGCTGGCCATCGTCTGGAAGCTGCGCCGGGTGCTGCACGCGCTCGACCAGCAGCAGGCGATCGAACTGCTCCTGGACAAGATGCGGCAGACGAAGTCGAACGCCGAGTTCCTGCTCCAGATCCAGAAGACGACCCCGATGCCCGGCAACGGCGACTGAGGTCGTACCGACAGGCAGTGACACACGAAGGGCCGCTCCCCGACCGGGGAGCGGCCCTTCGGGCTGTCCGGGGCCCTGCGGTGCCGCCGCGCGGGGCAGGTCCCGTCGGGCTCGTACGGCCCCTCCAGCGGGCCGGTACCGTCGCGCCCGCCCGGTCCGGCCCCCTCCAGCGGGCCGGTACCGTCGCGCCCCGTAAGGCCCCCGCGGAGGCCCCTCCGCGCCTCGCCCGCCGTGTTGCCGCCGGTGCCGGGTCGTGCGGCGAGACCTTCGCCACAGGGGGGTGCCCGCGGGGGCGTGGTGGAGCCTGGACGGCCCGGAGGCGGAAGCCGCAGGTGAGCGTCGTACGGCCCGGTTCGACGGCCGCGCGTGGTGTACGTGCGGGCGTCGGGGGAACACGGTGCGTCATGCAACCTCCCGCTCGAGTTCACCCGTCTGAGCGGATGGAGTGACGATTGGACGACAGGGGTTTCCCCCGGTCGAGCGACGCGGAGAGTCGAGGAGCACATGTCTGCCGACAAGACGCCGGAGCCCGCGATACCCGGCGAGCCCGGTACCAGCGGCCCCCGCCGGAGCCGTCGCAGGAGCCTGCTGATCACGGCCTGGACGGCGGCCGGCATCGTCGCGCTCGGCGGCGCGGGCGGCGGCTATCTGTTCCTCAGACTCAACGACAACCTCAGGTCGATCGACATCAACCAGCTGCTGGGCACCGACCGGCCCGCCAAGGCCGACAACGGCTCCGAGAACATCCTGGTCCTGGGCTCGGACTCCCGTTCCGGCGCCAACAAGAAGCTCGGCGGCGGCACCGACGACGGCAGCGCCCGCTCCGACACGGCGATGGTCGTGCACGTCTACAAGGGCCACAAGAAGGCCAGCGTGGTCTCCATCCCGCGCGACACCCTCGTCGACCGCCCCGCGTGCACGGACGCCCACGGCGCCACGCACCGGGCCGCGTCCGGGGTGATGTTCAACTCCGCGTACACCACCGGCGGCGCCGTCTGCGCGGTGAAGACGGTCGAGTCCCTCAGCGGGATGCGCATGGACCACTACCTGGAGGTCGACTTCAGCGGCTTCCAGCAGCTCGTCGACGAACTCGGCGGCGTCGAGGTCACCACCACCCGCAACATCAGCGACCACCAGAGCCACCTGGACCTGAAGGCCGGCACCCACCGGCTCGACGGCGAGCAGGCGCTCGCCCTGGTCCGCACCCGGCACGGCGTCGGCGACGGCTCCGACCTCGGCCGGATCCAGCTCCAGCAGGCGTTCATCAAGGCCCTGGTCGCCCAGGTCAAGAACGTCGGCCTCTTCACCAGCCCCACACAGCTGGTCGACCTCGCCGACACCGCCACCAAGGCCGTCACCACCGACTCCGAGCTGGGCTCGGTGAACTCCCTGCTCGACTTCACGAACGGGCTGAAGCGGATCAGCCCGTCCCATATGACCATGGTCACCCTTCCGGTCCGGTACGACCCCGCGAACCCCAACCGCGTCGTCGTCGCCGACGCGAAGGCGAAACTGGTCTGGGACGCCCTGAAGGCCGACCGGCCGGTGCCGAAGGCCGCCACCGACGGCACCGCGAGCGGTGGCGCCAAGGGCGTCGTGACCTCGTCCTGAGCCGCTCGCGGGGGCGCGGGGAATAGATGCGCCCACCTCTCGGTTTTGGGGGATGCGGCCAGTCCTGGCAGACTGGTACGTCGGCTCCGGTTCACGCTCCCGCATCCCGCGGCGGCGACCCGGCGCCCTCCCGAAACTAGGAGACACCTTGAAGCGCGACATCCACCCCGAGTACGTCGAGACGCAGGTCAGCTGCACCTGTGGCGCGTCGTTCACCACCCGTAGCACCATCACGTCCGGAGCCATCCGGGCCGAGGTCTGCTCCGAGTGCCACCCGTTCTACACGGGCAAGCAGAAGATCCTCGACACCGGTGGCCGTGTGGCCCGCTTCGAGGCCCGCTTCGGCAAGGCTGCTGCCGGCTCCAAGAAGTAGCGAGCCCCATTTCGCCGGTCCACGGTCGCGCCCCTTCACCGGGGCGCGCCCGGGACCGGCGTTTTTGGTCGCCCGTCTTCCCCTTCGCAACGCAGTACAGGAGCCCAAGATGTTCGAGGCCGTCGAGGAACTCGTCGGTGAGCACGCCGACCTGGAGACGAAGCTCGCCGACCCGTCGGTCCACGCCGACCAGGCGAACGCGCGCAAGCTGAACAAGCGCTACGCCGAGCTCACCCCGATCGTCGGCACCTTCCGCTCCTGGAAGCAGACCGGCGAAGACATCGTCACCGCGCGCGAACTGGCCGCCGACGACCCGGACTTCGCCGCCGAGGTCAAGGAGCTGGAAAAGCAGCGCGAGGAGCTGACGGAGAAGCTGAGGCTGCTCCTCGTCCCGCGCGACCCCAGCGACGACAAGGACGTCATCCTGGAGATCAAGGCGGGCGCGGGCGGCGACGAGTCCGCGCTGTTCGCGGGCGACCTGCTGCGCATGTACCTGCGCTACGCCGAGCGCATCGGCTGGAAGACCGAGATCATCGACTCCACCGAGTCCGAGCTGGGCGGCTACAAGGACGTCCAGGTCGCCGTGAAGACCAAGGGCGGCCAGGGCGCCACCGAGCCCGGCCAGGGAGTCTGGGCCCGGCTGAAGTACGAGGGCGGTGTGCACCGCGTGCAGCGGGTGCCGGCCACCGAGTCCGCGGGCCGCATCCACACCTCGGCGGCGGGCGTGCTGGTCACCCCGGAGGCCGAGGAGGTCGACGTGGAGATCAACCAGAACGACCTGCGCATCGACGTGTACCGCTCGTCCGGCCCCGGCGGCCAGTCCGTCAACACCACCGACTCCGCGGTGCGCATCACGCACCTGCCCACCGGAGTCGTCGCCTCCTGCCAGAACGAGAAGAGCCAGTTGCAGAACAAGGAGCAGGCGATGCGTATCCTGCGCTCCAGGCTGCTCGCGGCGGCTCAGGAGGAGGCGGAGCGGGAGGCCGCCGACGCCCGCCGCAGCCAGGTCCGCACCGTCGACCGCTCCGAGAAGATCCGTACGTACAACTTCCCGGAGAACCGGCTCTCGGACCACCGCGTCGGATTCAAGGCGTACAACCTGGACCAGGTCCTGGACGGCGACCTCGACGCGGTGATCCAGGCCTGCGTCGACGCGGACTCGGCCGCCAAGCTCGCGGCCGCGTAAGGGCGGACGTACCCACGTACGAGGACGAGTACGACACGGAGGACTTGCGTGAACCTGCTGCTCGCAGAGGTGGCCCAGGCCACCCAGCGGCTGGCCGACGCCGGCGTGCCCTCGCCGCGCAACGACGCGGAGGAGCTCGCCGCGTTCGTGCACGGCGTGAAGCGGGGCGCGCTGCACTCCGTGAAGGACGCGGACTTCGACGCCCGCTACTGGGAGGTCATCGCGCGCCGTGAGCAGCGCGAGCCGCTCCAGCACATCACCGGCCGCGCCTTCTTCCGCTACCTGGAGCTCCAGGTCGGCCCCGGGGTCTTCGTGCCGCGCCCGGAGACGGAGTCCGTGGTCGGCTGGGCCATAGACGCCGTACGCGCCATGGACGTGGTCGAGCCGCTGATCGTCGACCTGTGCACCGGTTCGGGCGCCATCGCGCTCGCGCTCGCCCAGGAGGTGCCGCGCTCGCGCGTGCACGCCGTGGAGCTGTCCGAGGACGCCCTGCGGTGGACCCGCAAGAACATGGAGGGGTCCAGGGTCGACCTGCGTCAGGGAGACGCCCTGGACGCCTTCCACGACCTCGACGGCCAGGTCGACCTGGTGATCTCCAACCCGCCGTACATCCCGCTGACCGAGTGGGAGTACGTCGCTCCCGAGGCGCGGGACTACGATCCCGAGCTCGCCCTGTTCTCGGGCGAGGACGGCCTCGACCTCATCCGCGGCCTGGAGCGCACCGCGCACCGGCTGCTGCGCCCCGGCGGTGTCGTCGTCGTCGAGCACGCCGACACCCAGGGCGGCCAGGTGCCGTGGATCTTCACCGAGGAGAAGGGCTGGGCCGACGCGGCCGACCACCCCGACCTCAACAACCGCCCCCGGTTCGCGACCGCCCGCAAGGCGATGCCGTGACCGGCACGTCCCAGACTTCAGTCCAGCAGTACGTGTACGAGGAGGCCCGCTAGATGGCACGGCGATACGACACCAACGACGCGACCGACCGAGTGACCGGTCTGCGCGAGGCCGCGTCCGCCGTCCGCCGGGGCGAGCTCGTGGTGCTGCCGACGGACACGGTGTACGGCATCGGCGCCGACGCGTTCTCCTCGGCGGCCGTCGCCGACCTCCTCGACGCCAAGGGCCGGGGCCGCTCCATGCCCACGCCCGTCCTCATCGGCTCCCCGAACACCCTGCACGGCCTCGTCACGGACTTCTCCGAGCTGGCCTGGGAGCTGGTCGACGCCTTCTGGCCGGGCGCGCTCACGCTCGTCGCCAAGCACCAGCCGTCGCTCCAGTGGGACCTGGGGGACACCCGTGGCACCGTCGCCGTACGGATGCCGCTGCACCCGGTCGCGATCGAGCTGCTGACCGAGGTGGGCCCGATGGGCGTGTCCTCCGCGAACCTGACCGGACACCCGTCCCCCGAGACCTGCGACGCCGCGCAGGAGATGCTGGGCGACTCCGTCTCCGTCTACCTGGACGGCGGCCCGACCCCCGGCAACGTGCCGTCCTCGATCGTCGACGTCACCCGTGAGGTGCCGCTGCTGCTGCGGGCCGGCGCGATCTCCGCGGAGGAGCTGCGCAAGGTCGTACCCGACCTCGAGGTGGCGAATTGACGGCCCCCCTCGGCCCCGAGCTCCCGGCCGCCCGCGCGCAGGGGGCACCCCCATGCGTGGCATAGGCGGCGGGGAAGTGACGGGCACCTTCGGGTTCCCGCGTGACACCTTCCGCATCCTCCACGTCAGCACCGGAAACGTGTGCCGTTCGCCGATCACCGAGCGACTGACCCGCCACTTCGTGACGGACCGGCTCGGCGGTCTGCTGAGCGGCGGGCTGATCGTGGAGAGCGCGGGCACGTGGGGGCACGAGGGCGCGCCCATGGAGGCCAACGCGGAGACCGTGCTGGCCGACTTCGGCGCGGACGCCTCCGGCTTCGTCGGCCGGGAGCTCCTCGACGAGCACGTCGTCATGGCCGACCTGGTCCTGACGGCCACCCGCGACCACCGGGCGCAGGTCATCTCGATGGGCCACTCGGCGGGGCTGCGCACCTTCACGCTGAAGGAGTTCACCCGGTTGGTCCGCGCGATCGACCCGGCGACCCTGCCGCCCCTGGAGGACGGTGTGGTCATGCGGGCGCGCGCGCTGGTGCGGGCGGCCGCGGCGCTGCGCGGCTGGCTGCTGGCCCCGACCGCCGAGGCGGACGAGGTCTACGACCCGTACGGGGCGCCGCTGCCGTTCTTCCGGTCCATCGGGGACGAGATACACGAGGCGCTGGATCCGGTGGTGACGGCGCTCACCGGAGTACCGGCGCGGATGTAGGACCCGCCCCGGCGGTACCGGGCGCGCCGGGTGTCCCCGTCCTACATTGGACGTACGTCACCGTCGACGCGTCCGGAGTTCACCATGGCCGTCACCCATGCCCTCGAGGTCGACGTCCTGCGCCGGCAGGACCCCGAACTGGCCGACGTCCTGCTCGGCGAGCGGGACCGGCAGTCGGCGTCGTTGCAGCTGATCGCCGCCGAGAACTTCACCTCGCCGGCCGTGCTGGCCGCGCTCGGCTCCCCGCTGGCGAACAAGTACGCCGAGGGGTATCCGGGGGCCCGGCACCACGGCGGGTGCGAGATCGTGGACGTGGCCGAGCGGATCGCGGTGGACCGGGCGAAGGCGCTGTTCGGCGCCGAGCACGCCAATGTGCAGCCGCACTCCGGCTCGTCCGCCGTCCTCGCCGCGTACGCCGCGCTGCTGCGGCCCGGCGACACGGTCCTCGCCCTCGGACTGCCGTACGGAGGTCATCTCACGCACGGCTCGCCGGCCAACTTCTCCGGACGCTGGTTCGACTTCGTGGGGTACGGCGTCGACGCCGAGAGCGGGCTGATCGACTACGACCAGGTGCGCACCCTGGCCCGTACGCACCGGCCCAAGGCGATCGTGTGCGGCTCCATCGCCTACCCCCGGCACCTCGACTACGCCCTGTTCCGGGAGGTGGCCGACGAGGTGGGCGCCGCCCTCGTCGCGGACGCGGCGCATCCCATCGGACTGGTCGCCGGGGGAGCGGCGCCCAGCCCGGTGCCGTACGCCGACATCGTCTGCGCCACCACGCACAAGGTGCTGCGCGGCCCCCGCGGCGGCATGATCCTGTGCGGCCGGAACCTCGCCGAGCGGGTGGACCGGGCCGTCTTCCCGTTCACGCAGGGCGGCGCCCAGATGCACACCATCGCCGCGAAGGCGGTGGCGTTCGGCGAGGCGGCGACGCCCGCCTTCACGCTCTACGCCCATCAGGTGGTCGCCAACGCCAAGGTGCTGGCGGCCGGGCTGGCGGCGGAGGGTCTCGTCGTCACCACCGGCGGGACCGACACCCATCTGATCACCGCCGATCCGGGGCCGCTCGGCGTCGACGGGCGCGCGGCGCGGGGGCGGCTCGCGGCGGCCGGGATGGTCCTGGACTGCTGTGCGCTGCCCCACGGCGACGCCCGTGGCCTGCGCCTGGGCACCGCCGCGGTGACCACGCAGGGCATGGGGGAGGCGGAGATGACGCGGATCGCCGTGCTGCTCGCGAGCGTGCTGCGGGGCGACGTCGACAGCGTCCGGGGCCGGGAGGAGGCACGGCAACTGGCACTGGAATTTCCGCCGTATTCCGGCTGAACGGGGGTAGGCGCACACGGGTGCACAGACTCACGTGCAACCATCGTCGCTACCCGGAAGTCCCCAACCATATGCGTCCCTCGCTAGGGTGTGGGGCTGAGATGGCCTGCGAGACCTGTGGGGAAGCCCGTGCGTGAATACCTGCTGACGCTCTGCATCACGGCCGCGGTGACGTATCTGCTGACAGGGCCGGTACGCAAGTTCGCGATCGTGGCGGGAGCGATGCCGGAGATCCGGGCACGTGACGTGCACCGGGAGCCCACTCCGCGGCTCGGCGGGATCGCGATGTTCTTCGGCCTGTGCGCCGGACTGCTCGTCGCGGACCACCTCACCAACCTCAACGAGGTCTTCGAGAAGTCGAACGAGCCGCGGGCGCTGCTCTCCGGAGCGGCGCTGATCTGGCTGATCGGCGTCCTGGACGACAAGTTCGAGATCGACGCCCTGATCAAGCTGGGCGGTCAGATGATCGCCGCCGGTGTGATGGTGATGCAGGGTCTGACGATCCTGTGGCTGCCGGTGCCGGGCGTCGGCACCGTCGCGCTGACCCAGTGGCAGGGCACCCTGCTGACGGTGGCGCTGGTCGTCATCACGATCAACGCGGTCAACTTCGTGGACGGTCTCGACGGTCTGGCCGCCGGCATGGTGTGCATCGCGGCGGCCGCGTTCTTCATGTACGCCTACCGGATCTGGTACTCGTACGGCATCGAGGCGGCCGCTCCGGCCACGCTGTTCGCGGCGATCCTGATGGGCATGTGCCTGGGCTTCCTGCCGCACAACGCGCATCCCGCGCGGATCTTCATGGGCGACTCGGGTTCGATGCTGATCGGCCTGGTGCTGGCGGCCGGCGCGATCTCCGTCACCGGGCAGGTAGACCCGGACGTGATGAAGCTGTTCTCCGGCTCCGAGCGCAGCGCCGTGCACCAGATGGTGCCGGTCTACATCCCGTTGCTGATGCCGCTGACCATCATCGCGATCCCGGCCGCGGACCTGGTGCTGGCGATCGTGCGGCGCACCTGGCGCGGTCAGTCGCCGTTCGCCGCGGACCGCGGGCATCTGCACCACCGGCTGCTGGAGATCGGGCACTCGCACAGCCGCGCGGTGCTGATCATGTACTTCTGGTCCGCGCTGATCTCCTTCGGAGCGCTCGCCTACTCCGTGAACGCGGCGTCCATGTGGATCGTGCTCGGCGTGGTCTTCTTCTGCGCGCTGGGCCTGGTGCTGCTCCTGCTGCCGCGGTTCGCGCCGCGCGCCCCGCGCTGGGCCGAGGCGTTCGTGCCGCCGCGCTACCGGCGCCGCAAGGCCCGTGCCGCGGCCGACGGGCAGGGGACGGCCGGGGCGGCGCAGGAGGAGCGGGCGGCGGACGCCGAGGCCGCCCCGGCCGGGAAGGTGTCCGCCGAGGCCGCGTCGGCCGAGGACGTGCCTGCCGAGGACGTGCCCGGGGACGAGGAGTTGGCCCCGGTCGCGGCCGGGATGCACGGGGCGTCAGGGGTCAACGGGGCGACCGCCATCGGCGCTCGCGCACGCGTGCGTTGACATCACAAGGTAAGAATCTGACTAGAGCATTGCCAAGTCGTGGGGGAGCAAAGTACCCCAATACCAGACATGTTGGCCGTGTTTTTGCACAGACGCGCAGCGTCAGTCTCATGTGTGACAGCGAGCACACCTACCAGGTAAAGACCTCATCAAATAGTTTGTGATACGGTTCACGAGAACCCGGGGTGGAGCCGAAGGACCGTAATGCGACGGCCCCTTGGCGCGAGGTCACCAACACTCGACCCGGGGCTACGCTCGTCCATGACGACACCCCTGCCCCCCTTGAAAGCGGAGTTGCCGCCATGCCGTCCAACGACGTCCGGATCCTGGCCCAGGCCGCTGTGCCCACGGCTGCCGTCGGCGCGATCGCTGCCGTCGTCAGCGGTGTGGTCGCGGGCGGCAAGGGTGCGGTCGGGGCGATCGTCGCGACGCTGATCGTGATCCTCTTCATGGGAATCGGGCTCTACGTCCTGCAGCGCACCGCCAGATCGCTTCCGCACCTGTTCCAGGCGATGGGTCTGATGCTCTACGCGGCGCAGATCCTGCTGCTGTTCATCTTCGTCGCGGCCTTCAAGCACACGACGCTGTTCAACCCCCGGGCCTTCGCGCTCACGCTCGTCGCCGGCACCCTCACGTGGATCGCCGCGCAGACGCGTGCTCACATGAAGTCCAAGATCCTCTACGTCGAACCCGATTCGACCACCTCTTCGAAGGGTGACGGGCCCGAAAAGCCGGGTCGCCAGTCGTGAGGGGTAGGGCCGGGATAAAGCCGCACGAGAGATCCTGCTATCGTCCGGTGCCAACTGCGGCATCGCGGGCGCGGGCATCCGAGCTGACGCCTGTTCGATCGCGAGGCGAGATGCCCCTCAGCCGCCCCCACATCCGTTACACCAGTCCCGTGCCGAACCGCGGCCCCGTGCCGCGCCGACACAACGAGGTTGCCGTACCTATGCGCCACGATGAAGGAGCCCGCGGTGAGTGCTGACCCGACGCAGACGCTCGCTTTCGACACGAGCTGTCACCTGTTCGACGGGTGTGGCTTCCCGGCTCCGGGCCTGCACTCGTTCATGTTCGAGCCGCTCTGGGGCGACACCGACGGCCTGTACTTCAACAAGCCGATGCTGCTGGCACTGCTCGGTTCCATCATCGTGGTGGGCTTCTTCTGGGCGGCCTTCGCCAAGCCGAAGCTCGTCCCGGGCAAGCTCCAGATGATCGCCGAGGCCGGCTACGACTTCGTCCGGACCGGCATCGTCTACCAGACGATCGGCAAGCGTGAGGGCGAGAAGTACGTCCCCCTCGCCGTATCGCTGTTCTTCTTCATCTGGATGATGAACCTCTGGTCGATCATCCCGGTCGCCTCCTTCCCGGTGACCTCGATCATCGCCTACCCGGCGGTGCTCGCCCTGATCGTCTACGTCACCTGGGTCTCGCTGACGTTCAAGCGCCACGGTTTCGTCGGCTTCTTCAAGAACGTCACCGGCTACGACAAGTCGCTCGGCGCGGTGCTGCCGCTGTCGATGACCATCGAGTTCTTCTCGAACCTGCTGGTCCGCCCGTTCACGCACGCCGTCCGACTGTTCGCGAACATGTTCGCCGGCCACACCCTGCTGCTGCTCTTCACGATCGCCAGCTGGTACATGCTGAACGGCATCGGCATCGCGTACTCGGCCGTCTCGTTCGTGATGGTCATCGTGATGACCGCCTTCGAGCTCTTCATCCAGGCTGTCCAGGCGTACGTCTTCGTCCTCCTGACCTGCACCTTCATCCAGGGCGCGCTCGCAGAGCACCACTGAGTCGCTCCCTCACCCAAGAGACATCCGGTGGCCAACCCCCACCGGTCACTGAAAGAGAAGGAAGAACCGGCATGTCCGCTCTCCAGACCCTCGCTGCGGTTGACGGCAACCTCGGCTCCATCGGTTACGGCCTCGCCGCGATCGGCCCGGGCGTCGGCGTCGGCATCATCTTCGGTAACGGCACCCAGGCCCTCGCCCGCCAGCCCGAGGCGGCCGGTCTGATCCGCGCCAACCAGATCCTCGGCTTCGCTTTCTGTGAGGCGCTGGCCCTCATCGGCCTCGTCATGCCGTTCGTCTACTAAGACGAACGACAGCGACAGCCCCATTCGACGAAAGGCACTGATGTGAACCCCCTGGTTCAGCTGGCGGCCGAGGCGGAGAAGGAGAACCCCCTCATTCCGCCGTGGCCGGAGCTCGTCATCGGCCTGATCGCCTTCGTCATCGTCTTCGGCTTCCTCGCCAAGAAGCTTCTTCCGACCATCAACAAGGTCCTGGAAGAGCGTCGCGAGGCCATCGAGGGCGGTATCGAGAAGGCCGAGGCCGCACAGACCGAGGCCCAGAGCGTCCTTGAGCAGTACAAGGCCCAGCTCGCCGAGGCCCGCCACGAGGCCGCGCGGCTGCGCCAGGAGGCGCAGGAGCAGGGCGCCACGCTCATCGCCGAGATGCGCGCGGAAGGCCAGCGGCAGCGCGAGGAGATCGTCGCAGCCGGTCACTCGCAGATCGAGGCCGACCGCAAGGCCGCCGCGTCCGCGCTCCGGCAGGACGTCGGCAAGCTCGCCACCGACCTGGCCGGCAAGCTGGTCGGTGAGTCCCTCGAGGACCACGCCCGCCAGAGCCGTGTGATCGACCGCTTCCTCGACGAGCTCGAGGAGAAGGCCGAGGCGGCTCGATGACAGCACACGGAGCGAGCCGCGAGGCGTTCGCAGCTGCCCGTGAGCGTCTCGACGCGCTGACGGACTCCACGTCCGTGGACGCGGCCCGGCTCGCCGACGAGCTGGCCGCCGTCACCGCGCTGCTCGACCGCGAGGTGTCGCTGCGTCGGGTCCTCACCGACCCGGCGCAGGCCGGTGAGGCCAAGGCCGAGCTGGTCCAGCGTCTGCTCGCCGGCCAGGTCAGCGGCACGACCGCCGACCTGGTGGCAGGCACGGTGCGTTCTCGCTGGTCGCAGCCTCGCGACCTGGTCGACGCGCTGGAGGAGCTGGCGAGCATCGCCGACCTCACCGCCGCGGAGAAGGCGGGCACGCTCGACGACGTCGAGGACGAGCTGTTCCGGTTCGGCCGGATCGTCTCCTCGAACACCGAGCTGCGCGCCGCGCTGACCGACCGCAAGGCCACCGTCGCGGCCAAGACCGAGCTGCTGAACCGGCTGCTCGGCGGCCGGGCGAAGGCCACCACCGAGCGTCTGGTGACGCGTCTGGTGACCGCCGCGCGCGGACGTAGCCTGGAGACGGGACTCGAGTCCCTGTCCACGCTCGCCGCCGAGCGCCGGGACCGCGCCGTCGCCGTCGTGACCTCGGCGGTGCCGCTCAGCGACACGCAGAAGCAGCGCCTGGGCGCCGCCCTCGCGAAGCTCTACGGCCGCAGGATGCACCTCAACCTCGACGTGGACCCCACGGTCGTCGGCGGGATGCGGGTGCAGGTCGGTGACGAGGTCATCAACGGCTCCGTCGCGGACCGTATCGAGGACGCCGGCCGCCGACTGGCGAGCTAGCACCCCCGCGGCAATTCAATAAGCAGTACGTAAGCAATTACGGCCCTGGTTGGGCCGTGCAGAGGATTCACCTCTTTCAGGGGGGAGTCCCCATCCCCCCAAAGTGAAACTTCGGGCCCAACAAGGAGAGCAGGGAACCCAGATGGCGGAGCTCACGATCCGGCCGGAGGAGATCCGGGACGCGCTGGAGAACTTCGTCCAGTCGTACAAGCCGGACGCGGCCTCGCGCGAGGAGGTCGGTACGGTCACCCTTGCCGGCGACGGCATCGCGAAGGTCGAGGGTCTTCCCTCGGCCATGGCCAACGAACTGCTGAAGTTCGAGGACGGCACCCTCGGCCTCGCGCTGAACCTGGAAGAGCGCGAGATCGGCGCCATCGTCCTCGGTGAGTTCAGCGGCATCGAGGAGGGTCAGCCGGTGCACCGCACCGGTGAGGTCCTCTCCGTCGCGGTGGGCGAGGGATACCTCGGCCGCGTCGTCGACCCGCTCGGCAACCCGATCGACGGCCTCGGCGAGATCGAGACGTCCGGCCGCCGTGCCCTGGAGCTTCAGGCTCCCGGCGTCATGGCCCGTAAGTCGGTGCACGAGCCGATGGAGACCGGCTACAAGGCCGTCGACGCGATGACCCCGGTCGGCCGCGGCCAGCGTCAGCTGATCATCGGTGACCGCCAGACCGGCAAGACCGCCCTGGCCGTCGACACGATCATCAACCAGCGCGACAACTGGCGCTCGGGCGACCCGAAGAAGCAGGTCCGCTGCGTCTACGTCGCCATCGGCCAGAAGGGCTCGACCATCGCCTCCGTGCGTGGCGCCCTCGAAGAGGCCGGCGCGCTGGAGTACACGACCATCGTCGCCGCCCCGGCGTCCGACCCGGCCGGCTTCAAGTACCTGGCGCCGTACACCGGTTCGGCCATCGGTCAGCAGTGGATGTACGAGGGCAAGCACGTCCTCATCATCTTCGACGACCTCTCGAAGCAGGCCGACGCCTACCGCGCCGTGTCCCTGCTGCTGCGTCGCCCGCCGGGCCGCGAGGCCTACCCCGGTGACGTCTTCTACCTGCACTCCCGCCTGCTGGAGCGCTGCGCGAAGCTCTCCGACGAGCTGGGCGCCGGTTCGATGACGGGTCTGCCGATCGTCGAGACGAAGGCCAACGACGTCTCGGCGTTCATCCCGACCAACGTCATCTCCATCACCGACGGCCAGTGCTTCCTGGAGTCGGACCTGTTCAACGCCGGTCAGCGCCCCGCGCTGAACGTCGGTATCTCCGTCTCCCGAGTCGGTGGTTCCGCGCAGCACAAGGCGATGAAGCAGGTCTCCGGCCGTCTGCGCCTCGACCTGGCCCAGTACCGCGAGCTGGAGGCGTTCGCCGCCTTCGGTTCCGACCTGGACGCCGCGTCGAAGTCGCAGCTGGAGCGCGGTCAGCGTCTGGTCGAGCTGCTCAAGCAGGCTCAGTACCAGCCGATGCCGACCGAGGACCAGGTCGTCTCCGTGTGGGCCGGCACCACCGGCAAGATGGACGACGTCCCGGTCGCCGACATCCGCCGCTTCGAGAAGGAGCTGCTGGAGTACCTGCACCGCAAGGAGCAGGGCCTCATGACCTCCATCAAGGAGGGCGGCAAGATGTCGGACGACACGCTCACCGCCGTCGCGGACGCGATCGCCGCCTTCAAGAAGCAGTTCGAGACCTCCGACGGCAAGCTGCTCGGCGAGGACGCTCCGGCCGCTGCCGCCAAGTGACGTAAGGAAGGGACCTGACTCATGGGAGCCCAGCTCCGGGTCTACAAGCGTCGCATCCGATCCGTCACCGCGACCAAGAAGATCACGAAGGCGATGGAGATGATCGCCGCCTCGCGTGTCGTCAAGGCACAGCGCAAGGTGGCGGCCTCCACGCCGTACGCGACCGAGCTCACCCGCGCGGTCACGGCGGTCGGTACCGGCTCGAACACGAAGCACCCGCTGACCACGCAGGCCGAGACGGTCGTGCGGTCCGCGGTGCTGCTCCTGACGAGCGACCGCGGTCTCGCAGGCGCGTTCAACTCCAACGCCATCAAGGCCGCGGAGAAGCTGACCGCGCGCCTGGAGGCCGAGGGCAAGCAGGTCGACACGTACATCGTCGGCCGACGCGGTCTGGCCCACTACAACTTCCGCGAGCGCAAGGTCGCGGAGTCGTGGTCGGGCTTCACCGACGAGCCCTCGTACGCGGACGCCAAGAAGGTCGCGGCTCCGCTGATCGAGGCCATCGAGAAGGACACGGCCGACGGCGGCGTGGATGAACTCCACATCGTCTTCACCGAGTTCGTGTCGATGATGACGCAGACGGCGCTCGACGACCGTCTGCTCCCGCTCAGCCTCGAAGAGGTCGCGCAGGAGGCGGCGCCGCAGGGCGAGATCCTCCCGCTCTACGACTTCGAGCCCTCGGCGGAGGACGTCCTCGACGCCCTGCTGCCGCGCTACGTCGAGAGCCGCATCTACAACGCGCTGCTCCAGTCGGCTGCTTCCAAGCACGCCGCCACGCGCCGCGCGATGAAGTCGGCGACCGACAACGCGGGCGAGCTGATCAACACGCTCTCCCGTCTTGCCAACGCGGCCCGCCAGGCCGAAATCACCCAGGAAATCAGCGAGATCGTCGGTGGCGCCAGCGCCCTTGCCGACGCGACCGCGGGGAGTGACAAGTAATGACGACGACTTCTGAGACGGCCGTTGCCACGGGCCGCGTCGCCCGGGTCATCGGCCCGGTCGTCGACGTGGAGTTCCCCGTCGACGCGATGCCGGAGATCTACAACGCCCTGCACGTCGAGGTCGCAGACCCGGCGAACGAGGGCGAGAAGAAGACGCTGACCCTGGAGGTCGCCCAGCACCTGGGTGACGGCCTGGTCCGCACCATCTCGATGCAGCCCACCGACGGTCTGGTCCGCCAGGCCCCGGTGACCGACACCGGCACGGGCATCACCGTCCCGGTCGGCGACTTCACCAAGGGCAAGGTGTTCAACACCCTCGGTGAGGTGCTGAACGTCGACGAGAAGTACGAGGGCGAGCGCTGGTCCATCCACCGCAAGGCCCCGAACTTCGACGAGCTCGAGTCGAAGACCGAGATGTTCGAGACCGGCGTCAAGGTCATCGACCTTCTCACCCCGTACGTCAAGGGTGGAAAGATCGGTCTGTTCGGTGGTGCCGGCGTCGGCAAGACGGTGCTCATCCAGGAGATGATCTACCGCGTCGCCAACAACCACGACGGTGTCTCCGTGTTCGCCGGTGTCGGTGAGCGCACCCGTGAGGGCAACGACCTCATCGAGGAGATGGCGGACTCGGGCGTCATCGACAAGACCGCCCTTGTCTTCGGCCAGATGGACGAGCCCCCGGGCACCCGTCTGCGCGTGGCCCTGGCCGGTCTGACCATGGCGGAGTACTTCCGCGATGTGCAGAAGCAGGACGTGCTGTTCTTCATCGACAACATCTTCCGCTTCACGCAGGCCGGTTCCGAGGTCTCGACCCTGCTCGGCCGCATGCCCTCCGCGGTGGGTTACCAGCCGAACCTGGCCGACGAGATGGGTCTCCTCCAGGAGCGCATCACCTCGACCCGTGGTCACTCGATCACCTCGATGCAGGCGATCTACGTCCCCGCGGACGACCTGACCGACCCGGCCCCGGCCACCACGTTCGCCCACCTCGACGCGACGACGGTTCTCTCCCGTCCGATCTCCGAGAAGGGCATCTACCCGGCCGTGGACCCGCTGGACTCCACGTCCCGCATCCTGGACCCGCGCTACATCGCGGCGGACCACTACAACACCGCCATGCGCGTGAAGACGGTCCTCCAGAAGTACAAGGACCTCCAGGACATCATCGCGATCCTCGGTATCGACGAGCTCGGCGAGGAGGACAAGCTCGTCGTCCACCGTGCCCGTCGCGTGGAGCGCTTCCTGTCCCAGAACACCCACGTCGCCAAGCAGTTCACCGGCGTCGACGGGTCGGACGTGCCGCTGGACGAGTCGATCACCGCGTTCAACGCGATCATCGACGGCGACTACGACCACTTCCCGGAGCAGGCGTTCTTCCTCTGCGGTGGCATTGAGGACCTCAAGGCCAACGCCAAGGAGCTGGGCGTCTCCTGAGCCTCGCGCTCTTGACGAGGGGGCGGGCGCGTCCCGCCCCCTTCGTCACGCCCACTAGACTTGTAACCAACACCCGGCAGACCCGCCGGGTGGTGACCCGAGGAGCCAACCTTGGCTGCTGAGCTGCACGTCGCGTTGGTCGCGGCCGACCGAGAGGTCTGGACCGGCGAGGCGACCCTGGTCGTCGCGCGCACCACGTCCGGCGACATCGGCGTCATGCCCGGTCACCAGCCGCTGCTCGGTGTGCTGGAGTCGGGCCCGGTGACCATCCGTACGCGTGAGGGGGGAACGGTCGTCGCCGCGGTGCACGGCGGTTTCATCTCGTTCGCGGACAACAAGCTGTCGCTGCTGGCCGAGATCGCCGAGCTTTCGGACGAGATCGACGTCCAGCGCGTGGAGCGTGAGCTGGAGCGCGCGAAGGCGGAGGGCGACGCCCACGCCGAGCGTCGTGCGGACGTACGACTGCGCGCGGCGGCAGCGCGCTAGCAGGCGCGCTGTGCGATGACGTACCTCAGCCGCGGCTGGGACCGGAGCGATCCGGTGCCGGTCGCGGCTGAGGCAGATCTGGATGTTTTTTCCGTTCCGTTATCTATTTACGGTTCTCTAGGAGACGAGGAGGTCGGTGCCGATGGTCCTCGCTCTGACTGTGTGCGCAATCGCCGTCGCCCTGGTGGTGGTGGGGCTGTTCGTCTTCGGACTGCGGCGCAGACTCATCCAGCGCTCGGGCGGCACCTTCGACTGCAGCCTGCGCTGGGACGTCCCCGAGAAGTCCGACACCAGCGGCAAGGGCTGGAGCTACGGCGTCGCCCGTTACAACGGCGACCGCATCGAGTGGTACCGGGTCTTCTCCTACGCCCCCCGCCCGCGTCGCGTCCTGGAGCGCGCGTCGATCGAGGTGGCCGGCCGCCGGCTGCCCGAGGGGGAGGAGGAGCTGGCGCTGCTGTCCGACTCGGTGATCCTCGCGTGTCTGCACCGCGGCACCCGTCTGGAACTGGCGATGAGCGAGGACGCGCTGACCGGTTTCCTCGCCTGGCTGGAGGCGGCCCCGCCCGGACAGCGGGTGAACGTCGCGTAGAGCGGCGTTCAGGGCCCCGCTGGGTGGGGGTCCCCCCGGCCGCGGAGCGGTTGGGGGAGGGTGAACGTCGCCTGACGCTCCCCCCCATACGACGACGCTCCCCTGGACCAGGTCCAGGGGAGCGTCGGTCTTTCAGCCTCCGAACTGTTCTACGACAGTCCGCTGTTGAGGGCGCTCACCAGCTCACCGTTGCTGGTGTCGCCGCTGAACTCCCAGAAGAAGGCGCCGCCGAGGCCCTGCGACTTGGCCCAGGCCATCTTGGTGCCGATGGTGGCCGGGGTGTCGTAGGACCACCAGTTGTTGCCGCAGAAGGCGTACGCCGTGCCGGCGACGAGGCCGGTGGAGGGGCAGGACGTCTTGAGGACCTTGTAGTCCTCGATGCCCTGCTCGTACGTACCGGCGGCCGGGCCGGTCGCCGTGCCGCCGGGCGCCGCCTGGGTGACGCCGGTCCAGCCGCGGCCGTAGAAGCCGATGCCGATGAGCAGCTTGCTCGCGGGCACGCCCTTCGCCTTGAACTTGGCGATCGCGTCGGCGGTGGTGAAGCCGGGCGTCGGGATGCCGCTGTACGAGGTGAGCGGGGAGTGCGGGGCGGTCGGGCCCTGGGCGTTGAACGCGCCGAAGAAGTCGTACGACATCACGTTGTACCAGTCGACGTACGCCGAGGCGCCCGCGTAGTCGGCGGCGTCGATCTTGCCGCCGGAGGTGCCGTCCGCCGTGGTGGCCGCGGTGACCAGGTTGTTGGAGCCGAACTTGGCGCGCAGGGCCTGCATCAGGTTCTTGTAGGCCGCGGCACCGCTGCTGTCACAGGACAGACCGCAGGCGTTCGGGTACTCCCAGTCGATGTCGATGCCGTCGAAGACGTCGGCCCAGCGCGGGTCCTCGACCAGGTTGTAGCAGGACTGCGCGAACGCGGCCGGGTTGGCCGCCGCCTGCGCGAAGCCGCCGGACCAGGTCCAGCCGCCGAAGGACCACAGCACCTTGATGTTCGGGTACTTGGCCTTCAGCTCACGGAGCTGGTTGAAGTTGCCGCGCAGCGGCTGGTCCCAGGTGTCGGCGACGCCGCTGACCGACTGGTCGGCGGTGAAGGCCTTGTCGTAGTCGGCGTAGGAGTCGCCGATCGCGCACTGGCCGTTGGTGACGTTGCCGAAGGCGTAGTTGATGTGCGTGATCTTGGCGGCCGAGCCCGACGTCACCAGGTTCTTGACGTTGTAGTTGCGGCCGTAGATGCCCCACTCGGTGAAGTAGCCGAGGCGGACCTTGTCGCCGGTGGGCGGGGGAGTGGTGGTGCCACCGGTGGTGTGCACCGAGACGGCGCCGCTGACCGGACCGGTCTGGTCGGCGGTGTCGCGGGCCTGGACGGTGTAGGAGTAGTCGGTGCCGGCGGTGAGACCGGTGTCGGTGTACGACGTCGTGGTCACCGTCGCGACCTTGGTGCCGCCGCGCAGGACGTCGTAGTTCTTGACGCCCTTGTCGTCGGTGGCGGCGCTCCAGGAGAGCTGCACCGAGGTGTCGGTGATGCCGGAGGCGGTCGGGGTGCCCGGCGCGCTGGGTGCGCTGTCGCCGGGGACCGTGGTGCCGCCGTCACAACTGCCGCCGTTGAGCTTGCAGTTGGAGGGCGAGCCGGTGCCGGCGCCGTTGAAGCCGAAGGAGACGGAGGCGCCGGCGGCGAGGGCGCCGTTGTAGGACTTGTTCTTCGCCGTCCAGTGGGTGCCGGAGGACGTGACGTCGGCGTCCCAGGCGGAGGTGACGGACGTGCCGGAGGGGAAGTCCCACTCGATCGTCCAGGAGCTGATGGCCGCGGTGCCGGTGTTCGTGACCGTCCACTTGCCCTCGAAGCCGGTGCCCCAGTCCTGGGTCTTGGCGTAGGTGGCGGTGGCGGTGCTCGCGGCCTGGGCGGGACTCGCCAGGCCGACCAGGCCGGCCAGGGGGAGCAGCAGGGTGGCGAGCCCCGCCGTCGCGCGTTGTCTGAAGCGCATTCCGCGCCTCCTCAAGGGGAGTTGGGGGAGGGGGCGTAACTGAGCCTTCACGCCCACAGTGCCCGTGAGAATAGAAAGGTCTGGACCATAGGTCAATAGGTCTGGACCACTATGGCAGTTGAGAAGTGGAGTCCTCAACTCCGGTGCGAGGATAGCCCGTTGTCCCAACAGCCCCAGGCGCACCCTGCGTTGCGCGCTGCGCCGCGTCCCCGTACGAGCAGGAGCCGTACGCTGACCGCATGAGTGACAGGGCCTGCCCCGGGACGGTACTGGTGGTGGACGACGACCCGGCCATCCGGCGCTCGCTGGAGCGCGGACTGCGGCTGAGCGGCTTCTCCGTGCGGACGGCGGACAGCGGGCGGGCCGCCCTGGACGCCGTCCGTGAGGCGCCGCCGGACGTGCTCGTCCTCGATGTGTCGATGCCCGGCACGAGCGGCATCGAGGTGTGCGCGCGGCTGCGCGCCGACGGCCAGGACCTCCCCGTGCTGATGCTGTCGGCGCTGGACGAGACCGCCGACCGGATAGCCGGGCTCCAGGCGGGCGGGGACGACTACCTGGTGAAGCCGTTCGCCCTCCAGGAGCTGGTGCTGCGGCTGCGGGCGCTGCTGCGGCGCAGACCGCCGGCGGGGGAGGTGCTGCGGGTGGCGGGCCTGGTCATCGACCCGGCGGCCCGTACGGCGCAGCGGGACGGGCGGAGCCTGGAACTGACCCGGCGCGAGTTCGAGCTGCTTGAGGTGCTCGCCCGCAACGCCGGTCTGGTCCTCACCCGCGACCAGCTCCTGGAGCGGGTCTGGGGCTACGACGTCGACGTCCGCACCGACGCCGTCGACACCTTCGTCAGCTATCTGCGGCGCAAACTGGAGACCGACGGACAGCGGCGGCTGGTGCACACCGTGCGCGGGGTGGGGTTCGTGCTGCGGGGCGAGCCGTCGTGAGGCTGTCGACCCGGATCGGGCTCGCGGTCGGGGTGACCGTGCCGCTGCTGGTGCTGGCCTCCGGCTGGCTGCTGCTCCAACTGGTCGCCCGCGATCTGCACCGGGCCGAGGACGACCATCTGCGGACCCGCGCCGCCGCCGTGGTGCCGGACGCCCGCGCCCTGCTGCGGGTCTCCGCCGCCGACCGGCCCAAGGCGGCCGACACCCGGGAGCGGCGGCTGTACAGCGCGGTCCTCGACGTCGGCGTACGGGTCGTGGGGCCGGGCGGCACCTTCAGCGGCGGGCCGCAGCCGGACGCCGCGGTCGCGCTGCCGCGCCGGACCCCGGGACCGGTCACCGTGCGGGCGGGCGGCACCAGTTGGCGCGCGCTGGCCGTGCCGCTCACCACCGTGCGCGGCTCGGGCACCCTGTGGGTCTTCTCGCCCGATGCCGCCGACCGCGCCCAGCTCCGCCTGGTCAGGCGCCGGGTGGCCGTGACGTCGCTGCTCGCCGCACCCCTGTCCGGACTGCTGGCCTGGGGCATCGCCTCCGGCGCGGCCGGTCCGCTCAGGCGCCTTGGCCGCCGTACGGCCGGACTCGACCCGCGGACCAGCACCGCCCGGCTGCCGGACGAGCCGACCGGGGTCACCGAGGTCGACGAACTCGCGGCCACCCTGCGCACGGTCCTCGCCCGCTACGACGAACAGGCCGCCCGCGCCGCCGAGGCGCTCGACACCGCCCGCTCCTTCTCCGCGGCCGCCTCCCACGAACTGCGCACCCCGCTCATGAGCATGGGCACCAACCTCGACATCCTCACCGGCCACCCCGATCTCCCGGAGCCGGACCGCACGGAGGTGCTCGCCGACCTGCGCGGCGAACACGCCCGGCTGCTGAGCCTGTTGGTGATGCTGCGGGAGCTGGGCCGCGGGGACCTGGTGGAGGCGGAGGCGCTGCGCGACGTGGACGTGACGGAGGCGGCGGACGCCTCGGTGGCCCAGGTCCGGCGGCGGGCTCCCGACGCGCGGATCACCCTCGACGCGGCGCCCGGGCTGACGGTCCACGGCTGGGAGCCGGGACTGCGACTGCTCCTGGACAACCTGCTGGCCAACGCGCTGGCCCACGGACGCGACGCGCAGGGCCGGGCGACGGTGGCGGTCGGGGTGCGGCGCGCCGGGGAGCAGGTCGTGGTCACGGTCGACGACCGCGGGCCGGGGGTGCCGCCGCAGGACCGCGCCCGGGTCTTCGAGCGCTTCCGGCGCGGTCCCGGCAGCTCCGGATCCGGACTCGGTCTGACGCTGGTGGCCCAGCAGACCGCGCTGCACCGGGGAACCGTGAGCGTGACCGGGGGCCCGACCGGGGCGGGCGCGCGCTTCGAGGTACGGCTGCCGTCGACCGGCGGGGACCTGCCGGGCCGCCGCGACTGGCTGATCGGCACAGCCGGGGCAAACCGGTCACAGAGTTTCCCCAAAGAGACTTCCTAACCTCCGACGCGTCGGACGGCCGCGGCGGCCGTCCGGGAACGGAGGAGGACATGTACGCACGGCGAAGGCGCCTGTTCGTGGGGCTCGCCACGGCCGCCCTGCTGGCGGGCGGTACGACGGCGGCCACCGCCGACAGCACGCCCGCGGCGGCCCCGACGGACGACGGCGCACGGGCGCTCTGCAAGCGGCTGCCGAAGCTCGACGACCGGATCGGGCGCGCCCTGACGCGGCTGAACGGGGACGCCGGCACCCGCGGCTCGGTCGCCCGCCTCCAGCAGCGCGTGGACAACGCGGAAGCGGCCGGTCACCAGGCGGTCGAGACGTTCCTCCAGGACCGGCTCACCTTCCGCAAGTCCCTGGTCACGACGCTCCAGCAGCGCCAGAAGGACCTGGCCGACGTGAAGACGTGGTGCCAGTCCAATGGCAATGGCAACGGCAAGGGCGACAACGAGGGGCGGAGCTGATGCGCCGCACGGCCCTGGCGGCGGCCGCCGTCGCCCTGCTGGCGGGCCTCACCCTCGGCTGCACCGGACACGGCGGCACGGCGGGCGGGGCGCCCGCCACTCCCGCCGGCTACAGCGGGATGCGGCAGAAGGTGGACGCCGCCGAGTCGGCGCTCGCCCGGGCGGACCGGGACGCAGCGCGGGACGACACCGACCGCTGAGCGCGGCGGGCCGGGGGCGCGGCGCCCCCGGTGGGCGCCGCGGTCGGCGCTTCCCACCCGGGGCCCGCAGGTCGGCGCCCCCTGCTCGGGACCTGGGAGGTCAGCGCTCCCCGCCCGGCACCCAGAGCACGTCCCCGACCGCCTTGTTCGCCGTACGGGCCAGGATGAACAGCAGGTCCGAGAGCCGGTTGAGATAGGTCGCGGTGAGCGGGTTCATCACCTCGCCGTGCGTCTCCAGGGCCGCCCAGGTCGAGCGCTCGGCCCGGCGTACGACCGTGCACGCCTGGTGCAGCAGGGCCGCGCCCGGGGTGCCCCCCGGCAGGATGAACGACCGCAGCTTCTCCAGCTCCGCGTTGAAGCGGTCGCAGTCCGCCTCGAGCCGGTCGACATAGGACTGCTCCACCCGCAGCGGCGGGAACTCCGGGTCCGCGACGACCGGCGTCGACAGGTCCGCGCCCACGTCGAACAGGTCGTTCTGGACGCGGCCGAGGACCGTGACGATCTCCTCGTCCAGGGCGCCCAGCGCGATCGCGACGCCGATCACGGCGTTCGCCTCGTTGGCGTCGGCGTACGCCGAGATCCGCGGGTCCGTCTTGGCGACCCGGCTCATGTCGCCGAGGGCGGTGGTGCCCCGGTCGCCGGTCCTGGTGTAGATGCGTGTCAGATTGACCATGAGGTCAGCGTAGTTACGCTCCGGCCGCGCGGAACACCCGTGTGCCCGCCGTCACGGCGAGGGCCTGTCGTTTGGATCAGGCCGGCCATGGCCGGCCTGGGTGCCCGACTGCGCCGTCCGGGGAGGGCGCTGACACCTGCCGGTGTGATGTCCGTCAGATGAGACGTGACGCGCGTTACTAACCGGTCACACAGCGGCGCGCGAGCGCTAGGGTCCGCCGGAGAGTAAGACATAAACAGCGTGTTAGTCACGGTTGCAGTAGGGGAGTCGCACAGTGGCACGGAAGCTTGCCGTCATCGGAGCCGGCCTCATGGGTTCCGGCATCGCCCAGGTCTCCGCGCAGGCGGGCTGGGACGTCGTCCTGCGTGACGTCACCGACGAGGCGCTCAAGCGTGGCACCGACGGGATCAAGGCGTCGTACGACAAGTTCGTCGCCAAGGGCAAGCTGGAGGCGCAGGACGCCGAGGCCGCGCTCGCCCGTATCACCGCGACCACCGACCTGGACGCCGTCGCCGACGCCGACGTCGTCGTCGAGGCCGTCTTCGAGAAGCTGGAGGTCAAGCACGAGATCTTCCGCGCGCTCGACAAGATCGTGCGCGAGGACGCCGTGCTCGCCTCCAACACCTCCGCCATCCCGATCACCAAGATCGCGGCGGCGACCGAGCGCCCCGAGCGGGTCGTCGGGGTGCACTTCTTCTCGCCGGTGCCGATGATGCAGCTCGTCGAGCTCGTCCGCGGCTACAAGACCAGCGACGAAGCCCTCGCCACCGCCCGGGAGTTCGCCGAGTCCGTCGGCAAGACCTGCATCGTCGTCAACCGCGACGTGGCCGGCTTCGTGACCACCCGCCTGATCTCGGCGCTCGTCGTCGAGGCGACCAAGCTGTACGAGTCGGGCGTCGCCTCCGCCGAGGACATCGACCTCGCCTGCAAGCTGGGCTTCGGCCACGCCATGGGCCCGCTGGCCACCGCGGACCTCACCGGCGTCGACATCCTGCTGCACGCCACCGGCAACATCTACACCGAGTGCCAGGACGAGAAGTTCGCGCCGCCGGAGCTGATGCGCCGGATGGTTGACGCCGGTGACATCGGGCGCAAGAGCGGGCAGGGCTTCTACACGTACTGAAACACCGGGTACGTATCGGCGCCGAAACCGCACAGACCCCGGGGGGATCACCCCCGGGGGTGAATTCGGTATCGGTTCGCTTACAGACGGCAACCACGTGGCTGCTGAAGCAGTCAAAGGTTGCACAGTCATCGTCACGGAGTACGCCACCGCACTCTCGGGGAGCGCATATGTACATCAGGGGCGACCACGCCGAGCTGGTCGTCGGGGGCCGCCTCGACGTCCGCAGCGCGGCGGACGCCCGTACGGTCCTGCACTCGGCCGTCGACGACGGGGTCGGCGATCTCGTGCTGGACCTGTCCGGACTCGACTCCTGGGACGCCACCGGACTCGGGGTGATCATGGGGGTCCACCGGCGGGCCGGCCGCATCGGCCGGCGCCTGGTGCTGCGCGGTGTACCGCCGCAGATGCAGCGCCTGCTGGTGGCCACCCGGCTGCACCGGATCCTGGCGATCGAGGGCGGCATCGGCGTGGAGTCCCTGCCCCGGGTGTGACGTCCGGCGCGACGGCGCGCGGACCCGCGCGGGTGTGCCGAGGACGGTCCAGAGGTGCCGGGACGGGCGAGTGGGTCCGGGCGGACCGGGGAACCCCGGCAGGCTTCCGGCGAAACGCCTGGCGCGCGCAATCCTCACGAGACCGTGACGTCTCGGACGGCGCGGTACCCCGGACTGTCGGAGACACTGTGCGAAGGTTTAGGGTTCGGCTGCCCGCTGACCTCGTAACCCTCTAGTGGGCCCGGACCAGAAGCGACGCGCGGTGTGCGGCAAGGCCGGGAGGGGCTTTCGGCACTCGACGCTCTTGGGGGCTTGAACCTATGGACCCGATCGACCGGGGACCCGAGGAGTACGGCCATGACGGTGACAGCCGCGCACCGCGGCCACGCCCGGCCAGGGATGCCCTCACCCCCGACTTCTCGCAGCACAAGCCGACCCTGGCCCGTACGGTCCAGCTGGTCACCGGCGATCTGCTGCTCACCGTCAACCCCGTGGACGGCAGCGAGATAGAGGCCTGCCCGCCCGGCGCCGCGCGCCCCGGCCGGCCCGAGAAGCTCGACGCCGCCGCCCGCGCCGAGGCCGAACGCGCCGCCCAGCCGCCCGTCCCGGCCGGTCCCGCCCAGCCGGAACTCCCCCTGCTCGGCCGCCAGGACGAGCGCGAACGCCTGGTCAGGCTGCTCGCCCGCGGTCGCTCCGTCCGCCTCACCGGCCCGGCCGGCTCCGGCCGCACCAGCCTCCTCGACGTGGTCGCCGAGGACTGCACGGACCTCGCTCCCGACGGCGTGGTCCGCCTCAACGGCGCCCGCCGCACCGCGAGCGACCTGCTGTACGACCTGTTCCACGCCGTGTACGACGCGCCCCTGCACCGCCCCGACCACGACGAGTTGCTCGGGCACGTCCGGGAGATCGGCGCGGTCGTCGTCCTCGACGACGCCGAGATCGGCGGCACCGAACTCGACGAACTGCTCGACGCCACCCCCGAGTGCGCCTTCGTGGTCGCCACCACCCCCGAGGTGCCCGCCCCGACCGCCGAGACGGCCCTGGAGGAGGTCTTCCTCGGCGGCCTCGACCGCGCGGGCGGTGTCGACCTCATCGAGCGCGCCGTCGGCCGCGTGCTCACGGAGGAGGAGAACAACTGGGCCGGCGACCTCTGGTTCGAGTCCGAGGGCCTGCCGCTGCGCTTCGTCCAGGCGGGCGCCCTGCTGCGCCAGCGCGACCGGCTGCGGGCCGACGTCGGGGCCGTCGACGAGTTCGGCGTCTTCGAGGACGAACTGCCCGACGACGCCGACTTCGACGCCGAGTCGACCGAGGAGGTGCCGCTGCCGTCCCTCGCCGAGGCGGCCGCGCCCGCCCCGCTGCTCGCCTCTCGGCTGAGCACCTCGGCCCGGGCCGCGCTGCGCTTCGCCGTCGCGCTCGGCGGCGAGGTGCCGCACCAGGCGCACCTGCCCGCACTGGTCGGCGACACCCACGCGGACGCCGCGCTCGGCGAGCTCGCGGCCTGCGGTCTGGTCTCCCCGGTCGGCCCCCGCTACCGGCTGGCCGCCGGCGTCCTGACCCAGCTGGAGGCCGCCGGCTACGACGACGGCGTCGAGGACGGCGCCCTGACCGCCGCCCAGCACTACGCCTGGTGGGCCGGCCACCCCTCCGTCACCCCTGGCCGGGTGTGCGCCGAGGCCGACGCCGTGCTCATCGCCCTCGAGGTCCTGGCGCCGACGGTGACCCCGTCCGACCGCACCGCCGCCGTCGACGACGACGAGACCGGGACCGAGGCCGAGGCCGAGGCCGAGGAGAACATCGTCGTCCGGCTGGCCCGCGCCGCCGCCCCCGCCTTCGCCGCCGGACTGCACTGGGGCGCCTGGGAGCAGGCGCTGCGGGTCGGCGCCGAGGCCGCCCGGATCGTCGGCGATGTCTCCGAGCAGGCTTATTTCCAGCACGAGTTGGGGATTCTCGCGCTCTGCTGCGGCCAGTACGACGTGGCCCGCGCCGAGCTGGAGGCGGCCATAGGGCTGCGTGGCGCTGCCGCCGACAAGCGCGGCACGGTCGTCGGCCGCCGAGCCCTCGCCCTGGTCGCCGACCGCACGGGCGAGGTGCCCGGGATGCGGGCGACGGCGGGCGAGGAGGTGCCCGACGCACGCTCTGAGCAGTCGGCCTCCCCGCCCGGCGGGATCCCCACGGTCCGTCAGCCGCTCGCCCTGGACACCGCCGATCTGGTCACCTACCGGTCGGTGACCGAAGGCGGCCACAAGGAGCGCGGCGGCCTGCGGGGCATGGCCCGGCGCAACCTCGTCGCGGCCGGGGCGGGCGCCCTGCTCGTCGCCGTGCTGGGCACGGTCGTGACGCTCGGCGCCACCTCCGACAAGAACGACGCCAACATCCCCTCCGACCGGGTCGGCGTCAGCCCGTCGGTCGACCAGGACCTCGACGACGGCAGCGCGGACGCCGACCAGCCCAAGAGCGGCACCGGCAGGACCGGCACCGGTACCGGCGCCCCGTCCGCCACACCGACCGACCCGGGCCCCGACGGCACCTACGGCACCTCCGACGACCCGACACCGACGGGCGCGGCGCGGCCCTCCGACGACCCGACCGGGACGAAGGGATCGGGCGGCGCATCCGGCTCGCCGAGCGGGAAGCCGTCGGCGTCGACCACCTCGAAGCCGTCGACGAGGCCGACGAAGACGACGAAGCCGCCCACGACACCGCCGGCGACGCCGACCGGCACGCCGACCACGTCCGAGCCCACCGACACGCCCACCGCCAGCCCGACCACCACGGACACGGCCGGTGGCGCCGCCTCCGCCAGCGCCTCCATGACCGCCTCGGAGGACGCCGGGTCCGGCACGCCCGGTGAGACGGCACCGGTGATCTGACACCGCTCACGCGCGAGGCACCTTGCGCACGAGAGGGCCGGGCCCGCTTCGGCGGACCCGGCCCTCTGCTGTACGCGATTTCGTACGCGTGCCCGTGCGGGCCGCTCAGAACAGCCGCAGCTTGTCGTCCTCGATGCCCCGCAGCGCGTCGTAGTCCAGGACGTGGCAGTCGATGCCGCGGTCCGTCGCCAGCACGCGGGCCTGCGGCTTGATCTCCTGGGCCGCGAAGACGCCCCGCACCGGAGCCAGGTGGGGGTCACGGTTGAGCAGGTCCAGATAGCGGGTGAGCTGCTCGACGCCGTCGATCTCGCCGCGCCGCTTGATCTCGATCGCGACGGTCCCGCCCTGGGCGTCCCGGCACAGGATGTCGACGGGCCCGATGGCGGTCATGTACTCGCGGCGGATCAGCGTGTAGCCCTCGCCGAGGGTGTCGATGCGGTCGGCGAGCAGTTCCTGGAGGTGCGCTTCCACGCCGTCCTTGATCAGGCCGGGATCGACGCCGAGTTCGTGCGAGGAGTCGTGGAGCACTTCCTCCATCGTGATGATGAGCTTCTCGCCCGCCTTGTTGACGACCGTCCACACGCCGGCCTCGTCGCCGCTGCCTTCCTTCAGCGTGCAGGGCGGCGACATCCAGTTCAGGGGCTTGTAGGCCCGGTCGTCGGCGTGGATGGAGACGCTGCCGTCCGCCTTCACCAGAATCAGGCGGGGAGCGGAGGGCAGGTGGGCGGTGAGCCGGCCCGCGTAGTCGACGGAACACCGGGCGATGACGAGACGCATGGTCCGCAACGCTACTCGACGGGCGGCGGTACACGCGATTCGCCCAGGATGACGTGAGTTCACCGGTGGCCGATTGTGTGCTTACTGGGAGTTCCCTAAGTGTGCAATCTCCTGGTGCCGCCCCCGGCGGTTGCCTACCGTAGTAAACGGGAGGTCGCGACGCGTGTACGCAGCGTGCTCGGTGTTCCGGCGTGCGAACTTCCCTTCCCTGTCCGGCAACCCCTGCGTCTCGGGGGTGCGAGAGGAGAACCCATGTCGCTCGACGTCTCACCGGCCCTACTCGAACAGGCCGAGCGAGGCGAGGTCGACGAAGCAGAATTCGTCGACTGCGTCCGGACCTCCCTGCCCTACGCGTGGGAGATGATCAGTTCCCTGGTGGCCCAGCTGAAGGTCGACGGCGGTCCGTTCGCCGACAACCAGACGCCCCCGCCGGACGAGCAGGCCCGCGGTCAGCTGTTGCGCGCACTCGCGAGCGACGCGATCCGCGGCGCCCTCCAGCGGCACTTCGGTGTGCGTCTGGCTTTTCAGAACTGCCACCGGGTGGCGGTGTTCCCGCCGGACGCCTCGGTCGAGGAGTCGCTGGCCCGTTTCACCTCGGTTCGCAGTCAGGTGCTGAACCAGTCCCCCGAGTTCCGGGACTGCTGACGCAATGAGCCGCCTGCTTGCCGCTCCGTCCGCGGGAGGTGCAGTCAGTGCCGGAGCGGCAAGCTCCCCGTGCGGCGGGGGTGTTCAGCCGAGGTGCGGGAGCACCTCGGCGCCCAGCCGCCGTACGTTCTCCTCGGTCGCCACCAGGTCGCCGGAGCCCTCGACCAGCAGGGCGAAGCGCTCGATGCCGGTCCGCTCGCTGGTCGCCGCGAGCCGGTCGGCGCACAGCCGTGGCGTGCCCACCGGATGCAGTCCGCAGAGCAGCTCGGTGTACGCCAGCGGGTCCCGCATCTGCCGGGCGCGGCCGTCCACCGTCACATGGGCGTCGAGCCCCTGCTTCAGCCAGCCCGGCATCGCCTTCGTCAGGGCCTCCACCGCGTCCGTACGCCGGTCCGCGATCTGGCAGACCCCGGCCGAGACATGGGCCGCACCGTGGACCTCCTGCGCCGGACGACCGGCCGCGCGCGCGTGCTGCCGCCACAGCGCCACCATCTCCGCCTTCTCCTCGTCCCCGATGTGCATGCCGAGCAGCATCGGCAGCCCGCGCTCGGCGGCCAGCCGCACGCTCGCCGGCGAGGTGCAGGCGACGACCACCTCGGGGCCCGTGCCGTCCGTCAGGGACTCCGACGGCCGCGGCACCACCGGGACTTCACGGAAGGAGAAGCGTCCGCCGGACGCCCCCACCGAGGGCTCGCGCAGCCAGCGCACCAGCAGATCGAGCGACTCCGGGAACCCGCTCTCGTACGCCTTCAGACCGGCGCCGAACACCTCCAGGTCCACCCAGGGCCCACCGCGCCCCACGCCCAGCGAGAACCGGCCGCCGCTGGTCACATGGAGCAGGGCGGCCTGCTCGCCGAGGGCCACGGGATGGACGGTGGGCAGTACGCTGACCGCGGTGCCGACCCGGATGCGTCGGGTGCGGCCCAGCAGCAGCGCCGCCAGGGTGACCGCCGACGGACAGGTTCCGTACGGCACGAAGTGGTGCTCGGCCAGCCAGACCGTGTCGAGCCCCGCCTCCTCGGCGACCTCGGCGGAGCGGACCGCGCGGTGCAGTGCCTCTCCCTGCCCCTGTCCCGGGAACTGGGCCGCCAACACGAAACTTCCTACACGCATTGCACTTTCCTGCTTCCTTGGCTCCGACATGGAGCTCCCCCACCCGGCATAACCGTCCGACACATGCCGAGGACACGGCCTGATGGGGAGATTTGCCGATTGTCTGGAGAATCGGTCCCAGGAGAGGGGGACTTGTGGGGTTTGACGACCTACGCGTACCCCGGTCGGCGGCGCGTAGGCTGGACACGGTCCGTGTTTCCCGTAGAGCCGTGAGGTGTTCCGTGTCCCCGCGTCGCAACCGTCCCAAGGGCTCCGGCTCCGAACGGAGCGCGGAGGACGATTCCTCCGGCCGCTACGGCGGCTGGCAGTCCACGACGAGCTGGCAGGGCGAGGAGTGGAACGTGCGCCATGTGGCCGGAGCGAGCGCGCAGGGCAAGTCCTACCGCTGCCCGGGCTGCGACCAGAACATCCCCGACGGTGTGCCGCACGTGGTCGCCTGGCCCGAGCACTCGGGCGTCGACGAGCGCCGGCACTGGCACAAGGCGTGCTGGAACGCACGGGACCGCCGCACCACGCGGGTGCAGCGGTCCCGTAACGCGCCCAGATTCTGAGTCCGGGGCGGAGGTCAGACGTCCCGCTTCTCCAGCAGCGCGAAGGCGCAGCCGAACGCGACGGCCGTGATGCCCAGCGCGATCCACAGCGGGTCCCAGCCGGACGGACCGGACTCGCTGAGCGAGGTCGAGTAGAAGACGCTGAGCTGGTTCGGGATCGAGTACTCGAAGAGCGCCTCGCGGACCTTCTCCAGCGACGAGGAGAACATGAAGAGCGCGATCACCAGCGGGGCCAGCAGCACGCCGATCATGATGGTGATGGCGCCCGCCGAGTGCCGGATGATCGAGCCGAGCACCAGCGACAGCAGCCCGAGCAGCGCCATGTAGAGCGAGACGCCGACCGTGGCCTTGAACCACTCGCCGCCCGACGGCTGCCGCGCCCCGTCCAGGACGGCCACGTCCGCGAGGGCCACGAGCGACGCCGACACCAGCGTGATGACGAAGGCGACGACGAAGAACACGATCGCCTTCGCCGCCAGCACCCGGCCGCGCGAGGGGCACGCGGTCATGGTCGTGCGGATCATGCCGGTGCCGTACTCCGAGGCCGTGGTCAGCACGCCCAGCGTGATGATGCACATGCTGCCGATGAGCAGCCCGAAGAAGCCGAACGACAGCGGGTTCTCGCCGGACAGGTCCGACTCGCTCGCGTTGGCGGAGATCACCAGGGCGGCCAGCAGCCCGATGCCGACGACGAGCAGGACGAACACGCCCAGCGTCCACATCGTCGAGCGCACCGACCTGATCTTCGTCCACTCGGAGGCGACGGCGTGCCCGAGGTGCGTGCGTACGACGGGGATCGGCGAGGTGTAGGTGGGGTACGCGGAACCGGCCGCGGCCTGCCAGTCGGGCGCGGCCTGCGGCATCGGGGGCGGGGGCGTGCTCATCGGGCGTCCTCGGGCTTGGTCGGAGCGTCGGTGGCGGATGCGGGCGTTGCCTCTGCTGCCGGGGCTGCCGGGGCTGCCGGGGCTGCCGGGGCTGCCGGGGCTGCCGGGGCTGCCGGGGCTGCCGGGGCTGCCGGGGCTGCCGGAGCCGCCGGGGCGGAAGGCGCAACCGGCGCGGCCGGCGGTGTGGCGACCGGAGGAGCGGTGACCGGCGGGGCCGCGACCGGCGGGGCCGTGGGCGCCGCGTACGGGTTGGGCGTGGCGGGAGCGCCGTAACCGCCGTACGGGCCCGCGGGGACCTGACCGGGCGCCGGAGGCTGCATCGCGAACGGCTGTCCGCCGTGCTGGGGCGGCGGCGGGGCGTACCAGCCCGGCTGGCCCTGCCCGGGTATCGGCATCGGCATCGGCGGCTGCGCACCGGGCGGCATCGGCTGCATCAGCCCGGCCTTCTGGTCGACCGTCGAGCGGTAGTCGACCGCGCCCTGCGTCATCCGCATGTACGCCTCCTCCAGCGAGGCCTGGTGCGGCGACAGCTCCCACAGCCGTACCTCGGCCTCGTACGCGATGTCGCTGATGCGCGGCAGCGGCAGCCCCGTCACCCGCAGCGCGCCGTCCTGCTCGGGCAGCACGTGCCCGCCCGCCTCGGCGAGCGCGGACGTGAGCTTCTCGCGCAGCTGGGGCTCGGTGTCCGGGGTACGGACGCGCGCGAAGTCGGCGGAGTTCGCCGAGATGAAGTCGCGCACGCTCATGTCGGCGAGCAGCTGACCGCGTCCGATGACGATGAGGTGGTCGGCGGTCAGCGCCATCTCGCTCATCAGGTGGCTGGAGACGAACACGGTCCGCCCCTCCGCCGCCAGGGTCTTCATCAGGTTGCGCACCCAGAGGATGCCCTCGGGGTCGAGGCCGTTGACCGGCTCGTCGAAGAGCAGCACCTGGGGGTCGCCGAGCAGCGCGGCGGCGATGCCGAGCCGCTGCCCCATGCCGAGCGAGAACCCCTTGGAGCGCCGCCGCGCCACGTCCTGGAGCCCGACCACGCCGAGCACCTCGTCCACACGCCGTGCCGGGATGCCCGAGAGCTGGGCCAGGGACAGCAGGTGGTTGCGGGCGTGCCGGCCGCCGTGGACCGCCTTGGCGTCGAGCAGGGCACCGACCTGGCGCGCGGCGTTCGGCAGCCGGCGGTACGGGTAGCCGCCGATCGTCACCGAGCCCGCGGTGGGGTTGTCCAGGCCGAGGATCATCCGCATGGTCGTCGACTTGCCCGAGCCGTTGGGCCCGAGGAAGCCGGTGACGGCACCCGGCCGTACCTGGAAGGAAAGGTTGTACACGGCGGTCTTGTCGCCGTAGCGCTTGGTCAGGCCGACAGCCTCGATCATGCTCCGCACCCATCGAGAGGATCAGGACAGCGGGGCGCACGCCCCCCGTAAGGGTAAGGAGCCTATCGGTGTGCTGACGGTTCCGCTCAAGGGAAGGTAAAAACGATGGCCAGGTCAGCGCAGGTCAGCGCAGGTCAGCGCAGGTCGGTGTGGTCACTAGGCGTCGCGGTTGCGCAGCACCAGGTAACCACCCGCGAGTGAGGCGAGCACCCACAGCACCATGATCCCGAGCCCGCCCCAGGGTCCGTAAGGGGTGTCGTCGTCGATTCTCGGGACCACCCGCATGATCCTGCCGCCGGCCTGGTCGGGCAGGAACCGGCCGATCCGCTTGGTCGCGTCGACGTTGGCGAGGATGTTGGAGATCAGGAAGAAGAACGGCATCAGGATGCCCAGCGACAGCATCGGTGAGCGCAGCATCGTGGCGACGCCCATCGAGAACATCGCGATCAGGGTCATGTAGAGGCCGCCGCCGATCACCGCGCGCAGCACACCGGGTTCGCCGATCTCCGTACGCAGCGAGCCGAGCATGGCCTGGCCGAGGAAGAACGCGGCGAAGCTGGTGACCATGCCGACGACCAGGGCGAGCCCGGTCGCCACCGCGATCTTGCTGAACAGGAAGGTGCCGCGCTGCGGCACGGCGGCCAGCGAGGTGCGGATCATGCCGGTGCTGTACTCGTTGGACACCACCAGCACGCCGAACACGATCATCGCCAGCTGGCCCAGGGCCATCCCGGCGAAGCTGACGAAGGTCGGGTCGAAGGAGAGCCGCTCCCGGACGGGCATCCGGTCGAACTGGCTCCGCGACAGCGCCGAGATCAGCATGCCGAGGGCGATCGTGACGACCACGGCGAGGGAGAGCGTCCACACCGTGGACGCGACGGAGCGGATCTTCGTCCACTCGGACCTGACGACCTGCGTCGCCGCCATGCTCAGCCCCTTTCCCAGCCGTCGCCCCACTGATGGGGCAGGGCGGCGTCCGCATGCGCGTGGTATTCCACCGACTCGGCGGTCAGCTGCATGAACGCCTCCTCCAGGGAGGCCTGCTGGGGGCTCAGCTCGTGCAGCACGATCTGGTGCTGCGCGGCCAGTTCCCCGATCCGCTCGGGCTTCCCGGCGTCCACCTCCAGCGCACCGCTGCCGCTCTCCACGACCGTGATGCCGGCCCCGCGCAGCACGTCGAGCAGCCGCTCGCGCTGCGGGGTGCGGATGCGGACGTAGGCGCGCGAGTTCTGCCGGATGAATTCGGCCATCGAGGTGTCGGCGAGCAGCCGGCCCTGCCCGATGACGACCAGATGATCGGCGGTCAGCGCCATCTCGCTCATGAGGTGGCTGGAGACGAACACCGTGCGGCCCTGCGCGGCCAGCGATTTCATGAGGTTGCGGATCCAGTGGATGCCCTCGGGGTCCAGCCCGTTGACCGGTTCGTCGAACATCAGGATCCGCGGGTCGCCGAGCAGCGCCCCCGCGATCCCGAGCCGCTGACCCATGCCGAGCGAGAACCCCTTGGCTTTCTTCTTTGCGACCGCGGACAGTCCGACGGTGTCGAGCACCTCGTGGACCCGGCTCTTCGGGATGCCGTTGCTCTGCGCGAGGCACAGCAGGTGGTTGAAGGCGCTGCGGCCGCCGTGCACGGCCTTGGCGTCCAGCAGGGCGCCGATGTACTTCAGCGGGTCCTTGAGGTCGGCGTAGTGCCGGCCGTCGATGCGGACGTCGCCGGCCGTCGGCCGGTCGAGGCCGAGCATCATGCGCATGGTCGTCGACTTGCCCGAGCCGTTGGGCCCGAGGAAGCCCGTGACGATGCCCGGTCTGACGGTGAATGTCAGGCTGCTGACCGCCACCTTCTCGCCGTACCGCTTGCTCAGCCCCTCGAGCTCGATCATGCCGCCCACGCTAGGGCGGCCGTTGGGCGGCTGCCACCCGGGCGGGCAAACAGCGTCCGACCGCGCGACGAAGGCCGTACGACCTCGGTCGAAAGGCCGTACGACGGTGCTCGAAGGTCCGTACGAGGGCGTCCGAGGGTGCGTACGGAAGCGCCCGGGAGGCTGCCCGGCGGCGACCGGACCGCGTGGCGGCGGCGGGTCCGTGGCGGGTCCGGACGGGCCTCCGGCGAAGGCCCGAGGGTGGTACGACCAAGGCCCGCGCCCCCGGGGGAGGGTACGGGCCTTTGCTGTCGTGAAGGACTTACCGGGTCTGCTGGGCCGGAACCCCGCGGGAGATCGGCTCGTCGTCGGCCGGGCTGCCGGCGGCGGCCACCGCGGCACCCGTGAGCGTGGCGAGCATCTCACGGACGTTCGTCAGCTGAGCGTTGATCGAGTCGCGGCGGTTGGTCAGCGCGGCCAGCTCACGCTCGGATTCCGAACGGATGCGGTCGGCCTTGGCGTTCGCGTCCGCCACGATGTCCTCGGCCTGGCGCTGGGCCGTCTCCACCGTCTGGCGGGCCCGGCGCTCGGCGTCCGTGCGCAGCTTCTCGGCCTCCAGGCGCAGCTGCTCGGCGCGGTGCTCGATCTCCGCCAGGCGCTTCTCGGCCTTCTGCTGACGCGTGGCCAGGTCGCGCTCGGACTGTTCGCGACGCTTGGCCAGGTTCGTCTCGAAGTCGGCGGCGGCCTGTGCGGCCTTGGCGCGGGTCTCCTCGAAGAGGGCGTCGGCCTCCTCACGCTTGGACTGCGCGTCCTTCTGGGCCTCGGCGCGCAGCTGCGAGGCGTCGCTCTTGGCCTTCTCGACGATCCGGACGCCCTCGTCCTCGGCCTTGGACTTGCGCTCGGCGGCGAACGACTCGGCGTCGTTGCGCACCTGCTGAGCGGCGGACTCGGCGAGCTCGCGGTGCTGCTCGGCCGCGCGGCGGGCCTCCTCGCGCAGGTCCTTGGCCTCCTCCTCGGCGAGGCGGAGGATCTTCTCGACACGCGCGCCGAGACCGGCGTACGACGGCTCGGCGTCGCTCACCTGAGCCTGGGCGTTCTGCGTCTCGAGGTGGAGCTCCTCGATGCGCTTCTCGAGAGCGGTGATACGGGCCAGAGCGCTGTCGCGGTCGGAGACGAGCTTCGAGATGCGTTCGTCCACCTGAGCGCGGTCGTACCCACGCCGCACAAGCTCGAAGCCGTAGGGGGAAGTGTCGCTCATGGGGTTCCTGTCGAATGAGACCGGTGAGGTGATAGGTGGAATCCTAGGGGCCTAAGCGGTGTGTCATCGAGCGGATACGTGTTTGATCTGGAGAATGACACCCCTTTTGGGTGGCTCACCGCAGGACAGCTTGCCAAAAACCCGGTCAAAGACCCCAGACCTTAACGGAACTCTCACGATCCGCTGAGGGTCTCTCAGACCTCACGGCCAACACCGTCGATTACGTCACATCGGGCCGACGGAACCGCCGACGCACCGTCACCGGACCATCACCGCACCGGCACCGGCACGAAAACGGTCGAGGCCCGCCCCGAAAGGCGGACCTCGACCGACCGTTCCAGCCCTCTGGCCCTCTGGCCCTGGGGCTCTCTAACTCTCCGAGGGCTTGCCGCCGGGACGGGGTACGCCCACGGTCGCGCCCGCCTTGACCGCCCCGTCCTTGCCGGCGCCCGGCGTCTCGAACGACTCCAGCGCCTCCAGCACGTCCTGGACCCGGGAGATCTCGGTGTTGATGTTCTCGCGGCGGCGGACCAGCACCTCCAACTCGCGCTTGCCCTCCTCGACGGTGGCGCGCGCCTCGCGGATCGCCTCCGCCTTGAGCTCCTCGGCCTCCCGCACCAGCGAGGCCTTCTTCTGCTCGGCCTCCTTCAGGAGCAGCTCCGCCTTCTTCACTGCGGCGATGCGCACCTTGCCCGCCTCGGAGCTGGCCTCCGACAGCAGTTCCTTGGCCTTCGACTGCGCCTTGCCGAGCTGTTCCTCGGAAGCCTTGATGAGGGCGTCGCAGCGGTCGCCGGTCGACTTCATCGTCTCCGACGCCTCGCGGCGGGCCCGCTCGTGCAGCTCCTCGATCTCGGACGTGATGCGGTCGCGCAGCTCCTGCGCGCGCTCGCGGATCGCCGTCGCGTCCCGGCGGGCGCCGACGAGCAGCTCGTCCGCGTCCGCACGGGCCTTCTCCACGAGCCCGTTGCCCTCGATCGTCGCCTCGGACACCAGCCGCTCGGCCTCGCTGCGGGCCGCGCCGACCATCGTGTCCGCCTGGGACTCGGCGTCCGCCGTCGCCTTCAGCGCCTGCTGCTGGGCCTCGGTGAGCAGCTTGTCGGCCTCGGCCGTGGTCTCCGTGATGAGCGTGTCGACCTGCTCGGCCGCCTCCGAACGCCGCTTGTTGGCTTCCTTGCGGGCCTCGTCCAGGGTGCGCTCGGTCTCCTCGCGGGCCTGGGACACCAGCCGCTCGGCCTCCGCGGCCGCGACGTTGCGCACCCGCTCGGCCTCGGCGCGCGTGCGCTCGGCGTGGCGCTGCGCGGAACCGACCGTCTCGGCGGCACCGGCACGCAGCCGCTCCGCGTCGCCCTTCGCGTCCCCGATCAGCTTCTCGGCCTTGGCGACCGCCTCGGCCCGGATCCGCTCGGTCTCCGCGGCCGTCTCCGACTGGAGACGTTCCGTCTCCGCCGTGACCTCGGTGACGAGGGTGTCCGCCTGCTCGGCCGCCTCCGAACGGATCCGGTTGGCGTCCTCCCGGGCCTCCGCCCGGGTGCGCGAGGCGTCCTGCTCGGCCTTCGCGGTCACCTCGGAGGCCTCGGTGCGCGCGTTCTGGGCGTGCGCCGCCGCGTCCGAACGCAGCCGCTCGGCCTCGGCGATCGCCTCCGCCATGGTGCGCTCGGCGAGCGCCTTGGCGGCCTCGGACTCCTCGTGCGCCTCGCGCCGCAGCCGGGCGGCGTCCTCGCCGGCCCGCTCCCGCTCGGCGTAGGCGTCGGTGCGGACCCGGTCCGCCTCCTCCTCGGCCTCCCGGCGGGTACGGTCCGCCGCGTGCTCGGCGGCGGAGCGCAGCCCCGTGATCTCCTCCTGCGCCTGCTCGTGCAGACCGGTGACGGAGTCGCGTACCTGCTGGGCGTGCTGCTCGGCGGCCGACACCAGTTCGCCGGCGCGCCGCTCGGCCTCCTCGACCAGACGCACGGCCTCGGTCTGCGCGTCCTCGACCCGCTTGCGCGCCGAGGCCAGCAGCTCCTCGCTCTGCTCGCGGGCCCGCTCGCGCTCCTGGTCGGCCTCCTGGCGGGCGGAGCCGAGGAGTTCCTCGGCCTCGCGGCGCCGGCGGGCGGCCTCCTCCTGGGCGGCGGCCAGCGTCTCCGACGCCTCCGTGGCCAGCCGCTCGGCGGCGGCCTGCGCCTCCGAGCGCACCCGGTCGGCGGTCTCCTGGGCCTCCGTCTTCAGCCGCTCGGCCTCGGCCGCGGCCTCCGAACGCAGTCGTACGGCGACGGTCTCGCCCTCGGCACGGGAGGCGGACGCGTCGGCGGCGGCCTCGTCGCGCAGCCGCTCGGCCTCCGCCTCGGCCTGCGCCTGGAGGGTGCGGATGCGCTCGGCGGACTCGCCGCGCAGCCGGTCGGTCTCCTCGCCGGCCTCACGGCGGATCCGTACGGCCTCCTCGCGGGCCTCGGTCAGCGCCTGCTCGGCCGACGCGATGCGCTCCTCGGCCTCGGTGTGCAGCCGGGCCAGCCCGTCGGCCGCCTCGGCCTGCCGGGCCGCTATGGCGCGCTCGGTGTCCTCGCGCAGTCCGGCCGCGGCCCGCTCGGCGTCGGCCTTGATGCCCTCGGCCTGCTCGGTGGCCTCGTCGCGGTGCTCCTCGGCCTCCTTGCGGGTGCGCTCCAGGGTCTCCTCGGCCTGCCGGCGCAGCGCGGTGGCGCGCTCGATGGCCTCGGTGCGGACCTTCTCGCTGTCCGCCGTGGCGCTCTGGCGCAGCTCGTCCGCGTCCGCCTTCGCCTTGGCGAGCAGTTCCTCGGCGGTCTTGGCCGCCTCCTCGATCTGCTGGACGGCCTCCCGCCGGGCCTCGGCGCGGATCTTCTCGCCCTCGCCGACTGCCTCGCCGCGCAGCTGCTCGGCCTCGCCGCGCAGCCGTCGGGCCTCCTCCTGGAGCTCGACGGTCTTGGCGCGGTACTCCTTGGTGTCGTCCTTCGCCGTGCCCTTGAGCTGCTCGGCGATGTCGTGCGCCTCGGCGCGCAGCCGGTCGGCCTCGGCCTCCGCCTCGGTGCGGATCCGCTCGGCCTCCTCGGTGGCGGCCCGGGTGGTGTTGCGCGCGTCCTCCTCCGCCCGGTTGAGGACGTCCTCGGCGGTGCGCGCGGCCTTGCCGAGCTGGGAGGCGGTCTCCTCGGCGGTGGCGCTGCGGGCCTTCTCGGCGGCCTCGGCGAGGACCTTCTCGGCCTCCGCGCGGGCGTCCGCGACGATCTGGTCGGCGCTCGACTTGGTGGCCTCGGCCTCCTTGGTGGCCTCGCTGACCAGCCGGGCGACCTGCTCCTTCGCGGTCCGGGTGCGCTGCTCGTTGGTGGACTCGGCCGTGGCGAGCGCCTTGGCGGCGGCCTCCTTGGCCTCGGCGAGCACCTTCTCGGCCTCGGCGCGGGCCTCGCGCAGCGCCGTGTCGGCCTCGGCGATCCGCTGCTCGGCGGCGCGGCTGAGCTCGGTGGCCTGGCGGCGGGCGGAGTCGGACTCGTTCGCCGTGGAGGTGCGCAGCGCCTCGGCGTGGTCGGTGGCCTCCTGGGCCTGGGTGGAGGCGGCGTTCAGCAGGCGCTCGGCGTCCGTGCGGGCACGTCGCAGGAGCTGGTCGGCCTCGGCGCGGGCCGCGTCCGCCTCCGCCTGGAGCCGTTGCCGGGTCTCCGCGGTGACCCGCTCGGCCTCCGCGCGGGCGGCGGCCAGGGCCTGGTCGACCTCGCCGCGGGAGTCGTCGAGGAGACGACGGGCCTGCGACTCGCTGCGGGCGCGCAACTGTTCCGCCCACGCCACGTTCTCGTTGACGTGCGACTCGACGGTCTGCCGGCGCTCCGCCAGTTCCTGGTCGAGCTGCTGACGCCGGGTGACGGCCTCCTGGTGCAGCTCGGCCTGGAGCCGGGCCGAGTGCTCGGCGTGCTCCTGGAGGAGACGCTGGGTCTGCGCCCGCGCCTGGCTGATCTCGCGCTCGGCCTCCTGGCGGAGCTGGTCCGCCTGCATCTGCGCGTTGCGCAGCATCTGCTCGGCCTGGTACCCGATGTCGCCGCCGTCGAAGGCGGGCCGGGACATGATGGTGCGACGCGCCTCGTGCAACTTGGCGCGCAGCACCTCGACCTGGTAGCCGAGGTCCTCGGCATGCTGGATCGCCTTTTCCCGCTCGGTCTTCAGCCGCTTCATCTCGGCTTCGAATCGAGAGAGGTGATCGACGTCAGCCGCCGGCTCTCGCTCCTGGCTCTCGTAGCCCCGCACTGCGCGGTCCCATCCGTCCCCTGGTCGCAAGCTTCTCCAACGAGCTCCGTCCATCCGCCGAACGGGGCCCCCGGGGAATGGTGTCAGATCAACGACGGAGCATGGGCTGCTGCCCCGACGCTCGTCCCCCGAAACCCGGACCCCGGAATGCGGTCGCCCTGGTGTGAGCGACGACCGCCCCCAACCCTACCGGCCCATATGTACGAGGGTCAGTGCTCAGGTGACTCAACCGCCGCCGAAGTGACCAGTTCTGTCAGTACACCGTGGCAATCCTTGGGGTGCAGGAAGGTGATTCGCGACCCCATGGAGCCGCGTCGTGGCTCCTCGTACAGGACGCGTACGCCCTTGTCCTTGATGTCGGCTGCGTCCGTGTCCACGTCCGCCGTACCGAAAGCGATGTGATGGACACCCTCGCCGTTCTTGTCGAGCCACTTCGCGACGGTGGAATCCGGACGGGTGGGCTCCAGGAGCTGGAGGTAAGAGGCGCCGCCGTCGGACGTATCGTTGATCTTGAGCATGGCCTCGCGCACGCCCTGTTCCTCGTTGACCTCGGAGTGGAACACCTCGAAGCCGTACGTCGCACGGTAGAACTCGACGGTCTTGTCGAGGTCGAAACAGGCGATCCCGATGTGGTCGATTCGCGTCAGCATGTTGTCAGTGCAGCGCGTCCGAAGTGGTTACGCAACGTGCGCGCGATCACACCGACAGCCGGATGACGGGTGGACTACCGCTCAGTACATTCGAGTAAACCCTCGTTCACTCCTCGGCTGTGCAAGCCGGTAAGGGGATCGCAGCTCATGTCTTCTGGAACGAACAGCTCGGTGATCGTCGCGGGGGCGCGTACGCCCATGGGACGCCTGCTGGGCTCGCTGAAGTCCTTCTCGGGCGCCGACCTCGGCGGCTTCGCGATCAAGGCCGCCCTCGACCGTGCGGGCATCGGCGGCGACCAGGTGCAGTACGTGATCATGGGGCAGGTGCTCCAGGCCGGGGCGGGGCAGATCCCGGCCCGTCAGGCCGCCGTCAAGGCCGGCATCCCGATGAACGTGCCGGCGCTGACGATCAACAAGGTGTGCCTGTCCGGCCTCGACGCGATCGCGCTGGCCGACCAGCTCATCCGCGCGGGCGAGTTCGACATCGTCGTGGCGGGCGGTCAGGAGTCCATGACCAACGCCCCCCACCTGCTGCCGAAGTCCCGCGAGGGCTTCAAGTACGGCGCGGTGGAGATGCTCGACGCGATGGCGTACGACGGTCTGACCGACGCCTTCGAGAACATCGCCATGGGCGAGTCCACCGAGAAGCACAACACCCGCCTGGGCATCGCCCGTCCGGAGCAGGACGAGATCGCCGCACTGTCCCACCAGCGCGCGGCCGCCGCCCAGAAGAACGGCGTCTTCGAGGCCGAGATCACCCCGGTCGAGATCCCGCAGCGCAAGGGCGAGCCGGTCGTCTTCAGCAAGGACGAGGGCATCCGCGGCGACACCACCGCCGAGTCCCTGGGCAAGCTGCGCCCGGCGTTCACCCGGGACGGCACGATCACCGCCGGTTCCTCCTCGCAGATCTCCGACGGCGCGGCGGCCGTGGTCGTGATGAGCAAGGCCAAGGCGCAGGAGCTCGGCCTGGAGTGGATCGCCGAGATCGGCGCCCACGGCAATGTGGCCGGCCCGGACAACTCCCTCCAGTCGCAGCCGTCGAACGCGATCCTGCACGCCCTGAAGAAGGAGGGCCTGGAGGTCTCCGACCTCGATCTGATCGAGATCAACGAGGCCTTCGCCGCCGTCGCGGTGCAGTCAATGAAGGACCTCGGGGTGTCCACGGAAAAGGTGAACGTCAACGGCGGTGCCATCGCCCTGGGCCACCCGATCGGCATGTCCGGCGCCCGGCTGGTGCTGCACCTGGCGCTGGAGCTGAAGCGGCGCGGCGGCGGGGTCGGCGCGGCCGCGCTGTGCGGTGGCGGCGGCCAGGGCGACGCCCTGATCGTGCGGGTGCCCAAGGCCTGAGTCCCGCTGTACGACCTCTCGCGAACGGAGCTGTGATGCAGGACGTCTCCTCTCTGGTGACCCAGGCCAGGGAAGGCCGGCCGCGGGCCGTGGCCCGGCTGATCTCCCTGGTGGAGGGGGCGTCCCCGCAGCTGCGGGAGGTCATGGCGGCACTCGCGCCGCTCACCGGCAACGCCTACGTCGTAGGGCTGACCGGCTCCCCGGGCGTCGGCAAGTCGACGTCCACCTCGGCGCTGGTGTCCGCGTACCGCAGGCAGGGCAAGAGGGTCGGTGTGCTGGCCGTCGACCCGTCCTCGCCGTTCTCCGGCGGGGCCCTGCTGGGCGACCGGGTGCGGATGTCGGACCACTCCTCCGACCCCGGCGTCTACATCCGCTCCATGGCGACCCGCGGCCACCTGGGCGGGCTCGCCTGGTCCGCGCCGCAGGCGATCCGGGTCCTGGACGCGGCCGGCTGCGACGTGGTCCTGGTGGAGACGGTCGGCGTCGGCCAGTCGGAGGTGGAGATCGCCTCCCAGGCGGACACCTCGGTGGTCCTGCTGGCCCCGGGGATGGGAGACGGCATCCAGGCCGCCAAGGCCGGGATCCTGGAGATCGGCGACGTCTACGTCGTCAACAAGGCGGACCGGGACGGCGCCGACGCCACCGCGCGCGAGCTGAACCACATGCTCGGCCTGGGCGAGTCCCGAAGCCCCGGCGACTGGCGCCCCCCGATCGTCAAGACGGTCGCCGCGCGGGGCGAGGGGATCGACGAGGTCGTCGAGGCCCTGGAGAAGCACCGGGCCTGGATGGAGGAGCGGGGCGTCCTGACCGAACGCCGCCGGGCCCGCGCCGCCCGCGAGGTCGAGACGATCGCCGTCACCGCGCTGCGCGAACGCATCGCCGACCTGCACGGCGACCGCCGCCTGAGCGCGCTCGCGGAGCGCATCGTGGCGGGCGAACTGGACCCGTACCGCGCGGCGGACGAACTGGTGGCGGGTCTGACCCGGAGCTGACGCGGCCGGTCGCGAGGTCCCGGGGCGGGTTCCTGCGCGGGGCCGTCGCCGGGTCGTGGTCACTCACTCGTGCCCGTCCGCCCGCCCGGCTGTTCGGCCCGCCGGGGAGACGGCGCCCTTGTGGGGCGCGCAGGCGGGCGTACGCCCGGTCCGGGCGTACGCCCGCCGCTCGCGCGGAGCGTGTCGTCAGGGGCGTCCGCGTTGCCCGCGAAGGTGCTGGGCGATGGGCTTGAGGGCCTTGTCGAGCTCCGCCAGGGCCTCGGGCGAGACGAGGTCGATGAAGTGACTCCGCACGGACGCCACATGGTGGGGCGCGACCTTCTGCATGGTCTCCAGGCCGTGCTCGGTGAGGACCGCGTACAGACCGCGACGGTCGGACTCGCAGTTCTCCCGGCGGACCAGGTCCGCGTTCTCCATGCGGGTGATCTGGTGGGAGAGCCGGCTCTTGGACTGGAGCGTGGCCGAGGCCAGGTCGCTCATCCGCATCCTGACGTCCTCCGACTCGGAGAGATTCACCAGGATCTCGTAGTCGTTCATTGTCAGGCCGAACGGCTGGAGGTCCTTTTCGAGCTGGTAACTCAACAGCCTGTTGACCTCCAGGTGGGTGCGCCAGGCGCACTGCTCCGCATCGGTCAGCCAGCGCGTGGCCGTTTCGGTCTCCATGAATGAAGTCTACCTAAAAGGTTGAAAGGCGAACTAGTGAGGGTGGTGTGACGGTGCGCACGCGTTCGATGTCACACTCCGCAGACTACCGCTCACAGCCCGAAGCGACGCTGGAGGTCTCCCAGCTGTCCGGGAAGGCGCGGTGCCCCGGACGGCTGCCCCTGACCACCGGGGACGCCGCCGCCCGGCACGCCCGCCGCGTGCGGAACGGCCCCCGTGGCCTGCTCGGCCATGAGGGTTTCGGTCGACTGGAGCAGCACCGTGCCGGCGCCCACGAACTCGAACTGATGCTCCTCTCCGGAGGCCCCGCCCAGGCCTGTCACTGCACGTAGACCGCCCATCACGCCGGTCATGTACGCGTGGTCGTAGTGATGGCACGGCGACGGGCAGTCGGCCCAGCCGACGAGCGCCTGCGGGTCCACCCGGATCGGAGGCTCCATGAACACCACCGGCCCGTTAGATGCGGCCACAAACTTGCCGGTTCCGATAAGGGTCAGAAAACCCGGCACGATCGACTGCTTGAGCGCGAGACTTGGCTGAAAAGCGAGCAGGTTGCCCGAGCGAATGGTCAGGTTGCCGTCTTCGAGGTCGTACGAATTCACATCGAAGGCCCGGTCGGCGAGCAGCATCTTGCCGGAGCCCTCCGCCACGACCCACTCGGCCGCGTGCAGAGGCGAATGAAACGACGTGCGGACAAGTCGGTCCAATCTGCCGTGCCCGACGCCGTTGAAGTCGATCGACCCGTAGTAGGCGATCATCTTCCCCTTCTGGAGGAACCACTGGCTCCCCTTGAGCTCCACGCAGAAGGTGTAGGCGTTGACGTTGTCGTCCACCGGCAGCGTCATCGGGTCGTGCACCACCGGGCCGCCCGCCGTCACGTACCCGCTCACAGCTTCTCCTCCGACGCCTGGACGTAGACCGTGCCGCTGCCGCTCAGCTCCAGCTGGAACGCCTCCCCGGAGCCGCGGCCCACCATGTCGCGCCAGCCGAGCGCCGTGGACAGTTTGTTGCGCACGTCGCCGTGATGGGCGACGTACGCCTGCGGGTCGACGTGCACCGGCCGCTGCGGGGTGATCGGGAGCTCGAAGACCCCGCCGTGGGCCATCACCGCCACCGCGCCGTGCCCCTTGAGGGTGGTCGTGAACAGCCCCTGGCCGGTGACCTGTCCGCGGACCATGCCCATGACGCCGCCCTGCGCGCCCATGAACATCGTGCCCTGCTGGAGCGTGCCCTCGAAGGCGAGCAGCCGGTCCGCCTCGACGTACAGCGTGTCGCCGGTGAGGTGCACGATCTGGACGTGGTGGCCGCCGTGCCCGAACAGGACCGTGCCGCTGCCCTCGACGGACATCAGCGGGGTGGCCTCGCCCGCGACCCGGCGCCCGATCATCGACATGATCCCGCCCTGGCCTCCCTGGAGGTTGGGGGTGAAGGACACCTCGCCCTTGTAGGCGAGCATCGCGCCGCGCTGACTGAACAGCCGCTGCCCCGGCACGACGGTCGCCTCGACCATCTTGGAGTTGATCTCGCGGAAGGCCATCTCAGAGATCCCCCGCCACCGTGTTGCGCTCGCTCGGCTGCACGTACACCAGTCCGTCCCCCTCGAAGCGGATCTGGAAGGCCTCGCCGCCGCCCTCCCCGAGGAACGTGCGGAACGTCACACCGGACTGGAAGGACTGCCGGACGTTCCCCTGGTGCGCGATGTACGCGCCCGGGTCGACGGTCAGCGGGTACTGCGGGCTGACCCGGAGCACCACCGCGGGTCCGTCCGAGGTGATCGCCGCCTGGCCGTGCCCCTCGACGGTCGTCGTGAACAGCCCGTTGCCCTGCGCGGCGCCGCGCAGTCCGGTGAACGTGGTGCCGGTGCGCAGCCCGGCGTCCGTCGCGAGCAGGTTGCTCGACTCCACGTACAGCGTGTCCCCCTGGAGGCGGACGAGGTTGATCTCGCTCGCGCGGTCCGCGAACCAGCACGTCCCCTGGCCTCTGACCTCCATCACCGTCATCTGTTCACCGGTGAGCCTGCGGGTCACCATCCCCCGCAGCCCCTCGCCGCCGCCACTGAGCTTCTTGAAGGCCATCTGCCCGTCGTACGCGACCATCGAGCCGTTCTTCGCCTTCACGGCATCCCCGGTCATGTCGACGGCGAGCACCTTGCTGCCCTGCATTCGGAACATCGCCACGCTGCGAAGGTAGCCGCCGCCCGGCCGCCCGGACAGATCCCCCGGGTGGAGAACGCCCCTGAATGCCCCCCTAGGGGGAAGTGCGGCCCCCCTCCCGGACGGCGCCTGCCCGTTTGTCACAATGGGCGGACGCTTGTGCGCGCGTTCACAAACCGTGACGCCCTCATCTCCCACCGAAGGTGCCCCGTGGACCTCAAAACCGCCACCGCCCTCCGCCGCCTCCGCCTGGTATCGGCCCCCGAAGCCGTCTCCTTCCTGCTGCTGCTCGTCTGCTCGGTGCTCAAGCGGACCACCGACTTCAACGCGGTGCCCGTGATGGGAGCGGTCCACGGCGTCCTGTTCATCCTCTACGTGCTCTTCTGGGCGGACGCCTGGAACCGCGCCAAGTGGCCGCTGGGCACCGCCGCGCTTTACTTCGTCCTGTCGGTCCTGCCGACCGGCGGCTTCTTCGCCGAGCGCAGGCTGCGCCGCGAGGCCGAGGACGCGGTGATCGCCTCCCGGGCCCGCAAGGAAGGAGTGGTGGGCGCATGATCGTCGCGTTTTCCGTCACCCCGCTCGGGGTCGGCGAGGAGGTCGGGGAGTACGTCGCCGACGCCGTCCGGGTGGTCCGGGAGTCCGGACTGCCCCACCGCACCGACGCCATGTTCACCTCGATCGAAGGCGAGTGGGACGAGGTGATGGACGTCGTCCGGCGCGCGGTCGCGGCCGTCGAGGCGCGGGCACCGCGGGTGTCCCTGGTCCTCAAGGCGGACATCCGGCCCGGTGTGACGGACGGGCTGACCTCGAAGGTGGAGACGGTGGAGCGCCACCTCTCCGCTTAGCACGCGAGACGCGACACGCGGCACGCGACACGGAACACGGACACGGAAAAGCCCCGGCCCCCGACGGCCGGGGCTTTTCCGTGCCCGTGGCACGCAAGGAGTTTCACGGACCCTCGGCGGTCCTCGCCGACACCGCCTTTCGGGTACGGGATTGCGCCGTCCGTGCTCCAAACGCGGTAAAAGAGGTGAGTGAACCTGGCGAGTCGGAAATACGGACCATAGCTTCGACTCATGAAAAGAAAGCACATCGGATACCTCGGGTGCGCCGCACTGGTGATCGCGTCGGGACTGGCCGGTATTCCCACGGCCGGTGCCGCTTCGTCGGTCCATGTGGTGCGCCCGGGGGAATCGATCCAGAAGGCGGTGGACGTCGCGAGGTCGGGTGACGTCATCTACATCAGGCCCGGCACCTATCGCGAGAGCGTCCGCATCACGAAGTCCCACCTCCTCCTGCGTGGTTCGGGCGCGCTGACCGTGCTGAAGCCGGCGTCGAACAAGAAGAGGGCGGCCAACGGCTGCGCGGCCGCCGGCAACGGCATCTGTGTGGAGGGCACCGCCGCCAGGCCGGTCGTCGACACCCGCATCCGGGGCCTGGTGCTGTCCGGCTTCAAGAAGAACGGTCTGTGGGCCTCGGGCACCGACAGGCTGTCCGTACGCCATGTGACCTCCGAGAAGAACGGCACCTGGGGCTTCGCCGAGGAGCTCTCGGTCCGCAGCCTGTTCGCGCACAACGTCGCGAGGAAGAACGGCGAGTCGGGTCTTTTCCTCTCCAACACGGTCCGCGCCGAGGCGGGCGCCATCAACACGCGCGGCACCGTCGTCCGCAACAACCGGCTGACCGGCAACCGCATCGGCATCACGGTCCGGAGGCTGCGCAACGTCACGGTCAAGAACAACGACATGGACCGCAACTGCGCCGGCATGTTCGTGGTCGGCGACGAGAACAAGCCGCGCACCGGCAACATCCTCGTACGCAGGAACTATGTCCACGACAACAACGCGTACTGCCCGAAGACCGCCCGACTGCCTTTCATCCAGGGCGCCGGAATCGTCCTCACCGGAATCGAGAGGTCGGTCGTCGAGCGCAATGAGATCCACCACAACGTGGGGAAGTCCCCGTTCTCCGGCGGAGTGGTCCTCTTCAAGAGTGTCGTGGGCGCACCGAACCAGAACAACATCATCCGGCGCAACGTGCTGACCCGTAATTCGCCGGCCGACCTGGTCAACCGGGACACCGGAAAGGGAAACAAGTTCACCCACAACAGGTGCCGGCGCTCACTGCCCGCCGGAATGTGCTGACCGGACCATTCGTGTCCTTGCCGCATCAGGCGAACCAAGCGAACCAAGCGAATCGAGACGGTACATGACCACTGTGAGTCCCGCCCCCGCGCAGGCTCCGCCCGCCCCGGCCGCGGCCCCGCAGCAGCCCGCCCCGGCCATGCGGCTGAGGGAACTCGTCTTCGGCGCCGCCTGCGCCGCGGCCGTGCGGGCGGCGGCCAAGCTCGGCGTCGCCGACGCCCTCGGCGAGGAGCCGGCCGGCGCGGAGCAGCTCGCGGCCCGGCTCGGCACCGAGCCACGGCCCCTGCTGCGCCTGCTGCGCGCCCTGACCTGCTACGGCGTCTTCGCGCAGAACGAGGACGGACGGTTCGTCCACACCGGCATGTCCCGGCTGCTGCGCGAGGACGACCCGCACAGCCTCCGGTACATCGCCCTGTGGTGCACCGAGCCCTGGACCTGGGACGCCTGGCCGCTGCTCGACGAGGCGGTGCGCTCGGGCGGCAGCGTCTTCCACGAGCTCTACGGAAAGGGGTTCTTCGACTACCTGCACGAGGACGCGCAGGACTCCGCGCACGTCTTCAACCAGGCCATGACGACCTCCAGCGAGCAGTCGGCGCGGGACGTCGCGGAACTTCTCGACCTCACCGGCGTGACGACGGTCGCCGACATCGGCGGCGGCCAGGGGCACGTGCTGGCCAGCCTGCTGGAGAAGCACCCGGACGTGCGCGGCACCCTGCTCGATCTGCCGCGGGTGGTGGAGAAGGCGGACGCCCGGCTGCGGGTGGGCGGCGCGCTCGCCGAACGGGCCCGGATCGTCGGCGGGGACTGCCGTGAGGACATCCCGGTCGAGGCCGACCTGTACATCATCAAGAACATCCTGGAATGGGACGACGACAGCACCCGCAGGACGCTGCGCAACGTGATGGCGAAGGCTCGCCCCGGGACCCGGGTCGTCATCATCGAGAACCTCGTCGACGACACCCCGTCGATGAAGTTCACCACCTCCATGGACCTGCTGCTGCTCCTCAACGTCGGGGGAGCCAAGCACACCAAGGAGAGCCTGGTCGCCCGCATGACGGAGGCCGGGCTGACCGTCGCCGAGATCCAGCCGGTCAACGCCTATCTGCACGCGTTCGAGTGCGTCGTACCCGCCTGATCCCGACGTGACAAGGGTCCGCCCCCGGCATCGACCGGGGGCGGACCCTTGTCACGCCGGAAGCGTCAGGAGCGTGGGACGCGTCCGGCGCGCCGGACGGGCCGGGAGCCACGGACGTGTCACGGGCGCCCGTCGCGCTCCCAGCGGTAGAACTCGTGGGCCATCGCGTCCTTCGGGCCGCGCCAGGTCGCCGGGTCGTACGCGCTCACGTACGCGGTGAGCCGCTCGCTGATCTCCTGGAAGGCCGGGTGGCCGGCCACCTTCGCGATCGCGGGGCCCAGCGGGCGCTCGCCCTGCACGAGGTGCATGTACACGTCGTCGAACTGGAACAGGGTGCGGCGGGTGACGCCGACGAGGTGCGGCAGTTCGCCGTCGTCGGACTCCGCGAACACCTTCGCGATGTCCGGGGCCGAGCCCGGCGCCATCCGGGCCACGATCAGTGTCTGGTGCATGAAAGGGCGTCCTTTCGGGGGCGGCAAGCCGGGCGGACCGTCCGAACGGACGGTCCGCGGGCCGACAGGTGGGGGAGGGGCCGGTCAGTCGTGGGTGACGGAGGCGGGCGTGCGCAGCCGGGCGCGCTGCTCGACCTTGTCCCGGATGAGCCGGAGCTGGACGACCGAGTTGCGGTTGATGTTCTCGGTCATCCAGGCGTCGTCCACGGGCGCGTCGGGCTTCATCTCGAAGTCCTGCGTCCAGTGCATCCGGACGCCGGCCGGGGTCTCCTCGTACACCCACTTGATGTCCATGTAGGCGAACGGGCCGGTCTCCACCCGGCGGGCCTTGACCGTGAGCCGCTCGCGGTCGGGCTCACGCTCCGACACCCAGCTCCAGACCTTGCCGTTGTCGTCCGGGTGCATGGTGAGGCGGAAGGTGGTCTTTCCGTTCTCCTGGGACAGGACCTCGACGGAGGCGTACTCGCTGAACAGCTCCGTCCAGTTCTCCAGGTCGTTGGTCATGTCCCAGACGAGGTCCAGGGGAGCGGCGATGGTGATCTCGTTCTCGGTGTGTCCTGCCATGTCAGGCTCCTGCCACTACGTTGCTGTTCACGAGGTCGAGGAATTCGCGCGGGGTCCTGCAGCGCTCCGCGTCGGGCGGCAGCACCATGGCGTGGTTGTTCTCCAGCTCGCCGACGATGCCCAGCAGGCCGAGCGAGTCCAGTCCGAACTCGTCGAAGCCGGCGTCGAGCCGGAGCTCCAGCTCGTCGGCGACCACGGTGACGCCGGCCGCCTTCTTCATCAGCGCGGCCAGTTCCCGTGCGGTCAGTTCGTTGTCCGTCTTGTTCATCTGTCTCTCCTTCTCCTCAGAGGGCATGGGCGCCGTGCCGCAGCACGAGGGCCGCGTTGGAGCCCATGAGTCCCCGGCTGACGACCAGGGCGGTGCGCAGCGGTGCGGGACGGGCCCGCCCGGTCACCAGATCGAGGTCGTGGCAGGGGTCGTAGACGTTCGGCGTGGGCGGTACCAGGCCGTGTTCCATGGCGAGCACCGCCGCCGCCACGTCCAGCACCGGCGCCCCGCAGTACGCCCGGCCGATCCCGGTCTTGGGCGCCGTCACCGGCACCCGCCGGCCGTGCGCGCCCAGGGCGTCGGCGATCGCCAGCGCCTCGGCACGGTCGGCCTCCGGCGTCCCGAACGCGTCCGCGAACACGACGTCGACCTCTTCGGGGGCGCACCGGGCCTCGTCGAGCGCGACCCGGATCGCCCGGGCCAGCCCCTCCCGGGACCGCTCCCAGTGGGACGCGCCGGTGAAGGTCGCCCCGTGCCCGGCGATGAACGCCCGGACGGTGGCCTCCCGCTCCCGTGCCGCCCCCTCGTCCTCGACCACGATCATGGCGCCGCCCTCGGCGGGCACGAACCCGCAGGCGGCGGCGGTGAAGGGCCGGTAGGCGTGGGTCGGGTCGTCGCTGGTGCTGAGGTCGTCGTAGCCGAGCTGGCAGACCATCGAGTACGGCGCCAGCGGGGCCTCGGCGGCCCCGGCCACGACCACGCCGGTGCCCCGGCGGACCGCGCGGGCCGCGTGCGCCAGCGCGTCCAGGCCGCCGGCCTCGTCGCTGGCCACCACGCCGCAGGGTCCCTTGAACCCGCCGCGGATGGACACCTGGCCGGTGCTCGCCGCGTAGAACCAGGCGATGGACTGGTACGGACCCACGAACCGGGGGCCCTGGCCCCACAGCCGCTGGAGCTCCCGCTGGCCGAACTCGCCGCCGCCGGAGCCCGCGGCCGTGACCACGCCGACCGCGAACGGGTCCCGGTCGGTGTCGGCACGGCCCAGCCGGGCGTCCGCCAGGGCCTGGTCGGCCGCGGCCATCGCGAAGTGGGTGAACCGGTCGGTCTGGACGAGGAACCGCTCCTCGACCAGTTCCGAGGGATCGAATCCGCGGACCTCGCCCGCGATCCGCAGGGGCAGGTGCTCGCACCCCTCGCGGGTCACCCGGTCCAGGACGCCGACGCCCTCCTGGGTGGACTTCCAGAAGGTCTCGGTGCTCAGCCCGTTGGGGGCGACGACGCCTATACCGGTGACGGCGGCGCGCCGGGCTCGCTGTGACGTCATCGGGTCCTCCCGTCGGGCCGGGTGAGAATCACCGCGGACTGGAAGCCGCCGAAGCCGCTGCCGACGGACAGCACGTTGCGCAGCTTGGCCTGGCGGGCGGTGCGCGGCACGTAGTCGAGGTCGCACTCGGGGTCCGGGGTCGTGTAGTTCGCCGTCGGCGGCACGACCTGGTGGACCAGGGCCAGCACACAGGCCAGCACCTCGATCGCCCCGATGGCACCCAGCGAGTGGCCCACCATCGACTTGATCGAACTCATCGGCGTCCGGTAGGCGTGATCGCCCAGCGACCGCTTCACCGCGGCCGTCTCGTGCCGGTCGTTCTGCTGCGTACCGGAACCGTGGGCGTTGACGTAGTCGATGCCCGAGCCGTCCAGCCGGGCGTGGGCGAGCGCGTCGTCGATGGCGCGCGCCATCTCCAGGCCCTCCCGGGTGAGACCGGTCATGTGGTAGGCGTTGCCGAAGGTGGCGTAGCCGCCGATCTCGCAGTACACGCGGGCCCCGCGGGCGCGGGCGTGTTCGAGTTCCTCCAGGACGAGGACGGCTCCGCCCTCACCCATGACGAACCCGTTGCGGTCCTTGTCGAACGGCCGGGACGCGTGCTCGGGGTCGTCGTTGTTCGGAGAGGTCGCCTTGATGGCGTCGAAGCACGCCATCGTGATCGGGGAGATCGGCGAGTCCGAGGCGCCGGCTATGCAGACGTCGACCCGGCCCTCCTGCACGGCGTGGAAGGCGTAGCCGATCGCGTCGAGACCGGAGGTGCAGCCCGTGGAGACGGTCTGCACCGGGCCGTGCGCCCCGAACTGCTCGGCGACCTCGGAGGCGAGGGCGCTCGGGGAGAAGGCGCGGTGCAGATGAGGAGCCGCCCGGCGGTGGTCGACGTCCCAGCGCCGGCCCTTCTCGCTGACCGCCACGTAGTCGTTCTCGAGGCGCGTGGTGCCACCCACGGCGGTGCCCAGGGACACCCCCATGCGCCAGGGATCCTCCTTCTCCGGGTCGAGTCCCGCGTCGCTGACCGCCTCCCGGGCGGCCACCATGGCGAACTGGACATAGCGGTCGGCACGCTCCGTCGTCGCCGCGTCGATTCCGTGGGCGGCCGGGTCGAAGTCGACCTCGGCCGCGATACGCGAACGCAGCCCCGCCGGGTCGAAGAGCGTGATGCCCCTCGTCGCGGTGCGGCCGTTCGCCAGGAGGTCCCAGAACGCCGGTACGCCCACACCGCCCGGGGCCACGATGCCGACGCCGGTGACCGCCACGCGCCGGGTCACGACACCGCCTCGACTCGCTCGGGTGTCAGGTGCATGCAGGCTCCTTCCGTCTCCTCGGTCACCTCGGTGTCGACGTGGCCGAGCTTGGGGCGCGGCGCCAGCGGGCCCAGGTGGAAGACCATCCGGGCCTCCACGCTGCCCACGTTGCGGAAGCGGTGGCGCATGTTGATCGGGATCAGCAGGCCCTGATCGGCCCGGATCGGGAAGGTCTCACCGTCCAGGTCGACCTCGAGGTCGCCGCTCACGACGTAGACGAACTCCTCGGAGTACGGGTGGTAGTGCTCGCCGATGCGGTCACCCGGCTGGATGATGGCGAGGCCCATGAAGCCGGACTTGGCGCCGACCGCGGTGGGCGTGAGCATCGCGCGCAGGTCACCTCCGCGCCGGGTGTTGGGCTCGGTCTCGCTCAGGTCCACGATGCGTGGGCGGGGCGTGGTCATGTGTTTCCTCCGGTTGGTGGGTGCAGCGGGCCCGTCGGTCGGTGCCGACGGAGCCTGCGTGTCCGGCCGCTGACCGGGCCGGACCCGCCGTCAGGCGGACGAGGCGGTGCGGTCGGTGACGAGCTTCATGTCGGACCGGTCGATGAACCGGGCGAGGTCCCGCTCGGTGGCCGGCGCGCCGTCGACGCCGAGCACGTCGCCGTCGAGCAGCCGGCTGAGGACCGCGCCGTTGCGGCCGCCCGTCAGACCGAGGGTCAGGACGGGGTCGTGCGCGAGGTCGCCCCGTACGTCGACCAGCCGCACGACGATGTCGTCGCGCTGGAAGATCGTGCTGCAGTGCACGGGGTTCGCCGGGTCGTCGGCCGCGGCCTCGTCCTCGCGGGCGAGCAGCCGGGCCAGGGCCATGCCGGAGCCCTCCTTGGCCGGGTAGAACAGCGCGTGCCGCTTGACGTCCTGGGGCTGTCCGGCGCCGACCGCCACGTGGTGCACCGCGGGCAGCGCGGCCCGGGTGAAGAAGAGCCGGGCCGATCCCGGGTCGCTGAGGTCCCGGTCCTGCTCCAGGTAGGGGTTGATGGCCTCCTCGACCGCCCGGACCTCGGGCTGCCGGGACACGTGGCGCAGCGCGGCCATCAAGTCGCCCTCCACCTCGATGGCCCGCACGACCCGGTTGCCGTGCATGAACAGCGAGGTGCGGCGCAGCCGGGTGTTCTCGTCGACCTGGGCCTGCGGCGAGGTGTAGCCGGCGAGGAGATCGGCGACGATCCGCTCGCTGCCGGGCTTCACCGTGAAGGTGAGGGCGTGGCGTACCACGCCGTCGCCCACCCGGGCCGTAGCCTGGAAGCGGCCCTTCTCCGACTCGGGCAGCGGCGGGGCGGCGTTGCCCGTCTCGCGCAGCACGCTGAACCGCAGCGAGCGGGTGTCACGCACGCAGCTGTGCAGCGGCTGGACCGTCTCGACGTGCTCCTCGCTGTTCACCCAGGCGAGGAACGGCGGGGCGCTCTCCCACTCGCTGGTGATCAGCCACTGCGAGGGGTTCTCGATCGACTGGCACAGCTGGTCGCTGATGTGGCCGGGGACGGAGGCCACCTGGTTGCGCATCTGCTCGTAGGCTTCCAGGAACTGCTTCTGGGCGCCGTCGTGGAGGTCCAGCAGCAGGATGACCCGCAGCCGGGAGCCGTCGAACGCGGACTGCGACACCCGCTCCGAGATCCGCTGCGGGTCCCGGTGCGAGACACGGTCCGACACGCGGTCAGACACACGTTCCGATACACGTTCCGAGATTGACATCCAGCACACATCTCCTCAGTGACTTCCGGGGCGCTCCCGGTGTCGGGAGCGGCGAACGGCCCGGACCCCGATCGTGGTTCGGGCCGCGGGGCGGCGCGACTCGCGTGAACCACGTGGGTGACCACCCGGGCGAAGCGGGTGACGTACGGGGTGACCAGTCGGGTGAATGAGGCGAGCGAACCCCTCCCGCCGGGGCATGGAAGCCCTGTAGCCGGGGGTCCATGGAAGCCCTGTAGCCGGGGTCCGCTGCTGGAGGCATTGATGACCGAAGAAACCCCAGAAGTCGAGCATCACGTACCCGTACTGGTCGTGGGCGGCTCCCTCGTGGGGCTGTCCACCTCACTGTTCCTGGGCCGTCTCGGCATCCCGCACCTGGTCGTCGAGAAGCACGCGGGCACCTCCAGGCACCCTCGCGGCCGCGGCAACAACGTGCGCACGATGGAGCTGTTCAGGGTCGCCGGGGCCGAGCAGCAGATCCGTGAGGCCGCCTCGACCCTGGCCGACAACCACGGCATCCTCCAGGCCCCGTCCCTGACCGGCGGCGCGGGCGAGTGGCTGTTCAAGGAGATCGACCCGGGCGGCGGCCTGGCCCGCTTCAGCCCGAGCGGCTGGTGCCTGTGCAGCCAGAACGACCTGGAGCCGGTGCTGCTCAAGTGCGCCCGCGAACTGGGCGGCGACATCCGGTTCTCCACCGAGCTGCTCTCCGTCGAGCAGGACGGCGAGGGGATCACCGCGGTCGTGAAGAACCGCGACAGCGGGCAGCACACCACCGTGCGGGCCGAGTACCTCGTCGCGGCCGACGGTCCGCGCAGCCCGGTCCGCGAGGGGCTGGGCATCGGCCAGACGGGCCCCGGCGACCTGTTCCACAACGTGAGCGTCACCTTCGACTCCCTCAAGCTCGCGGACGCGGTCGGCGACCGGCGCTTCATCTGCTGCTACCTGACCGCGCCGGACGCGGACGGGGCGCTGCTGCCGGTGGACAACGTGGAGAAGTGGGTCTTCCACGCGCCCTGGCACCCCGAGCGCGGCGAGACGCTGGAGGACTTCACCGAGGAGCGCTGCGTCGCCCACATCCGGCGGGCCGTCGGCGTCCCCGACCTGGACGTGCGGATCACCGGCAAGGCGCCCTGGCACGCGGCGCAGCGGGTCGCCGAGCGCTACTCGGCCGGCCGGATCTTCCTCGCCGGGGACTCCGCCCACGAGATGTCACCGACCGGCGCGTTCGGCTCCAACACCGGCATCCAGGACGCGCACAACCTCGCCTGGAAGCTCGCCGCCGTGCTCAACGGCTGGGCGGGACCCGGCCTGCTGGAGTCCTACGAGGCGGAGCGCAAGCCGGTGGCGGTGGCCACCAGCGCGCGGGCGGCGGCCCGTTCGGTGGAGCACAGCCACCCGGGTTACGCCCCCGCCCCCGGCGCGGGCGGCGCGGGCGGCGCCCGTCAGGGCGGCGTCCTGAAGGTGGCCCTGGGCTACCGCTACCCCCGCGGCGCCGTGGTCGGTACCGACCCCGAGGGCCCGGTGGTGCCCGACGAGATGGCGATGACCGGCGAGCCCGGCAGCCGCGCCCCGCACATGTGGCTGCTGCGCTCCGGCGTGCGCACCTCCACCGTCGACCTGTACGAGACCTCGTTCGTGCTGCTCAGCGGCGCCGAGGACACGGCCTGGCACACGGCGGCGCAGCGGGTCGCCGAACGCCTCGCGGTACGCCTGGAGTCGTACCGCGTCGGCCGGGACCCGCTCGCGGACCTCGCCCCCCAGGACGGCACGGACTGGTCCGTGCTGCACGGCACGACAGCGCGGGGCGCGGTGCTGGTCCGGCCCGACGGATATGTGGCGTGGCGGTCGCAGGACGCGGTGACCGACCCGGAGAAGACGCTGTACGACCTCATGGCCGGCCTGCTCGACCTGGTCTGAGCGGCGCGCGAGCCGGCGCGGGCGGAGGCGCGCCGGCGGAGGTGAGGGGCAACCGTCCCTAAGGACTGAGCGGGAGTTCAGGCTCCCGAGGCCAGGGCGATCCCCAGGGGCGTCCGCTCGTACAGCACCTGGTGGCCGTACCGCCGCGCGGTCAGCAGGCCCGCGTCGCGCAGCGCGGTCAGATGCGCGGACACCGACGACGGCGCGAGCCCCAGCCGGGGCGCGAGGGCCGAGGTGGTGGCGGGCTCGTCCAGCGCCGTCAGCACGGCGGCCCGGCCACGGCCCAGCAGCCGCACGAGCGCGTCGGGCAGCCGGTCGGTCGGCTCGGCCCACAGGCCGCCGATGCCCCGCGCCGGGTAGACGAGCGTCGGCTGCCAGGGCGGTTCGAAGCCGCTGATGACGTCCGGCCAGCTGAACACGCTCGGCATCAGCACCAGCCCCTGCCCGCCGAGGTGTCGTTCGTACTCGTACTCGACGTGTGTCTCGACCGTCAGCGTCCCGGCGCGCCAGCCGCAGCGCCGGTTGACCTCCGGCAGCAGGCCGCCCAGACCGACCTCGGCCAGCCGGCGCGAGTGGAAGGCGATGTCCGCCTCCAGCAGCGCCCGCAGCCGGGGCCAGTCCGGCGCCAGCAGGGTGTGCCAGACCTCCTCGACCGCGTCGGACAGCTCCCGGATCATGCGGGCCGGGTCCGCCAGCCAGGCCCGGCCGCGCGGCGAGTCGAGCGCCCCCGGGGTGTCGGCGAGCGAGCGGGCCGTGTCCGCGCGGGCCGCCTCGGGATCGGCGGCGCGGACCGCGGCGATCTCCTCCTCGAAATTCACCGCGGGGCCGATCGGCGGCGCGCCCAGCCAGTCGGGGGAGTGGCCGCGGCGCGGCATCACCAGCCACAGCCCGCTCAGGTCGAGCGTTTCGGCCGCCGCGCGGATCCGGCGCAGCCAGTGCGCGTGGTAGCCGTGCCGGTCGGGCCGTTTGAGGGTGCGCACCGCCTCCTGCGTCTCCCACAGCGGCGAGAGCGCGAACCGGCAGCGCAGGAAGTCGTCCTCCCCGAAGTGCAGCCGCATCGGCACGACCCCACCACCTCTCCTCGTCCGGCCTTCGATTCGGCCCGAGCCGAAACTCTACGGCCGTCCGCGCGCCGGACCGCACCCTGCTGCCATGCCGGAAGAACCCCAGACCACGACGACGCTGCCGCAGACCCCGGGGCCGGCCGCCCCCGAGCCGCCCGCCGCCCCCGAGCCGCCCGCGCCCACGGGCTACGCCCGGGTCTTCGCGGTCCGCGAGTTCCGTGCCGTCTTCGCCGCCCATCTGCTGTCCATGCTCGGCGTGGTCGTCGCCGAGATCGCGCTGTCCGTCCTGGTCTACGACCTGACCGGCTCACCCCTGCTGAGCGCGCTGGCCTTCGCGCTCGGCTTCCTGCCCTACCTGATCGGCGGCACCCTGCTCGCCGGGGTCGCCGACCGCCACCCGGCCCGCCGCGTGCTGGTGGTGTGCGACCTCGTCTGCGCCGGATGCGTGGCGCTGATGGTGACGCCGGGCGCGCCCATCGCCGTACTGCTGGCCCTGCGCTGTGTGCTCGCCGTCGTCTCGCCGGTGTTCTCCGGGACCCGGATGGCCACCCTCGCCGACGTCCTCGGCGACGGCGACCTGTTCGTGCTCGGCCGCTCCCTGCTGCGGATCGTCGCGCAGAGCGCGCTGCTCGTCGGCTACGGGCTGGGCGGCCTGCTGCTCACCGTGGTCTCCCCGCGCCACGCGCTGCTGGTCACCGTCGGCACCTTCCTGGCCTCCGCGGCCCTGCTGCGGCTGGGCACCCGGCACCGCCCGGCCCGCGCCCGGGGCGCCGGCGCGCTGGTGGGGGACTCCCTGCGCGGGGCCCGGCAGGTGCTCGCCGACCGGCGGGTACGGGTCCTGCTGCTGCTGTCCTGGGTGCCGCCGATGTTCTCCGTGGCACCGGAGGCCCTGGCCGCGCCCTACGCCGACGGCCTCGGCGCCGGCTCCACCGGCCTGGGCCTGCTGATGTGCGCCCTGCCGGTCGGCACGATCGCCGGGGAACTGTTCGCGGGCGCCCGGCTGCGGCCCGCCACCCGCGAGCGCGCCGCGCTGCCGCTGGTCTGCTTCACGCTGCTGCCCTACCTCGGCTACGCCCTCCACCCCGGCCTGGCCGTCTCCCTGCTGCTGCTCCTGGTCGCGGGCGCGGGCTCCGCGTACACGCTCGGCGTCGACCAGTGGCTGGTGCGGGACGTTCCGGAGGAAGTGCGCGGCCGGGCGATGACCCTGCTGACCGCCGGACTGATGACGCTCCAGGGCCTGGGCATGGCGCTGGCCGGTGTGGCCGCCGAGGCGGTGGGCGTGCCGGCGGCCGTCGCGGGGGCCGGGGCGCTGGGCGCGGTGTGCTGCGCGCTGCTGGCCGTACAGGCCCGGCGGACCGAAGGGCGAGACAGGGCTGACCGCGATATGACCGACGGGTAATGTCTGACGACGTGCCGAAGCCCCTCAGTCTGCCCTTCGATCCCATCGCGCGCGCCGACGAACTGTGGAAGCAGCGTTGGGGAAGCGTGCCGTCGATGGCCGCGATCACCTCGATCATGCGCGCGCACCAGATCCTGCTCGCCGAGGTCGACGCGGTCGTCAAGCCCTACGAGCTGACGTTCGCGCGCTACGAGGCGCTGGTGCTGCTCAACTTCTCCCAGGCCGGTGAGCTGCCGATGTCGAAGATCGGCGAGCGGCTCATGGTGCATCCGACGTCGGTGACGAACACGGTGGACCGGCTGGTGCGCTCCGGCCTGGTCGACAAGCGCCCCAACCCCAACGACGGCCGCGGCACCCTCGCCACCATCACCGCCAAGGGCCGCGAGGTGGTCGAGGCGGCCACCCGCGACCTGATGGCGATGGACTTCGGGCTCGGGGTGTACGACGCCGAGGAGTGCGCGGAGATCTTCGCGCTGCTGCGCCCGCTGCGGGTCGCGGCGAACGACTTCGACGACCGGTAGTCCGACCGGCCGCCCACCCGGCGGCCCGGCGGCCCGGCGGCCCGGCGTGGCCCCGGCCAAGATCTCCCGGAACGGGCGGTTACGCTCGTCGGCATGAAGAAAAGCGTGCTGACGCGCTACCGCGTCCTGGCCTATGTCACCGGCGTGCTGCTCGTCCTGCTGTGCCTCGCCATGATCGCCAAGTACGGCCTCGACGTCGACGGCGCCGCGGATGTCACCCGGGTCGTCGCGATCGCGCACGGCTGGCTGTACGTCGTCTACCTGGTCTTCGCCTTCGACCTCGGTTCCAAGGCGAAGTGGCCGGTCGGCAAGCAGCTGTGGGTGCTGCTGGCCGGGACGATCCCGACGGCCGCCTTCTTCGTCGAGCGGAAGATCAGCCGCGAGCTGGAGCCGGCGGTCGCGCAGGGCACTCCGGCCGTCGCCAAGGCGTAACCGGTACCGCCGTACGGGTGTCCGTACGGCGGTTCTCCATCGACGTTTACTAGGACGTCCTAGTAAATTTGCGGGTATGGACGCTGACGCGATCGAGGAGGGCCGCCGACGCTGGCAGGCCCGGTACGACGCCGCACGCAGGCGGGACGCCGACTTCACCACGCTCTCGGGCGACCCGGTGGAGCCGGCGTACGGCCCCCGGCCCGGGGACCACTACGAGGGTTTCGAGCGGATCGGCTGGCCCGGGGAGTACCCCTTCACCCGCGGGCTGCACCCGACCGGCTACCGGGGGCGGACCTGGACCATCCGGCAGTTCGCCGGGTTCGGCAACGCCGAGCAGACCAACGAGCGCTACAAGATGATCCTCGCCCACGGCGGGGGCGGGCTCTCCGTCGCCTTCGACATGCCGACCCTGATGGGCCGCGACTCCGACGACCCGCGCTCGCTGGGCGAGGTCGGGCACTGCGGGGTCGCCGTCGACTCCGCCGCCGACATGGAGGTCCTGTTCCGGGACATCCCGCTGGGCGACGTCACCACGTCGATGACGATCAGCGGCCCGGCCGTCCCGGTGTTCTGCATGTACCTGGTCGCGGCCGAACGCCAGGGCGTTGATCCTGCCGTCCTCAACGGCACGCTCCAGACGGACATCTTCAAGGAGTACATCGCCCAGAAGGAGTGGCTCTTCCAGCCCGAGCCGCATCTGCGCCTGATCGGCGACCTGATGGAGCACTGCGCGGCCCGCATCCCCGCCTACAAGCCGCTGTCCGTCTCCGGCTACCACATCCGCGAGGCCGGCTCGACGGCCGCGCAGGAGCTGGCGTACACGCTGGCCGACGGCTTCGGATACGTGGAACTCGGCCTGAGCCGCGGGCTCGACGTGGACGTCTTCGCCCCCGGTCTGTCCTTCTTCTTCGACGCGCACGTCGATTTCTTCGAGGAGATCGCCAAGTTCCGCGCGGCCCGCCGGATCTGGGCGCGCTGGCTGCGGGACGTGTACGGCGCGAAGTCCGAGAAGGCGCAGTGGCTGCGCTTCCACACCCAGACCGCCGGTGTCTCGCTGACCGCGCAGCAGCCGTACAACAACGTGGTGCGCACCGCGGTGGAGGCGCTGGCGGCGGTGCTGGGCGGCACCAACTCGCTGCACACCAACGCCCTGGACGAGACCCTCGCGCTGCCCTCCGCGCAGGCGGCGGAGATCGCGCTGCGCACCCAGCAGGTGCTCATGGAGGAGACCGGCGTCGCCAACGTGGCCGACCCGCTGGGCGGCTCCTGGTACGTGGAGCAGCTCACCGACCGGATCGAGGCGGACGCCGAGAAGATCTTCGAGCAGATCAAGGAGCGGGGGCTGCGGGCGCACCCCGACGGACGGCACCCGATCGGACCGGTCACCTCCGGGATCCTGCGCGGGATCGAGGACGGCTGGTTCACCGGGGAGATCGCGGAGGCGGCGTTCCGCTACCAGCAGTCCCTGGAGAAGGGCGAGAAGCGGGTCGTCGGCGTCAACGTGCACACCGGCTCCGTCACCGGCGACCTGGAGATCCTGCGGGTCGGCCACGAGGTGGAGCGCGAGCAGGTGCGTACCCTCGCAGGCCGCAGGGCGGCCCGGGACGACGCCGCCGTGCGGGCCGCGCTCCGGGCGATGCTCGCCGCCGCGCGCGACGGCTCGAACATGATCGGCCCGATGCTGGACGCGGTACGGGCGGAGGCGACCCTGGGGGAGATCTGCGGGGTGCTGCGGGACGAGTGGGGGGTGTACACGGAGCCCGCGGGCTTCTGACGCCCCGTCGCCGCCCGGGCGGACGGGGTGGGCCGGTGCGCGCTCAGACGGACTGCTGGGGGCCCGTCAGGCCCAGCAGCAGCACCCTGGTGAAGCTGCGCACCCACTCCTCGTCCGCCGGTTCGGCGCTCACCAGGGTGCGGTGCACCACCGCGCCCGCGACCACGTCGAAGATCAGGTCGACCGTGCGGGCGGACTCCTCGGGGTCCGTCTCGGGCGGCAGTTCGCCCCGGGCCTGGGCGCGGGCGCGGCCCGCGAGGACCAGCCGCTTCTGGCGTTCGACGATCGACGTCCGGATGCGCTCGCGCAGCGCGTCGTCGCGGGTGGACTCCGCGACCACCGCCATCAGCCCGCTCTTCGCCTCCGGCCGGGCCAGGATCGCCGCGAACTGGAGGACCACGCCCTCGATGTCGGCGGCCAGGGAGCCGCGGTCGGGGAGCCGGAGTTCGTCGAAGAGCTCGGCGACCGCGTCGACCACGAGTTCGTTCTTGCCGGACCAGCGGCGGTAGAGCGTCGTCTTCGCCACCCCGGCGCGGGTCGCCACGTCCCCCAACGCGAGCTTCGACCAGCCCAGTTCGACCAGGGCCTGCCGGGTCGCGGCCAGGATCGCGGTGTCCGCGGCGGCGTTGCGCGGGCGGCCGGGGCGACCGCCGGACGGGGTGTGGCTGTGCATCCCCCGACCATAACCGGCCGATTCCTTGCGGCCGTGAGGGAGATCACCGGAAATCGGTGTCGCGCACGCCCCCGCCGCCATTACGCTACGACTCGTAGCGAAAGCCTGTGACGGACGTACACGGGCGACGACCACAGGCGTGGGGTGGGGACCCGGCGCCGAACAGCACACAGCCGGACCGGGCTGCCACATCGTTTTTCACTCATGCGCGGGAACGGGGGAGGATAGACGCATGCAGCCACGGAACATGTCCATGAGCGGCGTCGTCGACCTCGCCGCGGTGAAGGCGGCCCAGGAGGCCAAGGCCAAGGCCGAGCAGACGCGCGCGGAAGCGGCCCGCCAGGGCGGGCCGGGAGCCGTCTCCCCGGCCGACCTCGTCATCGACGTCGACGAGGCCTCCTTCGAAACCGATGTCCTCCAGCGCTCCGCCGAGGTTCCGGTCGTCATCGACTTCTGGGCCGAATGGTGCCAGCCCTGCAAGCAGTTGAGCCCGGTCCTGGAGCGGCTGGCGGTCGAGTACGACGGGCGCTTCCTGCTCGCCAAGATCGACGTCGACGCCAACCAGATGCTCATGCAGCAGTTCGGGATCCAGGGGATCCCGGCCGTCTTCGCCGTGGTGGCGGGACAGGCGCTGCCCCTCTTCCAGGGCGCGGCCGGCGAGGACCAGATCCGCCAGACCCTCGACCAGCTGGTGCAGGTCGCCGAGCAGCGCTTCGGCCTGACCGGCCTGACCGTCGACCCGGACGCCGAGCCGGGCGGGGGTCCCGCCCCGGCGGCGCAGGAGGGGCCGTACGACGCGCTCCTCGAGGCCGCCGTGCGGGCGCTGGACTCGGGCGACCTGGGCGGTGCCGTCCAGGCGTACAAGAACGTGCTGAGCGACGACCCGGGCAACCCGGAGGCCAAGCTCGGGCTCGCCCAGGCCGAGTTGCTCCAGCGGGTGGCGGACCTCGACCCGCAGGAGGTGCGCAAGGACGCGGCCGAGCGGCCCAAGGACGCGGCGGCGCAGATCGCCGCGGCGGACCTGGATCTCGTCGGCGGGCATGTCGAGGACGCGTTCGGGCGGCTGGTCGAGACCGTGCAGCGGACGGCGGGGGAGGACCGCGAGGCCGTACGGCTGCGGCTGCTGGAACTCTTCGAGGTCGTCGGCGCCGAGGACCCCCGGGTCGCGAAGGCCCGGCGGGCGCTGTCCCGGGCGTTGTTCTGAGGGGTGCGCAGGACAGATCCGGGCGCCGCACGGCCCCGGTTCTGACCTGTCGCTAAACATCGGGACGCGCGTTGCCCGAGTGAAGAATTCGCCATCGAGACACCACGGCGGCCGCGCTTTACCAAATCTTGGTAATCGCGGCCGCTGTTACTTCCAGTAAGTCGAGGGCGTTTTTCTGTCAGGTTCTGTCCTGAAATAAACGACTCTGAACCACCCGGAAGCGGCACCCAGCGTCGCGGATCGAGACCCGTGGGTCGTCCTTCGGTTATCGCCCCGTTACTAGCCAGTAACGAACCCCCTTGTGCGGGCGGCCAGAATGCACCACGATCGGCGACGCTCGGTCCATTCCCGTACCCCCGACAGCCGGTCGGGCCCACGGGACACGGTGGGTCCCCACCGAGCAGAACCGGCGACAGTGACGCCGGTTCTCGGACAGGGGGGTCTTCGCCCAGGGCGGAGCCTGTCCGGCAGGGTTGTGCGTGATGTGTGTCAGGCGCGACCAGTGGTTGTCGCTCGGGGGTGATCGCCGGTGATCCGGGCGCGGTGCGCGCCAGCGGATACGGGCGCTCTCCTTCCCGAGGACGTAGCACTTCTCCCATCGCTGCCCGGCCGAGCCGCCGAACAGGGGCGATTCGGAGGGCAGGCGATGTACGTCCGAGAAGGAGGAAATATGGAGTCCCAGGTGCGTGGCGGGACCAGATGGAAGCGGTTCGCTGTGGTCATGGTGCCCAGCGTCGCCGCCACGGCGTGTATAGGCATCGCCCTCGCGCAGGGTGCGCTCGCCGCGTCGTTCAGCGTGTCGGGCCAGTCGTTCAAGGTGACAGCGGACACGCTGCACGGTGACGGCTTCTCGCAGTACGGTGCGCTCGACTCGGGCTACACCCTGGACGGCGGTAAGACGGCTCACCCCGTCGCCGTCTCGGCCTTCAACGAGGCCCGCATCCAGAACATGTGCCAGTCGGTCGTCACCCACCTCGGCATCCCGGGGCTCGAGGACGTGACCCTGCGGCTCGAGGCGGGCAACAGCAAGAACGAGGACGAGCAGGTCCACGCGAAGCAGCTGTACATCGACGTCGAGGACCTGCAGGCCAACGCGACGTTCAACAACATGAACATCGGCGTCGCGGCCAAGGACCTCAAGCCTGGCGTCAAGTCCGGCGACCAGGCCAACCCGTACGGATTCGGCCAGCAGGCGGAGTCGGCGGACCTGACCGACGTGAAGCAGACGGCGTGGGCGACCACTGCCGGAACCTTCCAGCTCAGCGGCCTGCACATGGGCCTCAAGGTGGGCAAGGGCAAGGGCATCGAGTGCTACTAGGCACTCGCTGACGGGTGGGGGGAACCGAAGGTGCCCCCCACCCGGCCGGCCTTTGGCGGTGGCTTCCCGCACTTGCGCCATTCCATGCATCACCACCTTCACCACAGCAACGCCGTACCAGGGAGCTGTTTTCCATGAGCGCCGAGACTCCTGCTGCCGCACCCGGCCAGTTCACCCGCCGGAGGCTGCAGTTCCGCGCCTGGCGTGGAACTCGCCCGTTCTGGGCCGGGCTGTTCGTCATGTTCGGCGGCCTTCCGATCATGTACTTCCCGTACGCACATCTGCACCTCGGTCATCTGACGCTGGCGATGTCCACGACCGCGGGCGCCGGTTCTCTGATCATCGGTGTGCTGCTCGTCGTCCTCGGCTTCAGCCTCTGGTACCAGAAGCACGTGCAGATCTTCGCGGGTGTCGCGGCGATCCTGCTCGCACTGGTGTCCCTCCCGGTGTCCAACTTCGGAGGCTTCGTCGTCGGTTTCCTGTCCTCCCTCATCGGCGGCTCGATGGCCGTGGCGTGGGCGCCCGGCGCACCGCCCGAGGCGGAGCCGGCGGAGGAGCCGGGCATCGGTGCGGGTGACTCCCCCGAGAGCGCGGCCGACGGTGACGGCACCTTCGAGGGCGCGGCGTACGAAGCCCCGTACGGCGAAGGCCCGGTGTTCACCAAGGACACCGACGTGACGGGCGAGACCAACGATCTGTCAGGAACGATTTCGGCCAACGGGGCGAACGGGAGGCACAGTGTCGGCTGACGAGGTGACTCACGAGACGGGCGCGGAAGCGTCGCTTGTGAGAACCGGGCCGCGCCACGCGGCGCCCAAGAAGCCGCTGTTCACCAGGTTCCAGGTACCGGCCGGCAAGGCGATGGCCATCGCGGCGATGCCGACGGCGGTCCTCATGGGCATGGGGTTCACGCCGACGCTCGCCCGCGCCGACGAGCAGCCCGCGGCCAAGAGCCTGACGGCCGAGGAGTACAAGGACTGCGTCGCGGCCATGGCGGACTCCACCGCCTCGGCGACGCCTTCCGCCTCGGCGAGCGCCACCGAGTCGGCCGACTCCGCGAAGGACGGCGCCAAGGACTCTGCGGCGAAGACGTCCGGCACGTCCGACGCCTCCGGCAAGTCGGACACCGCGGACACCTCGGGCAAGTCCTCTTCGTCGGATTCAGGTTCCGACGACAAGGCCGAGCCCGCGCCGTCCCAGACGTCCGCCGCGAGCGACACCTCCGCGTCCGGCGGCGACACCGCCACGCCGACCCCCTCGGCGTCCGCGGCCGGCGGCAACCTGCTGGAGACCATCGGGGACACGCTCACGGACGTGCTCACCGGCGGCAAGAGCGGCACCGAGAGCGCCACGCCCACCCCGACCGCCTCGGCCTCCGCCACGGCGGCCGACGCCGCGGACGCGTCCGCGGCGGACACGTCCACGTCGGACAAGGGCGCGTCGGACACCGTCAAGGCGACGACCAAGAAGGCCGTCGGCACGGTGGACGACACCGCGACGAAGGCCGCCGGCACCACGTCCGAGACGGCCGCCGACGCCAAGAAGGGCGGCGACGACCAGGGCGAGGACGAGGACGGCGCCACGCCCTCCGCGAGCCCCTCCCCGAGCAGCAGCACGGACGTCGACGACTGCCCGGTCGCCACCGAGGACGAGAGCGGTGTCGACAACAAGCTCGCGCTGCCCGTCGACCCCTGGTACCTGAACGCCAGCGCGCTGACCCTGAAGGGTGCCTCCTACAAGGGCATCGTCGAGGTCAAGACGGCCGACGGCAAGAAGAAGAAGGTCCTGAAGTACGTCATCTCGGGCGGCACCGACATCGTCGACCTGCACCAGACGGTGAAGGACAAGACGTCCGGCAAGACCTACCACGTGCAGGCGGCCAAGGGCTCGACCTCCACCATCACCGACGGCGACACGGTGATGTACACCGAGAGCATCTCCGGCAACCTGTTCGGACTGGTCCCGGTGACCTTCAGCCCCGACAGCCCGCCGCCGCTGGACATCCCGCTGATCTACTTCACCGACGCGAAGGTCGTCCAGGCCGGCCAGTTCGGCGGCACGCTGCACGTCCCCGGACTGCACAACTACATCGACTGAGCGTCGTCGCAGACCCTTCCGGGAGCCGCACGCGAGAGCGCCCCCTGCCGCAGAGGCAGGGGGCGCTCTCCTGTGAAGCGGACCGTCAGTCGCCCTCGCCCAGGTGGTGGACGCGGACCATGTTCGTGGTGCCGGCGACACCGGGCGGCGAGCCGGCCGTGATCACGACGATGTCACCCTTGCCGAAGCGGTTGAGCTTGACGAGCTCCTGGTCGACCAGCTCGACCATCTCGTCGGTGCTCCCCACGAACGGCACGATGTGCGACTCGACGCCCCAGCTCAGGGTGAGCTGGTTGCGGGTGCCCTCGTCGGTGGTGAAGGCGAGGATCGGCTGCGCCGCGCGGTAGCGGGACAGACGGCGGGCCGTGTCACCGGACTTGGTGAAGGCCACCAGGCCCCTGCCGCCGAGGAAGTCGGCGATCTCGCAGGCGGCGCGGGCGACCGAGCCGCCCTGCGTGCGCGGCTTCTTGCCGGGGACCAGGGGCTGCAGGCCCTTGGACAGCAGCTCCTCCTCGGCCGCCTGGACGATCTTCGACATCGTCTTGACGGTCTCGACCGGGTACGCGCCCACCGACGACTCGGCGGACAGCATGACCGCGTCCGCGCCGTCCAGGATCGCGTTGGCGACGTCGGAGGCCTCGGCGCGGGTCGGGCGGGAGTTGGTGATCATCGACTCCATCATCTGGGTCGCGACGATCACCGGCTTGGCGTTGCGCCGGCACAGCTCGATCAGGCGCTTCTGCACCATGGGGACCTTCTCGAGCGGGTACTCGACGGCCAGGTCGCCACGGGCCACCATGACGGCGTCGAACGCCGCGACGACGGCGTCCATGTTCTGCACCGCCTGCGGCTTCTCCACCTTGGCGATGACCGGGACCCGGCGGCCCTCCTCGTCCATCACCCGGTGGACGTCCTCGACGTCCTTGGCGTCGCGGACGAAGGACAGCGCGACCATGTCGCAGCCCATCCGGAGGGCGAAGCGCAGGTCCTCGATGTCCTTCTCGCTCAGCGCGGGCACGTTCACGGCCGCGCCGGGCAGGTTGATGCCCTTGTGGTCGGAGACGACTCCGCCCTCGATGACGATCGTCCGCACCTGCGGACCCGCGACGTCCAGCACCTTCAGCTCGACGTTGCCGTCGTTGATCAGGATCTGGTCGCCGTGCGAGACGTCGCCCGGCAGACCCTTGTAGGTCGTTCCGCAGATGTGCTTGTCACCCGGGACGTCCTCGGTCGTGATGACGAACTCGTCACCGCGCTCCAGCTCCACCGGGCCCTCGGCGAAGGTCTCCAGACGGATCTTCGGGCCCTGGAGGTCGGCGAGGACGCCGATGGCCCGGCCGGTCTCCTTGGAGGCGGCCCGGACGCGGTCGTACCGCCCCTGGTGCTCGGCATGGCTGCCGTGGCTGAAATTGAACCGGGCCACGTTCATGCCGGCCTCGATCATGGAGACGAGCATCTCGTGGGAGTCGACCGCGGGGCCGAGAGTACAGACGATTTTCGAACGGCGCATGGGGCGATCCTATCGGTTTGTTTCGCTCCGGAATATTCCGTCTGGCGGAAGGTACAAATGGGCGGGTCAGTGCTCAGGCGTGTATTACTCGCCGGTAATTGCCTCGCCGTTCTTTCCGACCAGCGCGTAGGTCTGTGTGGCGATCTCCAGTTCCTCGTCGGTCGGCACCACGGCGACCGCCACCCGCGCACCGGCGGGCGAGATCAGCCGGGGCACGGTGGCGCGTACGGCGTTCAGCGCGGGGTCGACGGCCGCGCCCAGGGTCTCCAGGCCCGCGATCGCGGCCTCGCGCACGAACGCCGCGTTCTCGCCGACCCCGGCGGTGAAGGTGATCGCGTCCACCGTGCCGAGTACGGCGTAATAGGCGCCGATGTACTTCTTCAGCCGGTGAATGTAAATGTCGAAGGCGAGCCGGGCCCGTTCGTCGCCCTCGCCGATCCGTCGCTCGATCTCGCGCATGTCGTTGTCACCGCACAGCCCGATCAGCCCGCTCCTCTTGTTGAGGAGAGTGTCGATCTCGTCCGTGGACATTTCGCCAACACGCATCAAATGGAAGATGACCGCCGGATCCACGTCCCCGGAGCGTGTCCCCATCACGAGTCCCTCCAACGGCGTCAGCCCCATGGAGGTGTCCACGCACTTCCCGCCCCGCACCGCGGACGCGGACGCCCCGTTGCCCAGGTGCAGCACGATCACGTTCACGTCCTCGGGGGCCCGGCCGAGGAGCTCGGCCGTCGCCCGGGACACGTACGCGTGCGAGGTCCCGTGGAACCCGTACCGCCGCACCCGGTGCGCGTCGGCGGTCTCGACGTCGATCGCGTAGCGGGCGGCCGACTCGGGCATCGTGGTGTGGAAGGCGGTGTCGAAGACGGCGACCTGCGGGAGGTCGGGGCGCAGGGCCATGGCCGTGCGCAGGCCGACCAGGTTCGCCGGGTTGTGCAGCGGCGCCACCGGGATCAGCCGCTCGATCTCGGCGAGCACCTTGTCGTCCACGACCGTCGGCTGGGTGAACTGCTTCCCGCCGTGCACCACCCGGTGCCCGATCGCGGCCAGTTCGGGCGAGTCGAGGCCGACGCCGTCCTCGGCCAGCTCCTCCGCCACGGCCTTCAGGGCGTCCTCGTGGTCGGCGATCGACGCGGTCCGCTCGCGCGGCTCACCGGTCCTCAGCGGCGTGTGCTTCAGCCGTGCGGTGCCCTCGCCGATGCGCTCGACGAGGCCCGCCGCGAGCCGGCTGCCGTCCCGCATGTCCAGCAGCTGGTACTTCACCGACGAGGAGCCGGAGTTGAGGACGAGGACTCGGCTGGGTCTCACTGGGCGGTCGCCTTCTCGTTCGGGACGCCGGCCGGCTCCGCGGACAGGCCGGCGTGCGGTTCCGGGATCTGGGCCTGGATCGCCGTGATGGCCACGGTGTTGACGATGTCCTGGACCAGCGCGCCCCGGGACAGGTCGTTGACGGGCTTGCGCAGCCCCTGCAGGACCGGCCCGACGGCGATCGCGCCGGCCGAGCGCTGTACGGCCTTGTAGGTGTTGTTGCCGGTGTTGAGGTCCGGGAAGATCAGCACGCTGGCCTGGCCGGCCACCTCCGACCCGGGCAGTTTGGTCGCGGCGACCGTCGGCTCCACGGCCGCGTCGTACTGGATGGGCCCCTCGATCCTGAGGTCGGGGCGCCGGGCCCGGACCAGGTCGGTGGCCTCGCGCACCTTGTCGACGTCGGCGCCCGAGCCGGACGTGCCGGTCGAGTACGACAGCATCGCGATCCGCGGCTCGACGCCGAACCGTTCGGCGGTGGCGGCGGCCTGGATGGCGATGTCGGCCAGCTGCTCGGCGTTCGGGTCGGGGTTCACGGCGCAGTCGCCGTAGACGAGGACCTTGTCGGCGAGGCACATGAAGAACACGGACGAGACGATGTCGGCGTCCGGCCTGGTCTTGATGATCTCGAAGGCGGGCCGGATCGTGGCGGCCGTGGAGTGCACGGACCCGGAGACCATGCCGTCCGCGAGTCCCTCCTGCACCATCAGCGTCCCGAAGTAGTTGACGTCGCTGACCACGTCGTACGCCAGCTCGACGGTCACGCCTTTGTGGGCGCGCAGCCGGGCGTACCGTTCGGCGAAGGCGTCGCGCAGTTCGCTGGTGGCCGGGTCGATCAGCGCGCACTCGCCCAGGTCGATGCCGAGGTCGGCGGCCTGCTTGCGGATCTGGTCGACGGGACCGAGCAGGGTCAGGTCGCACACGCCCCGGCGCAGCAGCACCTCGGCGGCGTGCAGCACCCGCGGCTCGGTGCCCTCGGGCAGCACCACCCGTCGCCGGTCGGACCGGGCCTGCTCCAGCAGCTTGTGCTCGAACATCATCGGGGTGAGCCGGTCGCTGCTCGGGGTGGAGATCCGGCTCAGCAGCCCGGCGGTGTCGACATGGCGTTCGAACACGCCGAGCGCGGTCTCGGCCTTGCGCGGGGTGGCCGCGTTCAGCTTCCCCTCCAGGGAGAACAGCGCGGCGGCGGTGGGGAAGCTGTTGCCGGGCACCGAGAGCACCGGGGTGCCGGGGGCGAGGCGGGCGGCGAGCGTGAGGACCTCGTCGCTGGGCACCTCGTCCAGGGTGAGCAGGATGCCCGCTATCGGCGGGGTTCCGGCGCTGTGCGCGGCCAGTGTGCCGACGACGAGGTCGGCGCGGTCGCCGGGGGTGACCACCAGACAGCCCGGGGTCAGGGCGGTGAGGAGGTTCGGCAGCATGGCACCGCCGAAGACGAAGTCCAGGGCGTCCCGGGCCAGCCCGGAGTCGTCGCCGAGGACCACCCGGGCACCGAGGGCGTGCGCGATCTGGGCGACGGTGGGGGCGGACAGGGCCGGCTCGTCGGGCAGGACGTAGCAGGGGACCGGCAGCCGGGACGCGAGCCGCTCGGCGATCTCGTCCCGGTCCTCCCGGGCCACCCGGTTGGTGACCATCGCCAGGACGTCGCAGCCGAGCCCGTCGTACGCCCGGTAGGCGTTGCGGGTCTCGGCGCGCACGGACTCGGGCGACTGCTTGCGGCCGCCCACGACGGGGATGACCGACGCCCCGAACTCGTTGGCGAGCCGCGCGTTGAGGGAGAGCTCGTCCGGGAGCTGGGTGTCGGCGAAGTCGGTGCCGAGGACGAGGACGACGTCGTAGTCGCGGGCGACCTGGTGGAACCGGTCGACGAGGACGGAGACCAGTTCGTCCGTGCCCTGCTCGGCCTGGAGGGCGGTCGCCTCGTGGTAGTCCATGCCGTAGACGGACGCCGGGTCCTGGGTGAGCCGGTACCGGGACCGCAGCAGTTCGAACAGGCGATCTGGTCCCTCGTGGACGAGTGGACGGAACACGCCCACTCGGTCGACCTGCCGGGTCAGGAGCTCCATGACCCCCAGCTCGACGACCTGGCGGCCGTCCCCGCGGTCGATCCCGGTCACGTACACGCTGCGCGTCACGCGTGCTCTCCGTTTCATGGCGTCGGCTGTGGCATGGCGTCAGCTGCTCGGGTGCTCTTCGTGGCGCGGAAGATGGCCCGCTGAGGCGAGCAGAACCCTCTTGACAATACCCCGGGCGCTCTATAAGGCGCCCGTCGGGATTCGTCCCGTTCTGTCCGGTCGGATCGGGCAGGATGATCGGTGCGAATGCTGTCATATTCGATGGAAAGCGACATCGCTCGGGGGTCGTGAAACAATCGGATCGGCTCACCGGTGTACAGAAGCGAGCAGGAGACACAGCACGATGCGTATCGGAGTTCTCACCGCAGGCGGCGACTGCCCGGGCCTGAACGCAGTGATCCGGTCGGTCGTGCACCGAGCGGTCACGCAGTACGACGACGACGTCATCGGCTTCGTGGACGGCTTCCGCGGCCTCCTCGACGGCCACCACGTCGACCTCGACCTCGACGCCGTCGGCGGCATCCTGGCCCGCGGCGGCACCATCCTCGGCTCCTCCCGGCTGGAGCGCGACCGACTGCGCGAAGCCTGCGAGAAGGCCACCGACATCGCCCGCGACTTCGGTATCGACGCGCTCATCCCGATCGGCGGCGAGGGCACGCTCACGGCGGCGCGGATGCTGTCCGACGCCGGTCTGCCGGTCGTCGGGGTCCCCAAGACCATCGACAACGACATCTCCTCGACCGACCGCACCTTCGGGTTCGACACGGCCGTCGGCGTCGCCACCGAGGCGATGGACCGGCTGAAGACCACGGCCGAGTCGCACCAGCGGGTGATGGTCGTCGAGGTCATGGGCCGGCACGCGGGCTGGATCGCGCTGGAGTCCGGCATGGCGGCGGGCGCGCACGGCATCTGCCTGCCCGAGCGGCCCTTCGACCCCGCCGACCTGGTGAAGATGGTCGAGGAGCGGTTCGCCCGCGGCAAGAAGTTCGCCGTGGTGTGCGTCGCCGAGGGCGCCCACCCCGCCGAGGGCACCATGGACTACGGCAAGGGCGCGATCGACCAGTTCGGCCACGAGCGCTTCCAGGGCATCGGCACCGCGCTGGCGTACGAGCTGGAGCGGCGTCTGGGCAAGGAGGCCAGGCCGGTCATCCTCGGCCACGTCCAGCGCGGCGGCACGCCGACCGCCTACGACCGGGTGCTCGCGACGCGGTTCGGCTGGCACGCGGTCGAGGCCGCGCACCGGGGCGACTTCGGGCAGATGACGGCACTGCGCGGGACCGACATCCGGATGGTTCCGCTGGCGGACGCGATCACCGAGCTGAAGACCGTGCCCACGGACCGCATGGACGAGACGGAGTCGGTCTTCTAGGACCTCTCCCCGCCGCCTCCCGGACGCGCCCAGCACTCGTCCGGGAGGGTGGCCAGGACCCACCAGAACTGCTCGACGATCCGGTCGAGGAACTCCCCGACGCCGTCGGCCCGTTCGTCGGCCGCGCCGTCGTACCGGTCCGGGGCGGCGGCCGTCCGCTCGCGGTGGCTCTCCCGCAGTGCCTCCAGCGCGGCCTCCAGTGGACGCCGGTCCACCGGCACCAGGCGCGCCACCGCCCGTACCCGGGTCACCCGGCGGGACGTGACCGCGGCGCGCAGCAACTGGGCCAGGCGCGGCTCGCGTCCGGTGACGCCGACGAACTCCGGCAGGGTGAGCTCCAGCAGGCCGGCGAGCAGGGCGGCCTGCCGCTCGGTGCCGCGCCAGGTGTCGCTCTCCTCCATCCCCGTGTACGCGATGAACTCGAGCCCGACGGCCCGCGCGACGTCCTCCGCGGACAGACCGCGCGCGAGGCGGTGCTCGCGCAGGCTCCGGGGCCGGCCGGCGAGATCGTTGGAGGAGCACCACAACACTCCTGCCAGGGCGGTCACTTCGGGCCCCGTCGGGGTCGAGAGTCCGCGTTCCCAGCCGAGCACGAGATCGGGCGTGACGTACGTCAGTCCGTACGAGGCGCGCAGACCGTAGGCGACGTGCTCGGGGCCCATCCCGAGTGCGGTGCGCAGCCGACGGGCGGCGGGGGCGTCGAAGGGCGGGCCGGGCTGTCGGCTCTGACTGGCTGTTGATCGGCGCACGGCCACAAGGTAGGGGGGAGGCGGGGGCGGTGGCTACGGGTTGTCGGGACGGGATCACGGATTGTAGGAAGGTACGGCGCGCGGGACGCCTCCGCGCCACTCGCCGGGCGACTTCCCTACCTGACGGGCTACTTCGCGACGGGGCGGGCAACTCCCCTGTGTGCGGCCCGATGTCACGTCCGGACGGGCAACTTGATCGTCTGCCGGGCGACTTCACTACTCGTCCGACAACTTCCTTATTCGCTCGGCGACTTCACCGACAGATCTAGCGGTGTCCGTCGCTCGTCTTGCCGATGACGGTCCCGTGGAAGGTCCCGCCGCGGAAGTCGACGTGGTCCCCGCCGGGGCCGCCCGCGTCGCCGTCGGACCGCGATCCCGTGGGGCCGGGCGACGCGGCCCGGGGCCGGTGCTTGCGCAGCACCGCCACCGCCACCGAGGCGGCCTGCGCGGCGGCCCGCTGCTGCGCCCCCGAGGCGTCGGCCCTGCGCTTGCCGACGTCGGCGAGGTCGCTGATCCCCCGGATCACGACGGCGTCCGCCCGCCCGCCCAGATGGGCCGCGTGAGCCGCTCCCGAGCCTTCCGTCTCGATCGCCGCCGCGTCGCCGTAGTGCTCGCGCAGATGCCGGGCGATCTCGGACCGGGCGTCCGCGAGCACCACGTCCCCGGCCGCGATCGGCTTGAAGTGCGCGGTCACGTCCGCCATGTCCCGGACCGCCGAACGGGCCGCCTGCACCAGCGCGTTGGAGCCGGGCCAGGCCTCGGGGCGGACCTCGAAGCCGTGCGGGGTCTGCTTGCCGCCGTGGATGCCGTAGACCTTCGTGCCCACCACGACGTCGCCGATGCCGATGTCGTGCTTGAGGCTGCCCGCGATCCCGACGAAGAGCACCGCCTCGGGGCGCAGCCAGGTGACGATCTGGGTGGTGAGCGCGGCGGCGTTCACCGGCCCTTCGCCCAGTTCGGCGAGCGCCACCCGCCAGGGCGTGCCGTCGAGCAGACCGAGTTCGACGCGGGTTCCGCTGTCGGGGTGGACCTGCTCCCGCCGGTCGGTGACGTACCCGCGTACGGCGGCGTATTCGAGCGCGAGCGCGGTGAGCACCACAACGGTGGGACGTGTCTCCGGCATCCCTCTAAGGTACTGGGCAAGTCGCCCGCGGGAACGGGGCTTCGGGGTCGGGGGAAGGGGCCGGGATGGCGGGGACGGATGTCACGGCCGGGCAGTTGCTGCTCGCCGAGTACGAGTGCGTCAAGGACGAGCAGAAGGCGCGGATCGGGTTCCGGGACAACCTGCTGTACGTGACGCTCGCGGTGGTCGCCGCCGTGATCGCCGCGGCGGCGCAGGCCAAGCAGGCGTCGATGCTGCTCGGCCTGCCGCCGGTGTGCGTCGTGCTGGGCTGGACCTATCTCGTCAACGACGAGAAGATCTCGGCGATCGGGGCCTATGTGCGCGGGGAGTTGGCGCCCCGGCTGGCCGCCCTCACGGGGGAGGCCGGGGCGCAGGCCTTCGGGTGGGAGACCTTTCACCGCGGGGACGCCCGCCGCGTGTCGCGCAAGGTCGTGCAGTGCGTGGTCGACCTGGTCGCCTTCTGCGTCGTACCGCTGGGCGCGCTGGTCGTGTACTGGACCGGCAGGCGCCTCGCCGTCGGTCTGCTGGCCGTCTCGGTGGTCGAGGCCCTCGCGGTCGTCGGTCTCGCGGTGTACGTGGTGAGGTACGCGCTGCCGTTCGGATCGGTCTCGGGAGCGGGTACGGCCGCGGGGCCAGGACCGGGAGCGGCGACCCCCGGGGCGGGGACCGCGGCCGGGTCGGCCGCCCTCGGGGCGGGGCCGGCGCCAGGCGTGGCGACGACGACCGGAACCACGACGGCTTCCGGGTCCGGACCGGGCACCGGGACCGGGTCGGACCCTGCCTGAGGGCGGGGCGGATCCCGCGGGAGGGCCGGGGCGGGGTTGTCGCGGCCGCGATGGATTTCGGCCCGGGCCCGGCGTCGGGGCTGGGGCCGGGGCGGGCGGGGCTTGAGGGCCTGGGGCCGGAGTCCGGGCGGGTGTTGTACGAGGGCCGGGGCGGACCGGGTCTATCGGTCCTGGTCCGGGCCAGGGAGCCAGCGGTAGACCAGTTCGGGTCGGCCCACCTGTCCGTACAGCGGTCTGCGTTCGGCCCGGCCCGCCTCCACCAGGTGTTCCAGATAGCGCCGGGCCGTGATCCGTGAGATCCCCACGGCCTGGGCGACGCCCGCGGCGGTGTGTCCCTCGGCGGCCTCCTCGCGCAGTGCCGCCGTCACCCGCTCCAGCGTCGGCCCGCTCAGGCCCTTCGGCAGGGCCGCCGGAGCCGGGGCCCGCAGCGCGGCGAGGGCCCGGTCGACCTCGTCCTGTCCGCTCGCCTCGCCCGCCGCGCCCCGGAACTCCGCGTACCGCACCAGCCGGTCCCGCAGGGTCGCGAAGGTGAACGGCTTCAGGACGTACTGCACGACCCCGAGCGACACCCCCTCGCGGACGACCGCCAGATCGCGGGCCGACGTCACCGCGATGACGTCCGCGCGGTGACCGGCCGCGCGCAGCGACCGGGCCAGCCGCAGCCCGTGCCCGTCCGGCAGGTGCAGGTCCAGCAGCAGCAGGTCCACGGCCGTGCGGTCCAGCAGCCGCCGGGCCTCCACGCCCGTGCGCGCCTGGCCGACGGCGACGAACCCCGGCACCCGGTTCACGTACATCACATGCGCGTCCGCCGCGACGGGGTCGTCCTCCACGACGAGGACCCGGATGGGCTGTCCGGCGCTCACGCGTCACCTCCACGGCCCTGGCCGCCGACCAGGGCGGCGACCGCGCCGGTGCGCAGCGGCAGCCGCACCACGAACCGCGCCCCGCCCCCGTCGGCCCCCGCCACCGACAGCGACCCCTCGTGCCGGGTCACCGCCTGCTGCACGAGGGCCAGGCCCAGGCCGCGCCCCTGCGGACCGGACGGCTTCGTGGAGAACCCGCGCCGGAAGACCAGCTCCGCGTGGGCCGGATCCACCCCCGCCCCCGTGTCCGCGACACACAGCACCAGCTCCCGCGCGTCGCGGCGCACCGAGACCGTCACCCGGGCGGGAGTGCTGCCCTGCGCCGCGTCCACGGCGTTGTCGACGAGGTTGCCGAGGATGGTCACCAGGTCCCGCGCGGGCAGTGTCTCCGGCAGCAGCCCGTCGTCGAGGCCGCCGTCCCGCGACACCACCAGTTCCACACCCCGCTCGTTCGCCTGCGCCGTCTTGCCCAGCAGCAGCGCCGCCAGCACCGGTTCGCTCACCGCCGACACGACCTGGTCGGTGAGTGCCTGGGCCAGTTCCAGTTCGGCCGTCGCGAACTCCACGGCCTCCTGCGCCCGGCCCAGCTCGATGAGGGACACCACCGTGTGCAGCCGGTTGGCCGCCTCGTGCGCCTGCGAGCGCAGCGCCTGGCTGAAGCCGCGCTCGGAGTCCAGCTCGCCCATCAGGGACTGGAGCTCGGTGACATCGCGCAGGGTGACCACCGTCCCGCGGCGCTCGCCGCCGGACACCGGCGAGGTGTTGACCACCAGCACCCGCCGCTCGGTCAGATGCACCTCGTCCACCCTCGGCTCCGACGCCAGCAGCGCCCCGGTCAGCGGCGCGGGCAGGCCCAGATCGGCCACCGACCGGCCCACCGCGTCGCCCGACACACCGAGCAGTTCCTGTCCGCCGTCGTTGACCAGCGCCACCCGGTACGCGCCGTCCAGCATCAGCAGGCCCTCGCGCACGGCGTGCAGGGCGGCCTGGTGGTAGTCGTGCATCCGGCTGAGCTCGGTCGCGTTCATGCCGTGGGTGTGGCGGCGCAGTTGGGCGTTGATGACGTACGTGCCGATCGCGCCGAGCGCGAGCGCGCCCGCGGCGACCCCGAGCAGCGCGGTGACCTGGTCCTGGACGCGCGCGCTGATCGCCTCGACCTTGATCCCCGCGCTGACCATTCCGATGATCCGCTTGTCGTCGTCCTCGATGGGGGTGACCGCGCGGACCGAGGGGCCCAGGGTGCCGGTGTAGGTCTCGGTGAAGGACTCGCCCTTCAGCGCGCGGGCGGTGTTGCCGCGAAAGCGCAGGCCTATCTGGTCCTCGTCGGGGTGGGTCCAGCGGATGCCCCGCGGATCCATGATCGTCACGAAGTCCACCCCGGTGTCGCGCATGACCCGCAGCGCGTACGGCTGGAGCTGCGCCCTGGGGTCGGGGCCGAGGACGGCCGCGCGCACCGAGGGCGCGTCGGCGACCGAGCCGGCCACCGCCGTGGCCTGGCGTCCCGCCGCCTCCTCGGCCTGGCCGCGGTCGCTGATCCAGGTGAACAGCGCGTACCCGGCGACGACGACCGCGATCAGCACGGCCTGCATCGCGAAGAGCTGGCCGGCCAGGCTGCGGGGCCGAGGGAGGGATATACGCATTCCGCCAGTGTGCCTGGCGCGTCGAGTGTGAACTCAATGAACGGAAGGGTGACCGCCCTCACAGGGCGGTGGATAGTCACGGCATTCCCCCGATCCCCCGGGAGCGCCCCGATCCCCCGGGCGCGCGCCGCTCCGGGGATCGACCGGACGTGAGCCGCACGCCGGTGATGCCGACGAAGACGTCAAGGAGGGCAGCCGTGGCCGCCAGCACCCCCGATACGGCACCTGCCGCACCCGCCGTGAAGCGGGACCGTACCCACTATCTCTATCTCGCGGTGATCGCCGCGGTCGCCCTCGGCATCGTCGTGGGCCTGGCCGCCCCCGACTTCGCGGTCGAGCTCAAGCCGCTGGGCACGGGCTTCGTGAACCTGATCAAGATGATGATCTCGCCGATCATCTTCTGCACGATCGTGCTGGGCATCGGCTCGGTGCGCAAGGCCGCGAAGGTCGGCGCCGTCGGCGGTATCGCGCTCGGCTACTTCCTGGTGATGTCGCTGGTCGCGCTCGCCATCGGCCTGCTCGTCGGCAACGTCCTGCACCCGGGGGACGGGCTGCACCTGACGGACGCGATCAAGGCGAGCGGGCAGGGCCAGGTGTCCTCGGAGGCGCTGCCGCCGGTCGAGTTCGTCCTGTCGATCATCCCCGTCACCTTCGTCTCCGCCTTCACCGAGGGGCAGGTGCTCCAGACGCTCCTGGTCGCCCTGCTCGCCGGTTTCGCGCTCCAGGCGATGGGCTCCGCCGGACAGCCGGTGCTGCGCGGTGTCGAGCACATCCAGCGGCTCGTCTTCCGCATCCTCGCCATGGTGATGTGGGCGGCGCCGATCGGCGCCTTCGGCGCCATCGCGGCGGTCGTCGGCTCGGCGGGCCTGGACGCGCTCAAGAGCCTCGCCGTGCTGATGCTCGGCTTCTACGTCACCTGCTTCCTGTTCGTCTTCGTGGTGCTCGGCGCGCTGCTGCGGGTCGTCGCCGGTCTGAACGTCTTCAGCCTGTTCAAGTACCTGGCCCGCGAGTTCCTGCTGATCCTGTCCACCTCCTCCTCCGAGTCCGCGCTGCCGCGGCTGATCGCGAAGATGGAGCACCTGGGCATCAGCAAGCCGGTGGTCGGCATCACCGTCCCGACCGGCTACTCGTTCAACCTCGACGGCACGATGATCTACATGACCATGGCGTCGCTGTACATCGCCGACGCCCTGGGCACGCCGATGTCGATCGGTGAGCAGATCCCGCTGCTGCTGTTCCTGCTGCTCGCCTCCAAGGGCGCGGCGGGCGTCAGCGGCGCCGGTCTGGCCACGCTGGCCGGCGGCCTGCAGTCGCACAAGCCCGCGCTGGTGGACGGGGTCGGCCTGATCGTCGGCATCGACCGCTTCATGAGCGAGGCCCGGGCCCTGACGAACTTCGCGGGCAACGCCGTCGCCACCGTGCTGGTCGGCACCTGGACGAAGGAGATCGACCGGGACCGCGTCCAGCGGGTGCTCGCCGGTGACCTGCCCTTCGACGAGCGGACGCTGCTGGACGAGAACGACACCGCCCCGGCCGGCACGGACGTGCCCGGACAGCGCGGGGACGGCGAGCGGGAGCCGGTCACGGCCTGATCCCCCCGACCGGCGTCCCGGCGGTCGCAGGCCCGCGTCCCTCCGACCGGAGTCGGGGGGGACGCGGGTCTGCTCCCCCCCGACCGGTGTCCGGGGGTACACGCTCCGGAGGTCCGGCCCGGCCTGAACCGGCCGGACCTCCGGGTCACCGGGCGCCGGGATCTTCGCTGAGTCCCGCCACCAGTTCGGTGGCACGGGAGGCGGGTACGCCCGCCGCGGTCAGGATCGTGACCGCGGCGGAGCGGCCCGCCTCCTCCGTTCTCAGCAGGCCGTCGTTCACGGCCTCCATCAGTGCGAACAGCATCTGCTCGTGGACGTACGCCAGGGCCGTCGGCGGCAGCGGGGAGCTGAAGATCCCTTGGTCCAGCCCGTGCCGGAGCACCTCGGCGCAGGACTCGCGGACCGGGGCGAGCCGGTCGCGGATGCCCTGCACGGTGACGCTGCGCTGGGCCAGCGCGACCAGGATGCGGTAGCGGTCGGCGACCTTCCAGACCGCGAGGGTCGAGCGGGCCAGTGCCTGTACGGGGTCGTCGGCACCGTCGCGGCCGGCCGCGAACGCGGCCTCCACCGCCTCCACCGCACCGTCGACCAGCGTGCTGATCAGCGCCTCACGGCTGGGGAAGTGCCCGTACACCGTCCGTCGTACGACGCCCGCGGCGCGCGCGATCTGGTCCATGGACGCGTCGGGGTCGCGCAGCAGCTCGGCCAGCGCGACGTCGAGGATGCGGCGGCGGTTGGCGTCGGCGCGACTGGTGTTACCCGTGGTCATGTCAGCCATTCTGCACTCCCATCGACTTGCACAGCAGTGTGCAGCGTCGTAGATTGCACATCGTTGTGCAATTGCACTCTGCTGTGCAATTCGATGCCGCGTAGTGGAAGAGGAAGGCGACCCCGCCCATGCGACTCGTCATGACCGAACCGGTCGAAGGGACGGCGGGCCCCTACCGCCAGCGCTGGTGGGCACTGCTCGTGCTCTGCCTCAGCCTGCTGATCATCGTGATGGCGAACACCGCCCTCACCGTCGCCGCGCCCGACATGACCCAGGACCTGGGCCTGTCCAGCGCCGACCTCCAGTGGGTCATCGACGGCTACACCGTCCCGTACGCCGCCCTGATGCTGCTGCTCGGCGCGATCGGCGACAAGTACAGCCGGCGCGGGGCGCTCGTCCTCGGGCTCCTCGTCTTCGGGGGCGGCGCCGTCGCGGGCTCCCTCGTCGACAGCGCCACCGGGGTCATCGCGGCCCGCGCGGTGATGGGCGTCGGCGCGGCGCTGATCATGCCGGCCACGCTGTCCCTGCTCGCCGCGACCTTCCCGCGCGCCGAACGCGCCAAGGCGATCACCCTGTGGACCGCCACCGCGGGCCTCGCCATCGCGGCCGGCCCGCTGGTCGCCGGGGCGCTGCTGGCGGACCACGGCTGGTCCTCCACGTTCCTGATCAACGTGCCGATCGCCGCCGTGGCGATCGTCGGCGCCCTCGTCCTCGTACCGCCGTCGAAGGCCGCGCACCACAACCGCATCGACTACGTCGGCGGTCTGCTGTCGGTGGTGTGGATCGGCTCCCTCGTCTACATGATCATCGAGGGGCCGCACTTCGGCTGGGGCGTCAAGGCGGTCACGGCCGCGGTGGCGGCCGGTGCGGGCCTGCTCGCGTTCGTCCTGTGGGAGCTGCGCCACCCGCGCCCGGTCCTGGACGTCCGGCGCTTCGCCGACCGCCGCTTCGCGGGCTCCAACCTCGCGGTGGCCCTGTTCTTCCTGGCCGTCTTCGGCGCCTTCTACTACCTCACCCAGCACCTCCAGTTCGTCCTCGGCTACGACGCCCTGGAGACCGGCACGCGCATGCTGCCGCTCGCCGGTGCCGTGTTCGTCGGCTCGGCGCTGACCGGCTACCTCACCCCGCGGGTCGGCATGAAGTGGACGGTGAGCGCGGGCATGGTCGGCGGCACGGCCGCCCTCGCGCTGCTCACGCAGGTGGACGCGGGCTCGGACTACGGCGACTTCGTCGCCCCCCTCGTCGTCCTGGGCCTCGCGATCGGGCTCGCCCTCTCGCCCTGCACGGACGCGATCATGGGCGCCTTCCCGGAGTCCGAGCTGGGCGTCGGCGGCGCGGTGAACGACACCTCGCTGGAGCTCGGCGGCTCGCTCGGCATCGCCATCCTCGGTTCGCTGCTGGCCACCTCGTACTCGGACCACCTGGCGGACGCCACGGCCGGTGCCGGGCTTCCGGCGGACGCCCTCGCCACCGCGCAGGACTCGGTGGGCGCGGGGTACGCGGTCGCGCAGGGCATCGGTGACAAGGCCCGCGCCCTCGCCGCCCAGGCGGCGCAGGCCGGTGATCCGCAGCAGGCCGCCCAGTTGAAGGCGCAGGCGGAGCAACTCGCCCAGGGCGCCGGGCGGATGGCCGACGCGGTCGGCTCGTCCTTCTCCGACGCGGTGGCCCACACCAGCCTGATCGGCGCGGTGGTCCTGGGCGTGGGCACGGTGCTGGTGGCGGTTCTGCTGCCGGGCAAGGAGCGGCGGACGACACCTGCGCCGACCGCGGTCGCGGCAACAGCCGCAGCGGTGGCCGAGGCCGACACCGAGCCCGAAGCGGCTGTCGAAACCGAGCCCGAAGCCGCTGTCGAAACTGAGGCCGCAGCCGAACCCGCGGCCGAACCCGCAGCCGAACCCGCAGCCGAACCCGAGCCCGTGTCCTGATCCTGACCGGTGACGCGAAAGTGCCTTCTGAGCTGGGGCGATGAACCTCGTCGAGAGGTTTCGTCGGCCCGGACGGAAGGCACTTTCTGTGTGCGGACGGGACGCGTCGCTCTGCTTCGAGACCATCGGCAATTCCGGTCGGCCGACCCTGGAGATTCCCTCGGGGGCGAGCTCGCAGCAGGGCGATCACACACTCGTGGAGATCAAATCCGCCAAGTAACATCCCGTCAGTTCCTCAACACCTCTACTTCTGGGGCTTGTTGAAGAATCCGCTGCACGCCTCACCTGAAGGAGACCCCCACAGGTCATGCGACATCCCCGACGTCACCGCCTCGCCACGCTTGCCGCAATATCGGTCGCCGTGCCCCTTGCGTTCACCACCCTGCCCGCCCGTGCCGTCACCGGTGCCGCCGTCACGGACAACTCCTACGCGTTCGCCGCGAAGGTGGAGATCGGTGAGGGAGACGCCATGCGCGCGTGCTCGGGCGCGCTGATCGACCCGGGCTGGGTGCTGACCGCGGCGTCCTGCTTCACCGGTGGGTCCGGCGAGGTCGCGCCGGGCAAGCCCGCGCAGAAGACGACCGTCACCGTCGGTCGTGCCGATCTGACCGACACCTCGAGCGGTCAGGTCCGTGAGGTCGTCGCCCTGGTTCCGCGCGAGGGCCGGGACCTGGTCCTGGCCCGGCTGGCCCAGCCGGTCACCGGCATCACCCCGGTGGCCCTGGCCACCACCGCCGCAGCCTCGGGCGACACGCTCACGGTCGCCGGATACGGCCGCACCAAGGACGAGTGGTCGCCCCTGAAGCTCCACACCGCGACCTTCGCCGTCGGGGCGGCCACCGCCACCGACCTGGACATCGCCGGGACGGCCGGGAGCCAGGCGATCTGCAAGGGCGACACCGGGGCTCCGCTGGTGCGCGTCACCAACGGCAAGCCGGAACTGGTCGCGGTCGCCAGCCGCTCCTGGCAGGGTGGATGCTTCGGCACCGACACGGACGAAACCCGCACCGACGCCGTCGCGACCCGCGCCGACGACATCACGCTCTCCAACCGGCTGACCGCAGGCCGGATCCTGCACCCCGGCGAGAGTCTGGTCTCCGCCGGCGTCCGGCTGACCATGCAGAGCGACGGCAATCTCGTCATCGCCACCCTCGTCGGCCACACCTTGTGGTCCACCGGCACCTCGGGCAACCCGGGCGCCACCGCCACCTTCGACGCCGGCGGCAACCTGGTCGTCCGCAACGCCGGCGACACCGCGACCCTGTGGGAGTCCAAGACCGCCGCCGCCGGCGGGTACGTCCGGCTGCAGGACCGCGGCAACCTGGTCGTCTACAACGCCCAGAACCAGTCCCAGTGGACCAGCAACAGCGCGGTGCGCGGCGACGTCGACGGTGACGGCTACGCGGACGTCGGTGCCTGGTACGACTTCACCGCCGGAACGGACGCCACCTACACCTTCTTCGGCAAGGAGGGCACCGGGGTACTCAGCGCACCGTTCAAGTCCTACGCCGCGGCGGTGGGCGAATGGGAAGCGCAGTACATGAAGTTCATCGCCGGTGACTTCAACGGCGACGGTCGTAGTGACATGGCCATGGTCCGCGGCTACAGCGACACCAGCGTCAAGGCCTTCGTCGCGTTCGGCAAGCCCGACGGCGGCTACGCCGCCCCCGTCCAGGCGTGGAGTTCTCCCGCCGGCGGCGCCTTCCACATCAGCTACCTGACCCCCCAGGCCGGCGACTTCAACGGCGACGGCCGCGACGACATGGCCTTCTGGTACGCCGGAGCCGACGGCGTCAGCAAGCTGTGGACCTTCACCACCAAGGCCGACGGCACCTTCGAGGCTCCCGTCGCCTCCTGGTCCGCCCCGAAGGGCACCTGGCTGCGCACCAGCACCAAGTTCGTCACCGGTGACTTCAACGGGGACGGACGTGACGAGCTGGGCGTGTACTACAACCAGGGCGGCCAGGGCATCAAGACCTATGTCTTCACCACCCAGCCCGATGGCACCTTCGCCAACCCCACGGTGTGGTGGGAGTCCACGCTCAAATGGGAGCAGGCCACCCCGCAGGTCGGCGACTTCAACGGCGACGGCCGCGACGACACCCTGATCTGGTACTCCTACGACGACGGGAGCGACAAGACCAGCACCACGCTCTCCGAGAACGTCGGCGGCCAGAACAGGTTCGGATCCGCCAAGCTCACCCTCAACAGCTCCGGCGGCCTGGACGTCACGCGTCTGCAGATGGCGACCGGTGACTTCAACGGCGACGGCCGCGACGACCTGTCGATCATGAACTACCAGACCGACAACGTCGTGAAGATGCTGACCTGGACCGCCCGTCCCGACAGCCTCTTCAACGGTGTCCAGACAGGTTGGGCCTCCGCCCCCGGCGCCTGGGTCTACGCCTCCACCACCCTCGTCACCGCCTACAACACCGGTAACTGATCAGCGCACACGCGGGGTGTCCGGCCGCCGATCTGCGGCCGGACACCCCGCGCACCCGGTCGGCCGACCCGGAGGTCCACCGCCGAACATCCTGGGCGGCCGACCGCACACCCCGGGGAATGCTGGACACTTGCGCATGGAACAAGCAGCATGTCAGTGGAGGCACGGGGGATGAAGATCGACTGGGACCGACGGACCTGCGCTCGGCGCGGCCATGTGACGTACGCGCCGGAGGACCCCCGGCTGCGGGTGCGACTGCGCGCGGACACCGCCCTCGGCGAGGTCTGGCGCTGTCTGCGCTGCGGCGACTACACGCTCGGCCGGCCGCACGGTTCGGGCCCCGCGAACGAGGCGCCCCTCGTCCCGCGCGGCAAGGTGCTGCGCGACCTGTTCATCCTGCGCTTCCTCGCCGTCGAGCGGGCCGTGCGCGGCGTGTTCATCGTGCTGGTCGCCGCGGCCGTGTGGAAGTTCAGCAACAGCCGGTACGCGGTGCGCCGGCTCTTCGACGAGTACCTCGACGTCTTCCGGCCGGTCTTCCGGCACTTCCACTACGACCTCGACCACTCGCCCGTGGTCGGCACCATCCAGAAGACGTTCGGCTACAAGCAGTCCACCCTGCTGCTGGTGGCCGGGCTGCTGCTGGTCTACGCGCTGATCGAGCTCGTCGAGGCGGTCGGCCTCTGGTACGCCAAGCGCTGGGCGGAGTACCTGACCGTGGTCGCCACGGCCGCCTTCCTCCCGCTGGAGATCTACGAGCTCACCGAGCACGTCAGCTGGCTGAAGATCGCCACGCTCGTCCTCAACATCCTCGCCGTCATCTACATCGCCCTCGCCAAGCGGCTGTTCGGGCTGCGCGGCGGGCGCCGGGCGTTCGACGAGGAGCGCCGCAGCGCCTCGCTGCTGGAGGTGGAGGAGTCGGCGGGCGTGCCGGTCTAGGGCCTGGGCGGGTGGGTCAGCCGACCGTCACCGCCGCGTCCAGCCGTGCCGTCTCCTCGGCGGTCAGCGTCAGGTCCGCCGCGGCCGCGGACGCCCGGATCGTCTCCGGACGGCTCGCGCCCGGGATCGGCAGCACGGTGGGCGACCGGGTCAGGAGCCAGGCCAGACAGACCTGCTGGGGACTCGCCCCACGCTCCGCCGCGACCGCGTGGAAGGCGGCGAAACGGTCCTGCCCCGCGCCGGGCTCCGCCCCCTCCCGCGCCGACGGCCCGTCCAGGGAGCTGCGGGAGATCCCGCCCAGCGGGCTCCACGGCAGGAACGCCAGCCCCAGTTCCGCGCACAGCCGTAGTTCCGGCTCGCTGTCGCGGACGGCGGGGGAGTAGCGGTTCTGCACCGACACCAGCCGGTCGCCGAGGATCCCGTACGCCCGGCGGATCTGGTCCGCGTCCGTGTTGGAGATCCCGGCCAGCCGGATCCTGCCCGCGTCGAGCAGGTCGCGCAGGGCGCCGACGGACTCCTCGAAGGGGACGGCCGGGTCGGGCTTGTGCAGCTGGTAGAGGCCGATCGCGTCGACGCCGAGGCGCTTGAGCGAGGCCTCGGCGGCCGCCTTCAGACGGCGCGGACTGCCGTCCACCGTCCAGCCGCCGTCGGGAGTCCGGCCCCGGCCGCCCTTCGTGGCCACGAGCACGCCGGAGGTGTCACCGCCGTACGCGGCCAGCGCGCGGGCCACCAGCAGCTCGTTGTGGCCCGGTTCGGCGTCCGGCAGCGTGTAGGAGTCGGCGGTGTCCAGCAGGGTGACGCCCGCGTCCAGCGCCGCGTGCACGGTGGCCAGGGCGCGGCGCTCGTCGGGGCGGCCCTCGATGGACAGCGGCATCGCGCCGAGGCCGATCGCGCTCACCGAGAGATCGCCGAGTGTGCGCCGAAGCATGTCAGTGGTCCTTTCCGAGGGTCTCCGCGACGGCCTGGGGCAGCCACTGCCGGGCGTCGGTGAAGGTGAAACCGAGCCGGGTGGCGCGGGAGTTGTCCATGCCGTAGGCGCGGAAGAAGGAGAAGGGGGAGACCTCGCCGGCCTCGACCTCCTGGTAGCGGGCCGCGGGGCCCGGGATGCCCGGGATGTGGGACACGATCTCGTCGGTGGTGAGCGTGCCGTGCGAGGCCGCGTTGACCGGCCCGGTGAAGTCCTGGCCCACGGCCCAGAACAGGAAGTCGGCGATCTCCTCGACATGGATGTACGTCGCCGGATGGTTGGCGACGGGGACGACGATCGGCGCGTCGGCGCGCAGCCGGTCCGCGTAGTGGACGAGGCGCCCGGTGAAGTCGTCGTCGCCGCCCAGCACATGGGCCACGCGCACGGCCGTGTACGGGAAGGCGGGCGCCGCCGCGAGGACCGCTTCCGCCTGCCGCTTGCCCTCCCCGTAGTGCGCGTCCCGGAACCCGGGGTCTTCCCAGGGGAGTTCGAGATCGACGGCGACCTCGCGCGGGTCGACCGCGCCCTCCGGCACCCCGGCGGCGGGCGAGTGCTCGTACTCGTACACCTCCACCGTCGACGTCATCACATAGCGCCGGGTACAGCCGGAGAAGACCCGGCGGGCGATCGCCGCCTGGCGCGGCGTGTAGCAGACCTGGTCGACCACGACGTCGAACACGCGGTCGCCGAGCGCCTCGGTCAGCGCGCGCTCGTCGTCGCGGTCGGCGACCCGATGGACCGTCCCCGCGGGCGGCGCGGACGAACCGCGGTTGAGGACGGTGACCCGGTCCCCGGCGGCGAGCAGCCGGTCGATCAGCCGCTTCCCGAAATAGCGGTTACCTCCGATGACCAGTACGTCACGCATGACGCCCCCTTCAGAAAATCCGGTCGGCAACCAGGTCAGGCGCCGGTTTCCGCAGCCGGGAACCCGGCGGCGATAATTCTCCCGGGAGCGTGCCGCGCGCTGAAGGGGGAGACATGGGAGATCGGGCCGCCGCACCGAAAGAACCACGGCATCTGCGGGCCCTCGCCACCGAAACATCGGTGGCCTTCGACGCGCTGGACCGGGAGATCCTCCGGCTCCTGCAGACCGACGGCCGCATCAAGCTCAGCGAGCTGGGCCGCCGGGTGCGGCTGAGCCCGGCGGCCGTCACCGAGCGGGTGCGGCGGCTGGAGGCGGCGGGCGCGATCAGCGGGTACGGCGCCCATGTCGAGCCGGCCCGCCTCGGCTACGGCGTCCAGGCCTTCGTCCGGGTCGACCCGCACGGCGGCTACACCCTCAAGCATCCCCGCACCCTGGAGCTGATGGACCGCCCCGAGATCACCGAGGTCCACCATGTCGTGGGCGAGGACTGCTGGATCCTCAAGGTCGCCGTCCAGGACACCGCGCACCTGGAGGAGATCCTCGAACTGACCTCCGCGCTGGGTCGCACCACCACGTCGGTCGTGCTCTCCTCCCCGGTACGGCGCAAACCGCTGCTGCCCCCGGCACCGCCCCTGCCGTGACGCCTGCCTCGCCGTGACCGCTTGCCTTGACGTCGGCGTCAGGGCTTACGTTCGTGGACATGCGAATCGGCGAGCTGGCCGCACGGGCCGGAACCACCACGCGGACGCTGCGGTACTACGAGTCGCGGGGTCTGCTGACCGCGCGGCGGGACGACCACGGGCACCGCTCCTACGACGACCGCGACCTGGAGCTGCTGCGGCAGATCAGGACGCTGCGGGACTTCGGGTTCGAGCTGGAGGAGACCCGGCCCTTCGTGGAGTGTCTGCGGGCCGGGCATCCCGAGGGGGACTCGTGCCCGGCGTCGCTCGCGGTGTACCGGCGCAAGCTGGCGGAGCTGGACGAACTCGTCGGGGAGCTGCGGGCGGTGCGGGAGAAGGTCGCCGGGCAGCTCGCGCGGGCCGAGCGGGCGCGGGACGAGCTGGACGCCGAGGCGCAGGTTCCGGGGGGTCCGGAGCCCGTGTGCGAACTGGGAGGACGAGGACGGTGACCATGACGGCCGAGGTGCCCGAGGTGACGGACGAGGATTTCGGGGCGCAGGTGCTCGGCGCCGACCTGCCGGTGCTGGTGGAGTTCACCGCCGACTGGTGCCCACCCTGCCGGCAGATGGCGCCGGTGCTGCGCGCGCTCGCGGCGGAGGAGGGGGAGCGGCTGCGGGTGGTGCAGCTGAACGTGGACCGCAACCCGGAGACGACCAACCACTACAAGGTCCTGTCGATGCCGACCTTCATGGTCTTCCGCGGCGGTGAGCCGGTGAAGGCGATGGTGGGCGCGCGGCCGAAGCGGCGGCTGCTGGAGGAGCTGTCCGACCTGCTCTGAGCACCCGTGCGCACCCGCACCCACCCGTACACAGAGAAATCCCCCGGGCAATTGTCACCGGGGGATTTCTCTGTGTATATTCATTGATTCGCGACTTCGAATGAAGAAGGCGCGGGCAAGTTCACTGGGCACAGTATATCCAGGCGGGAGCGGAATTGTCAAACAACGAATTTCCGGACGATGAATTGCGGCACGAGCAGGAATTCATCGACGGGTTGTACGCGCGTGTCGACGCCCTGCGCGGCGACACCGAGACCTCCGTCACGGACGCGCTCGCGCAGGGCAACACCCCCATGCAGGCACGGCTGGAGCGGGACATCCTGGTCGCCGAGCGGTCCGGGCTGCTCGCCGCGCTCAACGCCGTCGACGGCTCGCTCTGCTTCGGCCGGATCGACCTCGCCTCGAGCACGAGCCACCACATCGGCCGGATCGGCCTGCGCGCCGACGACGCCGAGCGCACGCCGGTCCTCATCGACTGGCGGGCCGACGTCGCCCGCCCCTTCTACCTGGCCACCGGTCACACCCCGATGGGCCTGCGCCGCCGCCGGCACATCGGCACCGACGGCCGCCGGGTCACCGCCCTGCACGACGAGATCCTCGACCTCGGCGACGCCACCCGCACCGGCCACGAGGACCCGACCGGCGACGCCGTCCTGCTCGCGGCCCTCGGCGCGGCCCGCACCGGCCGCATGGGCGACATCGTGCAGACCATCCAGGCCGAACAGGACGAGATCATCCGCGCCCCGCACCGCGGGGTGCTGGTGGTGGAGGGCGGGCCCGGCACCGGCAAGACGGCCGTCGCCCTGCACCGGGCCGCGTACCTGCTCTACGAGCACCGGGAGCTGCTCGCCAAGCGCGCGGTGCTGATCGTCGGACCCAACCCGGCCTTCCTCGGCTACATCGGCGAGGTGCTGCCCGCGCTGGGCGAGACCGGCGTGCTCCTGGCCACGGTCGGCGAGCTGTTCCCCGGGGTACGGGCGACGGCGGCCGACACCCGTGAGGCGGCCGCGGTGAAGGGCCGCGCGGACATGGCGGACGTCCTCGCCGACGTCGTACGCGACTGGCAGGCACTGCCCGACCCGGTGATCGCGATCGAGCACGACCGCGAGGTGCTGATGCTCGACGACGGCCTGGTCAAGGTCGCCCGCGAGCGCACCCGGTCCGCCGGACTGCCGCACAACGTGGCGCGCGAGCACTTCGAGGGCCACATCCTCAACACGCTCACCGAGCTGTACGCCGAACGCGTGGGCACCGACCCGTACGACGGCAGCAGCCTGCTGGACGCCTCCGACATCACCCAGATCCGCGACGAGATCGCCGAGAACCCCGAGGTGTGGGCCGCGATCGACCAGCTCTGGCCGCGGCTGACCCCGCAGCGCCTGGTCGCCGACTTCCTCGCCGACCCGGTGGGCTACGTCAGCGACGAGGACGCCCACGCGATCCGCCGCCCGGTGACCCGGGCGTGGACCGTCGCGGACGTGCCGCTCCTCGACGAGGCGGCCGAACTGCTCGGCGTGGACGAGCGGGTGGCGCGGGCCCGGGCCGAGCGCGAGCGGGAGACCCAGGTCGCCTACGCGCAGGGCGTGCTGGACGTCTCGTACGCCTCGCGCACCTACGAGTTCGAGGACATCGACGAGGAGGACTCCGAGGTCCTGTCCGCGCACGACATCATCGACGCCGAGCGGTTCGCCGAGCGGCAGGAGGAGGACGACCACCGCAGCGCCGCCGAGCGCGCGGCGGCCGACCGGACCTGGGCGTTCGGCCACATCATCGTCGACGAGGCGCAGGAGCTGTCGCCGATGGCGTGGCGGCTGCTGATGCGGCGCTGTCCCACCCGTTCGATGACGCTGGTCGGCGATCCGGCGCAGACCGCGGAGGCGGCGGGCGTCGGCTCCTGGTCGAAGATCCTCCAGCCGTACGTCGAGGACCGCTGGGAGCACGCCCGGCTCGGCGTCAACTACCGTACGCCCGCCGAGATCATGGAGCTCGCGGCGGCCGTGGTGCGCGCCGAGCGGCCGGACTTCCGGCCGCCGAGCTCGGTGCGGTCGACCGGGGTACGGCCGTGGGTGCGCGCCACCGACGACCTGCCAGGCGCGGTCGCCGAGGCGGTCCTGGAGCTGACCCCCGAGGAGGGGCGGCTCGCGGTCATCGCGCCGCGCCATCTGCACCGCAGACTGGCCGCCCGGCTGGACGGGGTGACGGCGGGCGCGGAGCCGGACCTGACCCGGACCGTCGTCCTGCTCGACCCGAGGCAGGCCAAGGGGCTCGAGTTCGACTCGGTGCTGGTGGTGGAACCCGCGCTGTACGGCACGAGCGACCTGTACGTGGCACTGACCCGGGCCACCCAGCGGCTGGGCGTGCTGCACACCGGCCGGCTGCCGAAGGCACTGGTCGGCGCCTGAGGCACGGCCGGCGCGGTACGTGTGCGGTGGGCGCCGCCCACCGTGCACGACCGCGCCGGCCGGCCCTCGGCGGTCCTCGTACGGGGTCGTGCGCGGCGGTGCTCAGGCCGGACGCAGCCACACCGTGGCGAGCGGCGGCAGGGTCAGCCGGATGCTGGCCTGATGACCGTGCCAGGGCTGCGGCTCCGGCTTCACCGGGTCGGGGTTGACGACCTCGCTCCCGCCGTACCGGGCCGCGTCGGTGTTGAGGACCTCGTGCCAGGCGGGCACGTCCTCGGGGACGCCGAGGCGGTAGTCGTCGCGGACCACCGGCGAGAAGTGGGAGACCGCGAGCAGGGGGACGCCCTCGGCGTCGTACCGCACGAACGCGACCACGTTGTCCTCGGAGGCGTCGCCGACGATCCACCGGAAGCCCGCCGGATCGGTGTCGCACTGCCACAGCGCCGGGGCGTCCCGGTAGACGGTGTTGAGGTCGCGCACGAGGTCGCGCACACCGCGGTGGTCGGCCTCCGCCCCGTACGCCGGGTCCAGCAGCCACCAGTCCGGGCCGTGCGCCTCCGACCACTCCGCGCCCTGCGCGAACTCCTGCCCCATGAACAGCAGTTGCTTGCCGGGGTGGGCCCACATGAAGCCGAGGTAGGCGCGGTGGTTCGCGCGCTGCTGCCACCAGTCGCCCGGCATCTTCGACACCAGTGAGCGTTTGCCGTGCACCACCTCGTCGTGCGAGATGGGCAGGACGTAGTTCTCGCTGTAGGCGTACACCATCGAGAAGGTCATCTCGTCGTGGTGGTACTTGCGGTGCACCGGCTCGTGGCCCATGTACGCCAGCGAGTCGTGCATCCAGCCCATGTTCCACTTCAGCCCGAAGCCGAGACCGCCGAAGCCGCCCGGCCCCTTGTGATGGGTGGCCCGGGTGACCCCGTCCCAGGCGGTGGACTCCTCCGCGACGGTGACGACCCCCGGCGCCCGCCGGTACACCGTCGCGTTCATCTCCTGGAGGAACGCCACCGCGTCCAGGTTCTCCCGGCCGCCGTGCTCGTTCGGGACCCACTGGCCCGGCTCGCGCGAGTAGTCGAGGTAGAGCATCGAGGCGACCGCGTCCACCCGCAGTCCGTCGATGTGGAACTCCTCGCACCAGTACACCGCGTTGGCGACCAGGAAGTTGCGCACCTCGCGGCGCCCGAAGTCGAACTCCAGCGTCCCCCAGTCGGGGTGCGCGGAGCGCAGCGGGTCCGCGTGCTCGTACAGCGGGCGGCCGTCGAACTCGGCCAGTGCCCAGTCGTCGCGCGGGAAGTGGGCCGGCACCCAGTCCATGATCACGCCGATCCCGGCCCGGTGCAGCGCGTCCACCAGGTACCGGAAGTCGTCCGGGGTGCCCAGCCGGGCCGTGGGCGCGTAGAAACCGGTGACCTGGTAGCCCCAGGAGCCGCCGAAGGGATGCTCGGCCACCGGCATCAGCTCCACATGGGTGAAGCCCAGGTCCCGGACGTACGCGGGCAGCTGGTCGGCGAGCTGACGATAGGTCAGACCAGGTCGCCAGGAGGCGAGATGGACCTCGTAGACGGACAGCGGCGCCCGGTGCGGGGGAGTGTCCCCGCGGTGGGCGAGCCAGTCGGCGTCGCCCCATTCGTAGTGCGAGGCGGTCACGATCGAGGCGGTCTCGGGCGGCACCTGGGTGCGCCGGGCCATCGGGTCGGCCCGCAGGGTCCGCGACCCGTCCGGGCGGGTGATCTCGAACTTGTACAGCTCGCCCTCGCCGACACCCGGCACGAACAGCTCCCAGACACCCGACGAGCCCAGCGAGCGCATCGGATGTCCCGTGCCGTCCCAGAAGTTGAAGCCGCCCGTCACCCGCACCCCGCGCGCGTTCGGCGCCCACACCGTGAAGCGGGTCCCGGTCACGTCCTGGTGGGTGACCGGCTCGGCGCCGAGCGCCGTCCACAGCTGCTCGTGCCGGCCCTCGCCTATCAGGTGCAGGTCCAGCTCGCCCAGCGTGGGCAGGAAGCGGTAGGCGTCCTCGGTGTCCTGGACCGTCCCCTCGTACGCCACCAGCAGCCGGTAGCGCGGGACCTCGGTGAGCGGGAGCAGGCCCGAGAAGAACCCGTCGCCGTCGTCGTGCAGTTCGGCGCGCAGGTTCCCGGCCACGACGGTCACGCCCATCGCGTACGGCCGGAAGGCGCGGAAGGCGACACCGCCGGGGACCGGGTGGGCGCCCAGGACGGAGTGCGGGGCGTGATGGGTGCCGTGCAGGAGGCGCTCGCGGTCGCCCGCGTCGACGGCGGGGGAGAGGGCCAGGGGGAGCGGGTGCGACTCGGGGCCGGGCTCCGGTACGGACCCCGGGACGAGCTCCGGTACGGACTGCGGGACGAGCTCCGGTACGGACTGCGGGACGGGCGACGCCACGGGCTGGGGGACCGGCTCCCGCACGGCGCTCCGACGCACGGCCTTCGTCGCCTTCACCGCCTTGGCGGCGGCCTTCCCGGTGACGGCCTTCTGGACAGCCGTCTTCTTCGCGGCGGCCTTCTTCGCGGTGGCCTTCTTCGCTGCCGCCGCCGTCGCCTTCTTCGCCGTCTTCTTCGCTGCCGCTTTTTCGGGCGCCGTCTTCTTCGCCGTCGCCTTCTGGGTCGTCTGGTTCGCCGGCGGCTGCTCCTCGGCCGTCTTCTTCGGATGTGAGCCGTTGGACGGGGGGCTGGGGGTCACGGACAGGGCCTCCTGGACGAGGGTGCGGACGGGTCGGGTGCGGCGAGGCGGCGTATCGCGGACAGCGGGACCGGAAGCCAGTCGGGCCGCTGCCGGGCCTCGTAGAGGACCTCGTAGACGGCCTTGTCCGTCTCGTAGGCCCGGAGCAGTACGGGATCGGTGCGCGGGTCACGGGCGCCGCCCTCGGCGTACCCCGTGCAGTAGGCGGCCCGGCAGGTGTCCGCCCACCCCGGCACGGCCGGGCTCACGGAGTGCTCGGCGTAGTCGAAGGAGCGCAGCATCCCCGCGACGTCCCGCACCGTGGGCTGCGGCATCCGCCGCTCGGCCAGCGGCCTGGCCGGCTCGCCCTCGAAGTCGATCAGCGACCATGCCCCGCCGCCGTCGGCCTCGCCGCCGTCGCCCGTGCCGCCGGACGGCGAGCGCAGGCACTGCCCGAGGTGCAGGTCGCCGTGGATGCGCTGGGCGGTCCAGGTCCGGCCCTCCGCCGCCAGAACGGCCGGTGCCTCGAAGGCGACGCGCAGCCCGGACACGTACGGACGCAGCGCGGGCACCGCCTGCGCTGCCGTGTCCAGCCGCTCGATCATGCCGTCGGCCAGCGCCCGCACCTGCGCGTGGCCCAGGGTCACCGTGGGCAGCGCGCGGGCGAGCGCCGTGTGCACCTCGGCTGTGGCCCGCCCCAGCGCTCGCGCCTCGGCGGCGAAGTCCTCGCCCTTGGCGAGCTCGCGCAGCGCCAGTTCCCAGCCGTCCGACGCGCCCTGCACGAACGGCTGGAGCACCCCCAGGACGTACGACCCGCCGGACAGCTCCGCCCGCAGCCAGGCCGTGGGCGCCGGTACCCGTGCGCAGCCCTCGCGGGCCAGGGCCAGCGGCAGTTCGAGGTCGGGGTTGACGCCCGGCACGACCCGGCGCAGTAACTTGAGGATGAACGTATCTCCGTAGACCACCGACGAGTTGGACTGCTCGGCGGTCATCATCCGCGGCACCAGGCCGGGCCGTATCTCCTGGCCGGGATCCCGCTCGAAACGCAGTCCGCCGATGCGGGCCCGGGAACGCAGGGCCTCCAGGAGCACACCGGCGGGCTGGGGGTCGTACAGGGCCTCGTACGCGGTCCGGCCGGCGAGCGGCCCGTCGGTCATGTGTCCGATCAGGGCCGGTGCCAGCCGGGGCGGCAGCGCCTCACGGGCGCCTATCAGGAGCTGGTAGCAGTCGCCGGGAGCGGTCCGGGCGCCCGGCACGGGCGGCTGGTGGGCGCGTACCAGCAGGTGGTGCAGGCCCAGCTGGCTGTGCGCCGGCAGTAGCTCGGTGGCGCTGACCAGCGAGAACCCGGTGATCGGTCGTCCCTTTCCGGCGAACCAGCGCTGCCGTGGCAACCATGTGCGCAGCAGGGGGTCCAGGGACGCCAGGAGGTCGGGACCGGTGGTCGCGGTGCGTGTGACGGCTTCCGGCATGGGTCACGTCCTTTCCCCGGGGGCGAGGGGAGGCGGTTACTGATGCGTGCCCCGGGCGGAGCGGTGGAAACCGCGTCGACCCGGGACCTTTCAGCCGAGCCGGTCCAGGGGACTTTCTGTGGACATGGCACAAGGGTGCCCAATGTCCGGTTGTGCAACCGGACACCGGACACCCTTGTGGTGACGCCGCGATCCGAGCCGGGGCCCGGGTCAGACGGTGGTGTAGGCGAAGGTGACGCTGATGTCCTTCGCGTTCCCCTTGGAGATCTTGTCGCCCGACTTCACAGGTGTGAGCCAGAGTTCGTACGTCGCGGAGTCGCCTTGCTGATCGGCCATGGCCTTCAGCGTGGTCGTCCCCCCGACCAGCCTGAGCTCCGCTTTGAACTTGTCCTTGAGGCTGTTGGACAGGGTGACGGTGGCCGTGACCCGCAGGTCGAGGTCACCGGTGTTCTGCGCCGTGAAGCCTCCGACCCTCTTGGCAGTCGTGCCGGTGAACTCGATCTCCTTGTCCGTGTACGTGAAGACCGGGGCGGCGTTCGCGAGCCAGTCGCCGGAATTCAGGGTGACGCTGGTCGTCAGCTTGGCGGTCTTCGTGGGCGTGACCGTGGCCGTCGGCGTGGGACCGGCGGATGCGGAGCCCGTGGGGCTCGGGCTCTCCGTCTCCTTCGGGTCGTCGGACTTCCCGGGAGTCGGTTCGGCCGTGGCCGTGGCCGTCGGAGTGGGAGGGAAGTCCGCCTGGACCGTGAAGGACCCTGCCACGGTGCTGGAGAACGTGGCGCCGCTGCTCACGCCGACAAGGCCAATGCCGCCCGCGGCCAGCACGAGTACCGCCGCGATCTTTCTCCGGTCGGAGATGGCCATTGGTGTAGCGCCCTTCTGATTGAACTGGGGTCGGGTCTACGCCCCGTGGGAGGGGCGCCATGGCGGTGAACGCCGTGGCCCACCCGGCCCGGCTCGACGCGAGGTCGGACCGGACCGGGTGGGCTGGGGGCCTGCCTGGAACGTGCGAGGCTCAGGCGGTGGCGTTGACCTTGAAGGTGACCTGGGCCGTCTTGCCGGAGGCGTCGTTGCCGAGCGGCTTGTCCTTGTTCCCGACGGTGACGCGGTACTGGACGTACTGGCCGGGCTGGACCACGTTGCCGCCGCCGTTGTCGCCACCGGTGCGGACGAACGACACGTCGATCTTGAGGTCGCCGGTAGCCTCCGCGGTCGGAGCGAAGGTGACGGGAATGTCGCCCTTGTTCCAGACGGTGAGGTTCGAGTCGTTCAGCGGGACGGTGATCTCGGCAGCCGACGACTTGATCAGCTGCGTGCCCCCGAGGGTGGCCTTCTGGCGGTCGGCGCTGACCTCCCAGGGGCTGTCCGCCTGGATCTGGATGTCGGCCGTACCGGCCTTGAAGGTGGACTCGGCGGTCACGGTGTCGGTGAACAGGGCGCTGCTGCCGATGCTCACGAGACCGATGCTGCCGGCCAGGATGGCCGCGGCGGAGATCGCCTTCGTCTTGTCGGAAATGGCCATGTGAAAGCCCTTTCAGGAGCGGTGCTCCGGAGTGAGGGGGTGTCGGCCTGACTCGGCCGGTGCGCCCGTAAGGTGGCCGCAGCGCCTTTACCCGCCGCAGGACGGCAATCCTGCGGCGGGTGAGTGGTCCCTGGACCAGGGCGTGTGCGGGGTGGGCCGTGGTATCCGGTCGATGGACGCGATCGGATCCCCGGCCCACTCACGCGGGGGTGGTTCAGGAGGAGGCGGTGACCTTGACGGCAACCGAACCGGTCAGGTTCTGCCAGGAGTTGTCGAGGTTCTTGACCTCGATCTCCACCTTGTAGGTGGCCTTGGCGTCCTTGTTCAGCCAGGTCGAGGTGGAGTCGGTGCGCGTCACCGTGACGTTCAGGGCGCCACCGAGGGCGCCGCTCTTCTCGACGTTGACCGCGACGGCCGCACCGGCGGTGCCGTCGTTCTCGACGGTGAAGTTGGTGACCAGGCGGCTGGTGGAGGAGCCCATGAGCTGCTCGCCGTCCAGAACGGCGTAGTTGCCGTTGTAGATGTTCCACACGGAGGTGCGACCCCCGGTGTAAGTGGCGTTCGGGTAGACACCGTCGTACGCCGCGGTGATGCCCTCGGTCTTGACGATGTTGAGGTCGGCGTGGCCGGCACGCACGTCCGTCTGCGCGGTGACCGTGTCGGTGAAGGAAGCACCGGCGCCCGCGCCGATGAGGGCGATGCTGCCGGCCGCGATCGCGGCGGCCGCGACCGCCTTCTTCTTGTTGGAGATGGCCACTGTGGTGGGCCTTTCTGTTGGTTGGGTGAACGTTCGGGCTTGCGCCCGGGCACGACACGGCTCCCCCCGGCGGCCCACTGGATGGGGCCGCCCGGCGTCGTGTCACGGGAAGGAATCCCGTTGCCCCTATGGGGTGGTGGTCTGTGGGGTGGGCTTCTTCGGGCGCCACAGCAGGACGACGGTGCCGCCCACGATCAGCAGCGCGCCGGCGCCGAGCAGTACTCGGAAGCCCGTTTCGGTGTGGATCGAGGTGACGACGTAGCCGACGTACGGCACGTCGTGGCGGACGATCCAGGCGGTGTCGCCGTCGGGGCGGACATGCCAGGGGTCCTTGGTCTGATTGGCGTCGCCCTTGGTCTCCAGGACCGGGCCCTCCTTGGAGGGCGTGATCGTCACGATCCGGTGGACGACCTGGCGTTCCGGCTCGTCCGGGCGGTGGAAGATAACGATGTCACCGACCTTCAGCGCCTTGACCGGCTCCCGCTGGGCGATCACGACGCTTCCGGTCGGCAGCTTCGGCTCCATGCTGCCGCTGAGGACCGAACTGGCCTCCCATTTACCGGACTTGACCGAGTATGCCGCCACCGCGAAGCCGACGGCGAGCAGGAGGACCACGAGGCTCAGCAGGGCCGAGAGGATCCGGCGGGTCCAGTGAGGGCGCCTGGGCGGCTGCGGGGCGGCCGGCGTCTCGTCGGGAGACGTCGTCGCTTTGCGTACGGCCAGCTGCACTGTCTTCTCCTGCGGGCGATTGGCGGTCTTACGGGGCTTGCGGGCCTCACGGGTGGAGCGTCACCGAGGTGACGCAGGGGAATCCGTTCGGGGGTTGACGAATTCCCCTGCGCCGGTCTTGGGGAGGGGCCGCGAGGTCCGCGGAATTGCCGTGTCCGAGCGGGCGTCGGAAAGGCGAGGGCGGCGGGACGGGCTCTGTACCCGGGAGTAGAGCGGGTTTCCCGGGTCGTCCCGCCGCCATGGTCTTCACAGGATGTACACAGCGTGGGGCGTCGGCTGGGCGGCTGCGAAGTTCACCCGCTGGTGCGGGGCGCCGATCCGCCAGGCTGCCGGGTGGCTAATAAGGCGCTGCCTGACCTGGCCAATCCCGCCACCCCCATGCTGTGTTGTATGCCCCGCACTCCCCCCCCCGGGAGTGGCCCCCGGTCGAGGTGGCCAAGATCAGATTAGAGGTGTGTGGGCATGCTGGGAAGGTTGTGGAAGAAGTGTGGAGGTCGCCGTTATCAAAGCGTAATAATTCAAGTGTTTAAAGATGGCGAGACGGCCGTTAATGCGGCATCCGGGAGGTGTGTCGGGATTCCGGCCGGGCGCCGGGGCGTCGAGGCGCGGCGGACCGGGCGAGTCGCCGGGTCCGCCGCACGCGGTTGTCAACGCGCTTTTTCGACACCTTGGTTGGGGATCTGGACGGTGTCCTTGCGCAGCCGGAACCAGTAGAAGCCGTGCCCGCTGAGGGTGAGCAGGTAGGGCAGTTCGCCGATGGCGGGGAAGCGCACCCCGCCGAAGAGTTCGACCGGATGCCTCCCGCCGAACTCGCGCAGGTCCAGCTCGGTCGGCTGGGCGAAGCGGGAGAAGTTGTGCACGCACAGCACCACGTCGTCGCCCTGGCCCTCGGTGGCGGGGGCCTCGCGCAGGAAGGCGAGGACGGCCGGGTTGGACGACTGGAGCTCCGTATAGGACCCCAGTCCGAAGGCAGGATTCTGCTTGCGGATCTCGATCATGCGGCGGGTCCAGTGCAGCAGGGACGACGGCGAGGACATGGAGGCCTCGACGTTGGTGACCTGGTAGCCGTAGACCGGGTCCATGATCGTCGGCAGGGAGAGGCGGCCGGGGTCGCAGGAGGAGAAGCCGGCGTTGCGGTCGGGGGTCCACTGCATGGGGGTGCGTACGCCGTCGCGGTCGCCGAGCCAGATGTTGTCGCCCATGCCGATCTCGTCGCCGTAGTAGAGGATCGGTGAGCCGGGCAGGGAGAGCAGCAGGGCGGTGAAGAGTTCGATCTGGTTGCGGTCGTTGTCGAGGAGGGGGGCCAGGCGGCGGCGGATGCCGATGTTGGCGCGCATGCGCGGGTCCTTGGCGTACTCCGCGTACATGTAGTCGCGTTCTTCGTCGGTGAC
>NZ_JBSFIA010000026.1:0-134493 GCF_053597355.1 Streptomyces sp. NPDC001443
CGTACGAAACCGGATCTTGTACAAGTGCGGACACCGCGGCCACCGCGACCGCCCATGCCCACACTCCTTGAAAAACGACCCCATCCCACGAACCAGCAAAGCGGAAAAGCCCCGTTCTTAGATCGCCTCTCGAGTACCCCGCCATCAATCAGGCGACACTCGCTGATTCCTTATCCAAGAATCGACTTCGGATCGCTTAAATCTCCATTTCACGTTGACCCCCGAACCGAACTCATAGTGAACCAGGCCAACTTTGCCCGAATTTTTATACACCCACGAGGTCGAAACATTCAGATATGCCGCAAGCTCCTTTACTCCCAGGAACTGACTAGTCACCCATCCTCCAACATTGCGCTCGCCTCGACCTCACTTGACGCACTTCCCGAAGCCCACAGGGTCAAAGTCACGCTATTTTGCGCCACTGAAGGAAATTCGAAAGAACTCCAGCGGCAGCGCGTAACTCGCACCCATTCCTTCACGGTTGGTGGGTAAGCGCTACCCATTGCGAAGCACGGCATCGACGTGAGGAGCTACCTTGAACGACCGGCGCCACCGCTGAACACTGCCGCAGCGAACTCAATGGTCCTCACGATCCCCGGTTTGGCTAACCGGCGACCGCGATCTATGTTGGTGCACTCCCGCAGACACCGTGCAGTTCGGCATGGTCCGGGTTCACATCGGTAATGTCGGATTCAGGTCCACAGTCCGCCCGACGCGCCATCAGCTTAGACACCGGACCACAGACGGTGAATCCGTACCGCTGGCGGCAGGGAACCGGCGCCCGGAGCGTCTTGAACCCGCCGAACAACAGCGCGCCTCCAACAAGACCGCGCCGACCCTGCGCCGCGGCCGATAGACGCGAACAGCGCCTTGCCACCCCCGAGATGGTCGCGGCCAGGCGCACCCACGCGGCTTCGGCGGTGTCTGCGGTGTCTGCGGTGTCTGCGACAGCATCCGCGGTCGCAGCACGGGGGGGACCTCGTCCAGGGCCGCGATCCGGTGAGTGGAGGCAAGAACTGCGGCCCGACGGGTCGGCGACATGGGGTGCTGTGCGGCCGTGGGCTCGCGAGGGATTTCACGTTCCACTGAGCGGACGCGGACCGTCCGCCGCGTCACGAACACGATCAAACTGCATCAGGTGCGCGGGAGATGAATGCGGGCTTTGGCGGCGCTCCGAGGACACGACGCGGCGAACGCCTGTACCGACCGTAGGCCTCCGGTGCGAGCTCCTTGGCTTCCAAGACAGGAGGAAGAGGATGACGCAGCCGCTTTCCGGCAAGGTCGCCTTCATAACGGGTGTGGCTCGAGGGCAGGGCAGGGCGCACGCCATGCGGTTGGCCCGTGAGGGCGTGGACATCATCGGGGTCGACATCTGCCACGACATCGAAACGATGGACTACCCGAACGCCTCCGCGGGCGATCTCGCCAAAACGGTCAGCCTGGTCCGGGCGGAAGGCGGACGAATGGTGGCCCGGCAGGCGGACGTCCGCGACTACCAGGGGCTGAAGAAGGCGTTCGACGAGGGATACGCGGAGTTCGGCCGGCTGGACTTCATCCTGGCCAACGCGGGCATCGTGCGCTTCGCGGCGGAAGAGGACGACGAGTTCGTCCGGATCTGGCAGGACATCGTCGACACCAACCTGACGGGCGTCTTCCATACCGTTCGGGCCGGGCTCCAGGCCATGATCGACGGTGGCCGTGGCGGCTCGATCGTGATCACGAGTTCCAGCGCCAGCATCAAGGGGACGGGCTCCCCCAACGCTGGGGCACAGGCCTACACCGCGGCCAAACGAGGACTGGTCGGCTACATGCAGACCCTCGCGAACGACCTGGCGCCCCACATGATCAGGGTGAACACCGTTCACCCTACCGGCGTCGTCAGCGGCATGACGCAGAACGAGGCTCTGGCCAGGAAGGCCGCGGAGGCGGGCAGCGAGATCGCCCAGATGCGGAACGCCCTGCCCATCGACATCCTGCAGCCCGAGAACATCGCCGACGCCGTCGCCTGGCTGGTGAGCGACCAGGCGTCGTACATCACTGGCGTCCAACTCCCCCTGGACGCCGGATTCTGCGTCCGCTAGTCGATCACACGAAGGAGAGACGATGTCTGAGGACCTGGCAGGAAAAGTCGCTTTCATCACGGGAGCCGCGCGGGGCCAGGGGAGGGCGCACGCGGTACGCCTGGCCCGCGCGGGATGCGACATCATCGGTGTGGACATCTGTGAGGACATCCCGACGATGACGTACTCGAACGCGTCGCAGGAGGACCTCGACGAGACCGTCCGACTCGTCGAGGAGCAGAAGCGACGCATGATCGCACGCAAGTGCGATGTGCGTGACTTCGCGGCTCTCAAGGCTGCATTCGATGAGGGGCACACCGAGTTCGGCCGACTGGACATCATCATCGCCAATGCGGGCATCATTCGTCTCGGGGGCGAGTCCGAGGACGTCCTCGCGGACTGGAACGACGTGATCGACGTCAACCTCACCGGGGTGTTCCACACCATCCTTGCCGCGCTGCCGGCGATGCGCGCCGGTGGTATCGGCGGCTCGATCGTGATCACAAGCTCGTCGGCCGGCCTCAAGGGCACCGCCTCGTTGAACCCCAGCGGGATGGCGTACACCGCCGCGAAACGGGGCCTGGTCGGCCTGATGCAGAACCTGGCCGGAGCCCTTGCCCCGGAGTGGATCCGGGTCAACACGATCCACCCGACGGGCGTGCTCAGCGGAATGACTCAGAACGAGGCCATGGAAGAACTCATGGCGCAGGCAGCCTCGGGCGACGACAACCTCATCTCGGGCATGCAGAACGCTCTCCCGATCGACATCCTGCGCCCCGAGGACATCGCCGACGCCGTGGCCTACCTCGTCTCGGAACAGGCACGGTTCATCACCGGCACCCAGTGGCCGCTCGACGCCGGCTTCACCATTCGCTGACACACCACCCCGACCTTCCGCGCACCCGCGTCAGGCTGCCGCCCGTCCGGCCCCACCTCGGCTCCACGCCAACTCACCACCCCGAGGACTCCGCATGCAGACTCCCGCCTACTTCGAAGCATTTCCCGACTTCGCCCTCGAACGCACCGAAAGCGGCGTAATAACCCTGCGGTTGCACCACGACGGCGGGCCCGCGGCGCTCAGCGCCCGGCTCCACAGAGACTTCGGCCGGATACTCAAAGAGATCTCCGAAGACCGCGCGAACCTGGTGCTGGTGCTCACCGGCACCGGGGACAGGTTCATGACCGAGATGGACCCCAACGACAACCGCGAAGTCTTCAAGCCCCTCAACTGGGACCACATCTACCGAGAAGGCCGGCAGATGCTGCGTACCCTGGTCGATCTCCCCATGCCCGTCATCGCGGCCATCAACGGTCCGGCAACCATCCACTCCGAATGGGTACTGCTCGGCGACATCACCATCGCCTCGGACACCGCATGCTTCCAAGACTTCCCCCATCTCGCCGGAGAGGTCGTACCCGGCGACGGAGTGCATGTGGTGTGGGAGGAACTGCTGGGAACCAACCGGGCGCGCTACGCGGCCCTGACCCAGCAGGTGATACAGGCCAAGGAAGCGCTCCGCCTTGGCATGGTCAACGAGGTTCTCCCCCAGGACAAGGTCCTCGCCCGGGCCCTGGAACTCGCCGAGAGCCTGGCGGCGAAACCTCCCCTGCTGCTGCGGCTCACCCCGCTCGTGCTGCGCCAGCGCCTCGCCCAGCGTCTGGAGGAGGGCACCACCCTGGGCCTGGCACTCGAAGGCCTGACACTGGCGGACAAGCCGTACCAGAACTGACCACTGGATTCTCGAACGGCAGGGCAGCACCTTCGCGCGCGGCGGCCCTGCCGCGGTCCACCATCGATCCAGGGAAGCCCAGCGCGGGCGGACGAGTCCAAGGACCCTTACCTGCCGCGACTTCGACCCCTCACTTTGCGGACACGACTCAGTCGACCCTCCTAAGAGAGCTTTTATACAGGTCAAACCCTATATGTAGCTCTTGTCGCTGTCTTACTCTGAGGAGATTCATCCCATAGGTGGCGAGTGGCGATCCCCAGGGACATACTCTGCTCACCCCGGGGCCAGACCGCAGGAACTCACTCTTGTTCGCGAAGGATCTGGGTCAGCACGCGCAGCATCATCAGTACCGAGAAGGCCAACCCGATTCCGCCCAGGACAGAGACCAGGCCGATGCCCCCACTGGACTGGGGCACCGTGAGGAGCAAGGACGAGGCAACCCCCATGCCCGTCCCGATCACCGCCATGAGAGAGCGGTTGACCAGGCATCGCACGGCACGGAAATCCTCCGGCTCGGACAACAGACTCACCCGTGTCCGAATCTCCCCACGGACCAGAGAACGGGCCAAATCGTCGAGATCCTTGGGCAGGCGCTTCAGCACCGGGGCGGTCGTGAGCAACTCCTGCTGTACGAACTCGGTCACACTGGACGGCAGCATCTGGCGAGCCGCCACTTCGCCGCCCACTCGCCGGATGCCCGCCACGAGTTCGTAGCCCGGATCGATGAGCTCAAGGGTTCCCACCAAGGTCACCAGCGTGCGGAACAAAGTCGTCGTCGAACGCGGAAGTACGATGCCGAAGTCTCGGAAGACCATCACGAACTCGGAGAAGATCGCGGAGTTGAGGCGCCCGTCCGGTAGCGTGGCGCGAGCCAGAAGGCCAGCCAGTTCCCTTTCGAGTGCGTCACCGTCAACCCGTGCAGTCTGTGTTCCGATGTGCAGTGCCGCCTGCCGGAGCAGGGACGGATCCTCGGCTTGCAGACCACGCAACAGATCAATCAGCCCACCGCGTTCGAAGCGGTTGAGGCGGCCGACCGCGCCGAAGTCGATGAGGGCCAGCCTGCCGTCCGGCCTGAAGAACACGTTCCCCGGATGCGGATCGGCATGGAAGCGCTCACCTTCGGCCATCTGCCGGACCAGAAGACCGAGCAGGGCGTCGGCAAGGCTGCTGCGCTGGCCGCCTTCCAAGCCGTCCAGGATCCCGGGCGTGGAGATGCTGCGGCCCGGAACACGCTCCTCGACCAGGATCCGGGCCGTGGTGTACTCCTCCATGATCTCCGGCACGGTGATCGGGTCGTGCTCCCTCAACGCCGCTCGCGCGGCGAGCACGTTCGCGGCCTCGAAGCGAAAGTCCAGTTCCGCCTCCGTGGCCTCGGCGAAGCCCGCGGTCAGCTCTGCCAGTCCGAGGGACTTGGCCCATGTCGTCCGCCGGTCGAGTCGTTCCACAAGGCGGCGCAGGATGTCCAGGTCGCGCTCGACGGACGCGCGAATGCCGGGTCGTCGCACTTTGACGATCACTTCGCGGCCGTCGTGAAGCGTGGCGAAGTGGGTCTGGGCGATGGACGCGGCAGCAGCTGGCTCGGCGTCGAACCGCGCGAAGACCCGGGAAGGATCACCGAGCTCGTCCTCGATGGCCCTGCGCACCGCGTCCGGGTCGGACGGCGCCGCCTGCTCGTTCAGCCGGGACATCTGCGCGGCCACTCGTGGAGTGACCAACTGCGGCTGCGCCGCCATCGCCTGCCCCAGCTTCACAAAGAGGCCTCCGGCGTCCTCGAAGGTCGTCGCGAGGGCGCGACCCAGCCGCGACCCCAACGTGCCGGGGTCGTCGGGTCCACCGCGCAGGAGCCCGCTGCGCAGCGCGTACCAGAGCACCTCGACGTGCCGGGCGGTCCTCGCGCCGAATCGCCGCGACGCCGCTAGCGGATGCAGCAGCAAAGCCGTCGGCGGGCGACGCCCCACGGGAAGCAGCATCTGCATCAGCGTGTAGGCGAGCATCGAGAGGCACGCAACCATCGCCAGCCCCACGGGCACCCAGCTCCACGGCAGAGTGCCGACATCTCCTGCGACCACCTGAAGGATGCCGATCGTGGCACCCTGTCCGATGACGACGGCAAACACTGTCGTCACCCAGCGTCCTCGGTCGAAGCCCATGAATCGCCGCAAGATCCAGGCTGCCGCCAACACAATGCCCAGTGACACGAGGATCGTCTCGGCCAGCACCGGCGGCTCCTCAAGTCCGATCTCCGGCGCCGTCGGCGCCCATGACACAAGTCGATCACCACACGCGGACGAGAGCAGGCGCCGAACGCCGAACGGGTGAAGTGCGCCAAGCGCGCCGGGACGTGATGGGCCTCGACCGCACCCACCGCCGACTGGAGACCACGCTGCCTCGCTCCGGGCGTCCCGTCCGGGGATGGTTGATACCAGCGCTTCCGGTATTCGCTCCGGCACGACCGCTTGGGACGGCCGAGTCGCCCCGCACCAGAGAAGGCAGAGTCGTCGTGAACACGATGAAATCAGTCAGGACAGGCGAAGTCGGCAAGATCGAAGTAGTGGAGACGGACCTTCCGGTACCCGGCCCCAAGGACGCTCTGGTCCGTGTCCGGGCCTGCGGGATCTGCGGCACCGATGCCGCGTTTCTCCAGATGGGTGGTATGCCCGAGCGTGCTCATATGGGCGGCGACGTGAAGTCCATCCCGCTCGGTCACGAGCCCGCCGGGGAGATCGCCGAGGTCGGCAGCGAAGTCGTCGGCCTCAAGGCGGGAGACCGGGTGGTCATCAACCCGCAGGACGCCACCAACGGGCTCATCGGCTGCGGTTCCCGCTACGGCGCCATGAGCGAGTACCTGCTCATGGAGAACGTGGAAGTCGGGCGAAGCGTGGCCGTCTTCCCGGAGACAGTGTCTTTCGCCGTCGCCGCGCTCAACGAGCCCATGGCCGTCGCATTGCACGCGGTCAACCGTTCGGGCGCGGGGCCTGGGGACAAGGTGGTGGTGTTCGGAGCCGGCCCGATCGGGCTGGGGATGGCGATCTGGCTCAAGCTCCGTGGCGTGGAGCACCTCGTGGTGGTCGACGTCGTGCCCGCTCGCCTGGAGAAGGCTCTGGCGGTCGGCGCCGACGCGGTGATCAACTCCGTGGAGGAAGACGTGGCCACTCGCCTCACCGCCCTGCACGGCGAGGGCAGCAACGCCCTCCATCAGGTCAGACCCGGAACCGACGTGTACTTCGACGCGGCCGGTGTCGCGGCGGTGGTCAACACCGTAGTCGCCAACGCGAAGTGGAAGGCGAAGCTGGTCATGGTGGCCGTCCACAAGAAGGGATCCGAGATCGATCTCGGCGGAATGCTCCGCAGCGAGCTGACCTTGATCGCCTCACAGGGATATCCGACGGAGATCTTCGAGGTCACCCCCGAACTCAGCCGCCACCAGAAAGAGTTCTCAAAACTGATCAGCCACCGTGTGCCCTTCGGCGAGGTGGAGCGCGCCTTCGAGCTCGTGCTGACACCGGGCGCTGCGGAGAAGGTCGTCGTCACCTTTGGCGACGAGAACTGACACATCTCACGCGTAGGAGATGGCAGGACCGGGCCCAGCGGGAGTCAGGGGAAGGACTCGACCGCTGGGCCCGGTGGCGTCGCGCGGTGTCCCCACAGCGCACGACGCGGTCGGAACCGCCACCGCTCAAGGCGGCTCCGACGGGCGGGACCTCACCGTGACGGTGAGCCCGCCGTCTGAATCCGCTCCGTCAGTGGAGCGATGTCGCCTGGAGCGGCCGCTGCACCTCGTCAGGGGCGACGGGAGCGGGCACCTTTCGACTGAGCTTCTCGCCCTCCACATCGATGTCGGGCAGAAGGCGGTCCAGCCAGCGCGGCAGGCTCCAGGCCTTGTCCTTCAGAAGGGAGAGGACGGCCGGGACCAGAGCCATCCGGACGATGAACGCGTCGAAGAAGACGGCGATGGCGAGGCCGAAGCCGATCATCTTGACCATGGATTCGCCGGCCCCGATGAAGCCGGAGAACACCGCCATCATGATCGCCGCGGCGGCCAAAACGACCCGGGCGCTGTGCCGGAAGCCTGACACCACCGCCTGGTGGGGGCTCTCGCCGTGAACATGAGCCTCGCGGATCCGGGAAACCAGGAACACCTCGTAGTCCATGGCCAGACCGAACACGATGCCCACCAGGAAGATCGGCATCATGCTCATGATGGGGCCGGTCTGCTGGACCCCGAGGAGGTCGGCGGCGTGCCCCTGCTGGAACACCAGGACGACGGCGCCGAGAGCGGCCAGGACAGAGAGCAGGAAGCCGACGGCGGCTTTGATCGGCACGAGCAGGGAACGGAAGACCACCAGGAGCAGGACGAACGCCAGTCCGACCACGACGACGAGGTACGGGACGAGAGCGGCCTGGACCTTCGCGGCGACATCGATGTTCACGGCGGTCGTGCCCGTCACCTCGAACGTCGCCCCGTCGGCTTCTGCCTCGATCGCCGAGCGTTCCCCGCGGATGTTGGTCACCAGGTCCTTGGTGCGCTCGTCGGTGGGGCTGGTCGAGGGGGTGGCCGAGAAGACTGCGGTGTCACCGGCGTCGTTGAAGCGTGCGGACGAGACGGACACGACGCCCTGGGTGTCGGCGACGGCCTTCTCGATCGTCGCGACCGCGGACTTCGGGGCGCTCGCTCCCTTGGCGTCGACCACGATGGTCAGCGGACCGTTGAAGCCGGGACCAAATCCGGCCGCGAGGTCGTCGTAGGCACGGCGCTCGGTGGTGGAGGTGGGCTTCGCCTCGTCGCCGGGCATGCCCAGTTGCAGGTCGAGGGCCGGCACCGCGATCGCGCCCAGGCCGATGATGCCGAGAAGGAGAACGGGCAGCGGACGGCGCACCACGATTCGGGCCCAGCGGCTGCCGCCGTTGTCCTGTCGTCCCTGCTTCAGCCGGCTGCGTCGTGAGCCCTTGCGCACTCCGCGCGACAGGACGGCATTGGGCCAGAAGCCCAGGAGAGCGGGGACCGCGGTCAGGGAGATGGCCACCGCGATCACCACGCCGCCCGCCGCCGCCAGGCCCATTTTGGTGAGCGTCGGGATGCCGACGACGGAGAGCCCGGCGAGGGCGATGACCACGGTCAGGCCGGCAAAGACCACGGCCGAGCCAGCCGTGCCGACGGCCATCCCGGCCGCCTCGCGCGGTGCCCGGCCACGGCCGCGCTCTTCCCGGTAGCGGGAGACGACGAACAGTGCGTAGTCGATGCCGCAGGCGAGCCCCAGCATCGTGGCCAGTGTGCCGGTCGTGCTGGTGAGTCCGAAGGTGCTCGCCAGGGCAGTGATCGCGGTCATGCTGATCGCGACCCCGAGCAGGGCGGTCAGCAGCGGGAGCCCGGCGGCTGCCATCGAGCCGAAGGTGATCAACAGGACCACGGCTGCGATCGCGATGCCGATGCCTTCGGCGGGTCCGCCCGCCTCGGTGGGTGTCGCCAGGGCGTCACCGCCCACCTCGACGGTCAGACCCGCGTCGCGGGCCTGTTCGAGGGCCGTCTCCAGGTGGCTCTTGCTCGCGTCGGTGAGGTCGTCGGCCTTGGTCTTGAAGCTCACCGTCGCGTACGCGGTCGAGGCGTCGTTGCTCACCGCCTTCGCCTCGAAGGGATCGACCACACCCGCGACCTGGGAGCCGTCCGCCGTCTCGTCGACCAGCTTCTCGATCGCCGCCTTGTTCTGGGTGGCGGTGACCTTCTCGCCGCTCGGCGCGACGAAGACAATACGAGCAGTGGCCCCATCGGCCGCGGAGCCGGGGAATCGCTGCTCTATCAGGTCGAACGCCTTCTGCGACTCGATGCCGGGCATCGAGAAGCCGTCGTCCGTCGCGGCGGGGGCCTTGGCCGCCGCGAATCCGGCGACGGCCAGGACGGCCACCCAGAGCAGGGCGACGAACCACCGCCACCGGAAGGCCGTACGGCCCAGGTGATAAAGAACGGTTGCCATGGCGGAAGAAGCCTCCACAGGTAGCGGTCGGAGCGGGAACTGAGGTCGAGAGCCGTGCTCTGTGGCACCGCGCCAAGGATCCAGCGACTGATGCGTTCGTGGTTCCAACGATGTCGCGACTTCGCTTCCGCACCGAGAGAGCGTCCTCCCGTATTCGGGGTGGAGCGGGCTACACCATGGCAGGACAGCCCACACCCGAATCGGGCGTGACGTCCCGCGTGACCTGGACAATCGAGGGGGGATCTGTCCTACGGTGACTGCACCGGGCCGCCGCTCGAGCCTGCGCGTCGGCTGCGGGTGCTGTACGACGACAACGCCTTGAGTCCGCCGCGAATCACGGCCGCTCGTCCCCTTGCGTCGTCCTCGCTCCTGCTCCTCACCCGAGGTGCCGCGCCGTGCGGGAAGGCGCCATGTGGTCGGCAGCCGTCGACCGCATCCTGAAGGGGGCAAGCCGATTGCGGCCCCGCCCCTGCGATCGAGCCTCGGCACGACACACACGCTTGCCCTGCCCTTGCGGCCGGCCGACCGATGGGAGACATGATGGCCCAAGCCCTTGCGTCGGTGTCCGCGCGGACGTCCACCGCCTGGACCGTGGTGCTCACCGTGGCAGTCATGGCCATCGGTCCGCTTATGGTGCACGGCCCCGAGCTGTCAGGCTTCCTCGTCTTCCTGCCCGCGGCAGCGGCCGGAGTCTGCACGCTGCGCCAGACCATCTGGGTCGCGCTCTGGACCCTGTTCGTCACCGGCTGCGTGTTGCTGGTGGAACCCGCGGCCTCGGCGAAGGCGACTGCCGCGCTGCTCATCGCGGCGGTCGGCTGCGGGCTCTTCGCCGTCTATCTGTGCCGTTGGAGGCTCACCCACGTCGACGCGGCACTGCGGCTCCAGAGCGCCGCCCATGCGATGCAGAGGCACCTGCTGCGGTCCCTCCCGCGGCGTGCCCGGTCCGTCACCATGGCCGGGGTACATGCTCCTCTTGGCACCGACACCCTGATCGGCGGCGATGCGTACGATCTGGCCGAGACCGCTCACGGCACACGGGTGCTCATCGCCGACGTACAAGGAAAGGGCCTCGGGGCCCTCGGCACATCGGTCGCTGTGGTGGCTGCCTTCCGGGAGGCCGCCCACATCGAACCCGACGTGCTCGGTGTCACCGAGGCCATGGAGCGGGCGGTCGAACTCCAGAACCGATACGCGGTGGAGACGGGCGAGTCCGAGCGCTTCGTGACCGCGGTCGTCCTCGACATCGCGGACGACGGCCGAGTCTCAGCCGTCAACTGCGGACATCCGCTGCCCTACTTGATGGCCGACGGCCAGGCGCGACCGCTGCCGATCGGAGACGCGGACGTCCCTCTGGGTTTGGGCTCACTCACCGGCAGTCGCGCCGCTGCTTCGTTCGAATTTCCCCACGGCTCCACCATCCTGCTCTACAGCGACGGCCTCAACGAGGGCCGCTCCCGTGATGGGACCTTCTTTCCCTTGGACGAGCGAGTCGCGGCACTGGCCCAGACCTCTGCACCGGATGTCGGTCATCAGCTCTGGCAACAGCTTCTGCACTTCACCCACCATCGCCTCCAGGACGACACCACCATCCTCACCCTGGTCCGCACGCCGCCTCGGCCTGCCTGAGGAAGGTGAGGGGCACCGGCAACGTGTGCTCCTCCACGAAATCGATCGTCGCGCTGCCCTCGTTGACTGCACGCATGGGGGTCATGCCTTCGCTCGGGCGGTGTCGTCCGGCCTCGTAGTACAGAGGGCGGACTTGGGCAAGGAGTTCAGCCGAGACTTTCTCGCGCCTCGGCCGGCTGCTTGCGGGCGGTGCCGAGCACGAGGTGGCGCACCTGCTCAGCGCTCTGCGGCCGGCCCTCGCACCGCATGAACCAGCTCATGACCTCGGCGTCACTCGTGAGCCCGTCCGGCATGTCCGGCAGGTACGGCCGGACATAGACGTCGGTCTGCGGCTCGCTGCGCCAGCTCTCCGAGAGGGTGCCGAGGTCGACGGCGTCGTAGCCAAGATGGTCGAGGAGTGCGGTGGCCTCCGCCTTCGCGTCCTCGTCGTCCCCCGCCACGGGCAGGGAGCTTCTGTCCGGGGCGCCGGAAGGGCGGCCCAGGAGCTCCAGGCGGCGGAAGTCGATGTTGTTGAAACCCTTGATCACCCGTGAGCCGGGCAGATGGCGCTGGACGAGCTCGCTGGAGGTGACCGACCGGTCGTCCAGCTCCTGAAGGTGACCGTCGCGCTCGGGGTAGTAGTTCATGGTGTCGATGACGGTCTTCCCTTCGAGGTCGTCCGGGGGCAGGCTGCGGTGGTCGCCCAGTGGAATGGTCACGACGACGATGTCGGCGGCACGGGCGGTGGTGGACACCGCAGCGGCCCGCGCCCCGTCCCCCCATTCGGACACCAGGTCCTTGAGCGAGTCGGGGCCACGGGAGTTGCTCACGACGATCTCGAAGCCGGCGGCGAGCGACAGCCGCGCCACGACGCTTCCGATGCGGCCGGCACCGATCAGGCCGATGACTGGTGACACGTGGGTGGTCCTTTCCGGCCGGTGTACGGCTACCCGCTCGCAGGTCGGGGACAGGACGGGTTCGTTCGGTGCGGAACGGGGCTCGGTCAGTACGCGATCGCGACGTGCAGGGCGCGTCCGCGGTCGCCCGCCGTCTCAATGGCCTCGACTATCCGGTCGAGTTCGAAGGTGTGGGTGATGATCGACGCGAGGTCGAACTTCCCGGAAGCCATGATGGCCATGACGTCCACGACGTCCTCGGGACGGTAGCCTCCGGGGCCGATGATCTCCTGCTCGCCGTAGGCCAGGCGCACGAAGTCCACCGGCACCGGCTTCGGGTGCACCGCCACGGCGGCGATGCGGGAACCGGACTTGGCCATGGACTGGATCGTGGACAGCAGTTCGTCGGCGCCGGCCGCCTCGACGTAGATGTCGACGTCGGGGAAGGTGCCCAGCAGTGTCGTGGTTTCCCCGAAGAGCTCCGCCGCTAGGCTGCCCAGGTCCTCGTGGTCGGGGTTGCAGGTCTCGAAACCGAGGCCCGCGGCCTTCTCCAGCCGGAAGTCGGAGAGGTCCACCACCATGACCTGTTCGACGCCGAAACTTCTCAGAGCGACGGCGGCACCTATACCGATGGTTCCGGCTCCGAAGACGATCGCCTTCTCGCCCGGCTGAGGCCGACAACGCCGCACCGCCCGATGGGCCACGGTGAACGGCTCGATGAGACCGGCGACCGGCGTCGGGATGCGGTCGTACACCGGGAACACCTGCTCACCCACGCGGCAGTCAGGCACCAGGATGTATTCGGAGAATCCGCCCAGACAACCCGCCTTCCTGGGATCGCCCTTGGCCAGCAAGGGATACGGATAGACCCGGTCGCCGACGGTCAGGCCGGTCACCTCCGATCCCAGCTCGGCAACCTCGGATACCACCTCGTGCCCGAACTCGTCGCCGAGAAAGATCTGGTGAGCACCGGGGCCATGCCGGTAGACCGACACGTCGGAACCGCAGATCCCCGCGTGCAGGTTACGCAGCAGCACGTCCCGGGGCCCGCACACTGGCGTGTCGCGTTCGGTGACGGTGATGTCGTAAGGGCCGTTGAAAATGGCGGACTTCATGAGCCAGTCCTCTTTCGGTCGGTGGGTCGATCGTGCCGGCTGCCCTCCCGGAGCGGGTGGGCAGGCGGCACCCGAGCTGAGCGCTGCACGGGAAGCTACCGCGCACCCGGGACGGGAAATACGCGCCTTCCCGCTGTGCGGACAGGTACTTCAAAAACATCACGGACACACGTCACCGCAGGTCCAAGTCGGGCTGCGGCCTCGCTTGCGCATCACCATACGGGCTTTCATCTTCTTATTCAGCTCACTCATTCAACTATCTGGAGACGGAGTGCGACTCGGTCTCGCTGTCCCCACCAAGCACAGGGTCCGCGCACCCCACCAACCGTGGCAGGACCACGTCGCGGGCGGAGAGATCCAAAGGCGGCCGCCCTCGCCGGCCGACTGGGATTCGCCAGGCTGACGGTCGGTCAACGCTCCCTAATGGCGACGGACCATGTACCGGTGTCCGGGGCGCACTTCGTGAGGACGACGACGGTCCTCTCGTTCGGCGCCGCGTGCACCAGCCACATCCACCTCGCCTCCCAGGTCAGCGTTGTCGCGCTGCGTCACCCCGTCGTCCAGGCCAAGCAGTGGACAGTGCTCAGTGAGCCCAAACCGGTGCAGCCGGAAGACGTTCCGCCATGGTTCGCCAGACACCTGTGCCCGCGAGCTTCCGCCGGGTGGCCGTCCGGGACACCGCATCTCACACCGCCGGAGCGCACCCCGGAGGGAACCGACCGGATCGCCTCGCACCCGACGTACACCGGCCGACCCGCCGAGGTCGTCTTCCGGAGAGCACGCACGTTCGCGGCCCTAGACCGGCTCGCGTTCACCGGACACCTCGACCGCCAAACCACGCATGACATGTTCGAGCAGGGCGAGCAGAACCGACTTCACCGATTCCTTGTCCCTCGCGTCGCACAGGACGAGCGGGACGTCAGGTGCCAAGTCGAGAGCAGCTCGGATCTCCTCCGGGCCCTCCTCGCACCGGCCGTTGAAGCAGTTCACGCCCACCGCGAAGGGGATCCCCCGGTGCTCGAAGAAGTCGACGGAGGGAAAGCAGTCCTCCAGCCGACGGGTGTCGGCCAGGACGACCGCGCCGAGCGCACCGCGTGACAGATCGTCCCACATGAACCAGAACCGGTCCTGACCTGGCGCTCCGAAGAGGTACACGACGAGAGCCCGGCTCAGGGTGATCCGGCCGAAGTCCATCGCGACCGTCGTCGTGGTTTTTCCCTCGACGCCGGCCAGGTCGTCGACGCCGATGCTGGCCTCGGTGATCAGCTCCTCGGTCCTCAGCGGCGTCGTCTCGCTGATCGTGCCGACCAGGGTGGTCTTGCCCACGCCGAAGCCGCCGGCGATGAGGATCTTAGCGGTCGCGGCGTCGGGCGCGACCGCGGTGGGATCGGAGTCAGAGTCTACGTATGCCATCGATCACTGCCTGAAGAAAGCGGGCGTCGGGCGCACCCGCCGCGGAGGGAGAAGAGAGGGAGACGAGGTCGTTGTCCAGGAGATCACCCAGCAGCACCCGGACCACCGCGACGGGCAGATTGAGACAGGCCGCAACCTCCACCAGCGCCGTCGGCCTGCGGCACAGCGCCAGGAGCCTGTGCTGCTCGGGCTGGAGCCGCAGGGCTCGCATCGGCGGCCGAAGCGTGCTGATCAAGGCGATCAGATCGATGTCGGGCCGGGTGGAACTGGTACGGCCCCGGGTCACGGTGTACGGACGGATCAGACGGCCCGCGTCCCCGTCCTCCCATGGTTCTTCCTCCGACCAATGTCTCATCCATGATCACCGGCCACTGGTCCCACCGCATGGCCTGGGAAGCGCGGCGCGGCACTGAGGAACTGACCCACCTGCCTCACCAGCATGGTCATCTCGTATCCGACGTTCGCCACGTCCACCTCGGAGGTGGCGAGCACCGCCAGCCGGGCGCCACCGCCGGCGGTGGTGACGAAGAGGAAGAGGTCGTCCATTTCGATGACGCTCTGCTGGACGCGTCCGCCACCGAAGTGGCGACTGGTCCCCTGGGCGAGGGAGTGGACTCCGGACGCGATGGCGGCCAGTTGTTCGGCGTCCGCCCGCAGCAGGGCCGCGGACGCCCCGACGAGCAGGCCGTCCTCCGACAGCACGATCGCGTGGCGGATTTCCGGGATCCGTTCGATCAGGTTGTCCAGGAGCCAGGCAAGGCCGTCGCGCGCGGTGTTGGGTGTCGTCATAGCGTGGTGTTCCTTGTCGTGCGAGTACGGCTGGGGAGCGGACGGCGTGGCTGACCCTGCTCAGGCCAGGTGGGCTGGGGTACTTCCTGCTCGGCCCTTGCCCGCCGCGTGCCGTCACGCAGCGCGGCGAGCATGGAGCGGGCCTGTTCCGGGCGGCGCTCTTCGGCCGCGGAATCCGGTTCCTGGTCGGCTTCGTACCGCTCTCGCAACTGCGGGGCGAGATGGGTCTGACGGACGCGGCGCGGGAGGCGGCTCACGCCTGCGGGACGGGGGCCGCGCGACTCGGGGCGCGGTGCTGCCGGACGACCGGCCGCTTCGGGCGCCACCGGACGGATCCCGACTTCCCGCCCGGAGTCGGCGGGGGGCGGGAATCCGGAGTACGGGGCGGTGAACCCGGCGGACGAAAGATTCCGGGGTTGCGGCGGCGTACCGTCTGCCGACGCTGCGACGGCTGCGGTGGGTCCGGAGCCCTCCGCGCCGTCAAGGGGCGCCGAGGCGACCGATGCGAGATGGCGGGCTTCCCGGGAGTCCTGCAGTGGGGGTAGATCGACCTCAGCCGGCTCGGTCAGAGTGTGCGGAAGGACGACGACCGCCATGGATCCGCCGTAGGACGACGCCTGGAGACTGGCCGTAATGCCGTGCCGATGCGCAAGGTGGCCCACGGTGAACAGACCCAGGCGTGGATCCTCGCCCATCGTGGTGATGCTGAACTCCTGCGGATTGTGGAGCAGTTCGTTGGCGGACTCGTACTCCTCCTCAGACAGTCCCAGCCCCCGGTCCTCCACCTCCACCGCGTGTCCCTGTGCCACGGGCAGGACCCGGACGCGCACCTCGGTGTGCGGCGGGGAGAAGGTCACACCGTTCTCGATCAGCTCAGCCAGTAGGTGGATGGTGTCGCCCACGGCCGACCCGACCACCGCGATCGACGGTGTCGGTTCGACCACCACGCGGGTGTACCCCTCGACCTCGGACACCGCGCTGCGCAGCAGGTCCGAGAGAGCGACGGCCTGCCTCCAGCGGCGTCGTGGCGCCGACCCCGACAGCACGGCGAGGCTTTCCGCGTTGCGCCGCATCCGGGTCGCGAGGTGGTCGACTCGGTAGAGGTCGGCCAGGAGCTGGGGATCCTGCTCCTTGTGCTCCATCGCGTCGATGATGGTGATCTGCCGGTGTACGAGGATCTGAATGCGGCGCGACATGTTCAGGAAGACCGAACGTGCCCCCTCCCGCAAGGCGGCCTGTTCCAGTGCAACATTCACCGCGGTGCGCTGGGCACTGTTGAACGCCTCCGCCACCCTGCCCAGCTCGTCGTCGCCGAAGTCGAGTTCAGGCAGGTCGTCGGCCGAGGCACTCCTGTCGTCGGTACGCAGTCTCGCCACCAGTTCGGGCAACCGCTTCTGCGCGAGGTCGAGCGTGGCGCCACGAAGGCCGGACATCCGGCCGAGCAGCGAGCTGGTGATACGCCAGGACATCAGGGCGACCAGAAGCACGGCAACCGTGGCCAACGCGATGCCGGCCGTGACACGGACAGACAGTTCGTGGTTGCGGTCGGTGCTGTTGTCGGTGACCAGGGCGAGATACTCGTTCTCGACGTCCTGCACCGCGTCGAAGACCTTGCCAGGCGCGGCGGCCCGGGCGGCGGCGACCGCGGGGAGGCGGATGGTGTCGGTTCCGCCCGCGTCGGCCGCCGACAGGGCCTCCTCGAATGCCTGCATCTGCGACCACTCCTGACCGCGCATCACCTCCTCGAGCGCGGTCTTCATCGCGGTCGGCAGATAGGGCAGGACCTGGTCGGTCAGTCCGGTCTGCCGCACGGCCGCGGCGGCCGCCAGGGTGGCCCCCTCCTCACTGCTCAGTCTGCGGGTGGCCGCAGCACCATCGAGCACTACCCGCTCCTCCGCCAGCGCCTCCACGGCACGCAGGAAGGACAGCGCGTGGGCGGCCTCGGCCGCGGTGGCGCCGCTGCCGTCGTCGGTACTCAACGTGCCGAACAGATTCAGCACCGACACGATGACGGCGGAGTACACACCGGAAGCGTGCTGTCGGTCCGTCTCTTCATGGTCCACAGCGGTTCGCTCGGCCGCCAGCGCGTCCAGTTCCTCACGCACCTCGGCCAGTTGCGCCCGGTACTGCGCCGACCCGTCGGAGGCGGACGCGGAGTCGGCCCCGCGAAACGCGGCGAGGACGGTGTCGGTCCGGGCCCGCTGGGCCTTGAGCGCGACGGTGCTTCCATGACCGGAGAGCACCATGACAGTGAGCTCTCGCTCCTTTTGGAACTCCGGTACGCCGGGGACCAGAGCGTATGTCGTCTTGGCCGCGTCCCCGACGTGGTCGGCCCGCCGCAACTGATCGAACAGCACGGCTGACCCACTCAGCCACAGAAGGACCATCGCGGCGGCTGGTACTACTGCGAGCGCGATGAGGGAAGCGCGGATGCTTCGCCCCCCTGTCCTGCCTGATCCGGTGCGCACCGGCTTCCCCCTGTGCCTGCTCACTGCACCCGCCGGCCTTCGCCGTCACGCGATCCGAGGGACGTTTCGGCAGGGAACTGAGACACGTGGAACTTTCCTTTCGAGGGCTGGATCACGCGTGGGGCACGGAGCCCTTGGGCGCGGCAGCGCGCCCCGGCACAGGACGTAACGGGGTACGCAAAGGCAGAGCGGAAGCGGGTACTCGCATGACCGGAAGGCGGAGATCACCGCCACACTCAGCGAGGTACGTATGAAATCGACCCAGGCGGATCGGGGTCAAGCGGGGTTCGAAATCTGCCCGGAAAACTGGTTTAGGGCGCTCGGTACACTACGCGCGTAGATTCGAACCCAAGACCCCTTCCCCACCCATGGGAATCGTCACGTTTGAACTGGCAGTACCGGGTGTGAAGGTTGTGAACGGTTCGCGCCCCGGACACGCCAGCAGCCTCAACGTGGCCAGCGTCGAACTTCGACAAGGTGATCTAGATCACATACAGTCAGACACTAGCCAGAGATATGGAAGCAGTCATTCCGTCCGAGTCCGGGCACCCTCCCTCACCGGCCAGAATGATCCCCGAGTTTTCTACCGATCGGTACATTCGCCATCCAGGCAACCCGCACCCCTTCCCAGCCACTGAAGAAGGGTGGAGCCAGATACACCGAGACAAGGGGGTCCGCTCTCCCCCACTTCAGACGACGTTCGCCTAATCTTGATCACATGAAGAAAGTGGTGCGTCAGGCTGCGCGAGCCACGACCCGGCTGGCCGGGTCGGTGGCGCTGACGTTCGGCCTGTATCTCTTCGTCACCGTGCTCATCATCACCGTGATCGCCACACTCACCGTGGTCGGCGCTTGGATGCTGCCCGAGACGGTGCTACTCATTCGACGTATCGCCGGGGCGAAGCGCCGGACGGTGACCGCCTGGACGGGTCGCAAGATCCCGGAGGCGTACACGCCACTGACCGGCACCATGCGTGAGCGCTTCCGTGCCGCGGTCCGCGATCCCGGCACGTACTCGGACCTACGCTGGCTCGGCGCCCAGTACCTCTACGGCCCCCTGGGACTGCTCATGGTGCTGCTCTGGCCGCTGGGGCTGGTCGTCGACGGCCTGTGGTGCGGGATCTTCCGACAGCGGGCGCTCGTCCTGCCGCTGATCTCCCGCCTGGCCGATCTGGACGCCCGCTGGTCCGAGGCTCTGCTCCGCCCCTCCCCCAAGGCTCAGCTGACCGTCCGCGTGCAGGAGCTGACGCAGACCCGGGCGGGGGCCATCGCCGCTCACGGCGCCGAACTGCGCCGTATCGAACGAGATCTCCACGACGGCACGCAGGCCAGGCTGGTCTCGCTCTCCATGCGCATCGGACTGGCCAAGCGGGCGTACGACCGCGATCCGGCGGCCGCCCGGCGGATGCTCGACGAAGCTCAGGACCTGGCGGACGAGGCCCTCACAGAGCTGCGCCACGTCGTCCGAGGCATCCACCCGCCAATCCTCACCGACCGAGGCCTGGTCGGAGCAGTCCGAGCGCTCGCGGCCGGCAGTGGACTCGATGTGAGCGTCGAGGTGAACGGCCTGGACGCGCCCGATGTCCGGGCGCCCGCAGCAGTGGAGGCGGCCGCCTACTTCGTAATCGCCGAAACTCTCACCAATGCCGCCAAGCACAGCGGGTCCCCCCGGGCCGCTGTGCGACTGGAACGCCTGCGCACCGGTCTGCGGGCGGTGGTCCGGGACGAGGGGCGCGGCGGGGTGGACGAGTCCGGGGGGTCCGGGATGCTGGGAATCCGCCGTCGAGTGGCCGCGCTGGACGGCTCGGTTGTCGTGACCAGTCCGGTCGGGGGACCGACCGTAATCGATGTGGAGCTGCCGTGCGTTTGGTGATCGCCGAAGACAATGCCCTGCTCAGAGAAGGCCTGGTATTGCTGCTGGGGTCAGCCGGCCATGAGGTCGTGGCAGTCGTCGGCACCGGGCCCGAGATCCTGCCGGCCCTGCTGGAGCACCGCCCGGACGCGGCGGTGCTCGACGTACGGATGCCGCCGGACTTTCGCGACGAGGGTCTGCGGGCCGCGCTACAGGCCCGCCGGGAGATCCCCGGCCTGCCAGTCCTAGTGCTCTCGCAGTACGTCGAGGAATCGTACGCGAACGAGTTGCTGGAAGGCGGAGCAGGCGGCCTCGGCTATCTGCTCAAGGACCGGGTGGGCCGGGTCGACGAGTTCCTGGACGCCCTGGATCGCGTCGCCGCCGGCGGGACAGCCCTGGACCCGGAGGTGGTGACCGAGTTGCTGACCCGCCGCCGGGACACACCCCTGGACTCGCTCACCCCTCGCGAGCGGGAGGTCCTGAAACTGATGGCCGAGGGACGCGACAACTCGACTATCGCGAGCACGCTCGTCATCACCGAACGCTCGGTCAGCAAGCACATCGGCAACGTCTTCCTGAAGCTGGGGCTGCCACCGAGCGACAGCGGCCATCGCAGAGTGCTCGCGGTACTGGCCTATCTGAACGACCCCCAGTCCTGACCTGTACGCAGCCGGACTCATGGGCGACCGGACCACGAGCCCGGTCGCCCATCCTCGTCAGACGTCCACCACGCCCTCCACGACGGCGGAACGTTGCGGGGCACCGCTCACCAGACCACCTCGGTCCGCCCGCCGCGGCGCCAGGACGGTGAGCGCGAGCAGCACACCGCCGCACGCCAGACCCACCATCAGCAGGAGCGCGTGGCGGACGGCGGCGTCGGCGTAGAGGACACCCTGCGCGGACACGGTCGCCGAGCCGGCCATGACCGAGAACATCACCACCGGCACGACACTGGCGAACCCGCTCTGGCAGACCTGGACGCTGCCCGCGATGGACGCCTGCTTCTGCGGCGGGGTGTCGGCGATGACCATGTTCGGCACCGAGCCGTACGCCAGACCGGTGCCCAGACCGTCGACGATCGCCCCTATCAGCACCTGCCAGAGGGCGGCATGGAAGAAGAAGAGGAACAGCCCGGACAGCGCGATCAGCGTCAGCCCAACGATCATGCACCACCTGGCGGTCACCCGACGGACGCCGTGGCCGACGCAGATCCCGCCGACCACCTGTGCAAGGGCCTGCGGGGAGGCGATCGCGGCGAAGCCGAATGCGGTCATGCCCAGCCCGTACCCGAGTCCGCCGATCGCCGGGGTGAGCGCCAGTACGGGCAGGATCGTGGCGGGGACGACGGTGGCTCCGTATGCCAGGGCTCCGGTGACGGCCGCGAGGAGGATCGGGCGACGGGTGAACAGCGCGACGTCCAGGACCGATTCCCGCGGTCCTCGGGACAACACGATGAATCCGGCGAGTGCCCCGCAACCGCCGACGAGGCAACCGACAGTCGCCGCGGACGACCAGCCCCACTGCTCCCCCTTGCTGATCGCCACCAGCACCAGGGCGAGGCCGCCCCCCAGCAGGGCGGCACCGGCATAGTCGACCCGGGCCGGCTTGCGCAGCGAGGACTCGGGTGTGGTGAAGCGGATGAGCACCAAGAGTGTCGTCATGGCGATCACGTTGAAGGTGTACATGCCCCGGAATCCGAAGGTGTCCAGAAGCCATCCCACCAGGAACGGCACGCCGACCCCGAAGACGCCGATGCCGGTCGTCGACACGCTGGCGGCGAGCGGGACGGTCCGCGGGGGAAACACGTCGCGCATCAGCGAATAGGTGAGGAACATGCCGGAGATGGCGAACCCTTCCAGACAACGGCCCACGAGGAGCACTCCGAAGCTGGGTGCCAGGGCCGACAGGGCCGCCCCTGTGGCGGCCACCATCAGCGCACCGAGCAGTGCGCGCCGTTTGCCGCGCAGATCGGCCAGTTTGCCCACCAGCGGGCTCACGACGGCGCCGGTGAGCATGTAGCAGGTGAGCAGCCAGCCGCCCTGATCGGTATGGAAGTGCCGGGCGACCTGGGGAAGGCCCGTTGCGGTCATCGTGTAACTCAGCGCGACCAGTTCCACCACCAGCACCATGGCGATCGTGGACACGACGAGTCGTGGGGTCCAGCCGGAAAGATCCGTGTCGGAGGGCTTCACCACCGGGGACTGTTGCGTCATTCGTCACTCCCTGAGAGATCGGATGGCGAGCGACGCTAGAGCGGGCCCGAGAGCGGAACAATCCGGCCTCCCGATGACTGGGAGAACAGCCCGGTTCGGTGCACCGACGCGGGGCGTGGGGTGTTGCCTGCTACACCTGTGGTTCGGGAGTGCGCCCTCTCGGTCCGGGACGCGCAGGACGGGATCGTGGAAGCAGGCCGGGAAACCGAGCCGCCGCCGATCCCTCCGGAAGGACCCCCTCATGGCCATCCACGCCACCACCGCCAGGACCCTCCGCCTCCGCGTCTCCGACCTGGTGATGTGGCTGCTCTTCGTCGGCGGCCTGACCGCGAGCCTCGGGGCCGGGGCCGTGCTGGAGGGCGGGCAGAAGGACGTGGTCACCTACGGCGGCTCGATCGTCTCGCTGATCGTGGGCAGCCAGATCGCCAGGAAGCCGCGCATCAAGGCGTTCCTGTCCACCCGCCCGGTGCTGTGGTTCCTGTTCCTGTTCAACGGCGCGGTGGCCACGCTCTGCGCCGTGTCGCTGGACGGGATGAACGGGATCATGGCGGCAGCCGCCATGGGCCTGGTTTCCCTGGGCGCCGCGGGAGGGCTCGTGCAGCGTCACCGCGAGCGGGCCGAGAGCTGATCTCTGGCAAGTGCCGGACTCTGGAACCGGCCGAGTCGGCCGGTGTTCCGCGAGCAACGACCATAGCGCAAAATTAGTTAACTATATACACTTTTGATTCGACGGGCGCGTCGACGCCGTGCCGCCGCTGCGCCAGAAGCACACGGCCGCGGGAGACGTGTGCGCAGGTTCGCATCCTGTCGGGGGCACTTCGCATGAAGTGCCCAAAGACCCCGTCACCAGCGGAAACGCTGAGTGCGGGGTCTTCGTGTTTGTGCAGGCGTACGCCGCTCGAAGCGGGCGTATGTCGGGGTCTGTGGACGAGGCGTGGACGGGATCTTGGTCTATTGCCGCAGGCCAGCCCGGAAACGAATAGCTCCTCCGGGCAGGGACGCGGAGCCTCTGCCGCGGAGCCGGCCACCACTGCAACCTCAGCGGCGACCGGTGTGTCCTAGCTCGTAACGGGGCGAGGAGGCGCAGATGAGTGAGCGCAAGTCCGTACGGAGCGACAGCCGGGGGAAGTACCGCTTTCTCAAGGGTTGGGCCTCGCTGGCAGGCGTCGTGGCCTTCGTGGTGTGGCTCGCATTCGATCCGTTCGAGCTGACCTGGAACCAGGTTTTCGGCGGCGCAGTGGCACTGTCCGCAGCGGGCGCTATCGCGAGCTTGCTACTACGGCGGTGGGGCTGGGCTCGTCGTCGGGCCGGCCGAATTCCTCCACCGGGCCGCCTCGCAGCGGGGCTGGTCACCAGTCTTGGTGTGCCATCGCCGCTGCGGAACCCCCGCTGGGCCAGAGCCCGATCGACTGCTGCGGGTTTCCTGCTGTTCGCCACCATCGCCGGATACATGGGATGGAAAGCCGGCCAGGAGGACCAGATGCTGCAGAACCTCCGGGAGCACGGCCAAAGGACCGAAGCGACCGTAGTCGCCATTGCCGGCCGGTCGGAAGAGGGCCAGGCGAACTCCTTAACCGTGCGCTTCACTACACCGTCCAGCACGGTGCAGGCGGATATCGATGTCGGAGACGGCTCGGGAAACGACGCGAAGCCCGGAGGCCAAGTACCCATCGTCTACAACCCGTCGGACCCCACGGAGGTCCGCCACGCTGACCGCCTGGACGGATCCGACGCCGACGGAATTCGACAGGGTTCCGTGGTGATCGGACTGCTCGCGGCAGGTTTTCTGGTGGGGACCGTCCGAGAGGTGGTGCGTGTCAAGGAGCAGACGGAAGCAGGCAAGACACCGGACACCCCCCACCCTGGAATCTGAGAACCGTGCATGACCTACCCGCCGAGAGTTCGGGACGAAAGGTCGTGCCAGAACCGTGCCAGATCGTGCGGGGATTCACGGGGAATGGCGAGGACCAGGTCGCCGGCCAATCATGCCTTGCAGCCGGTCCACCGCAGGTCAGCCTGGCCATCATCCGTAGAGCAGCCAAGCTTCCCAAGCTGAGGGCTCGGATGTCAGAGCCAGGTGCTAGTTTCCGCCCTCCAGGGGAAACAGGAAGGGGATGAGGGCTGGTGGGGGCTTCGGAGTGGGACTACTACGTGCCGTACCAAGAAGACCTGAACGCTGCGCTTCAGCAACTGCGGCGTGAGGTGTTCGAGGCTGGGGACTACTACTGGGTCAATGGTGGCGACTGGCGGCCGGAGGAGGAGCGAGAGCCTCGTCCGGGATCGCTGGAGGAGCTGTGGGATGACGAGTTGGTGCAGGAGGCTGGCACGCACTCGATCCTGGATATCTTCCGCGTCGTAGGACCTGACGACACGCCGGACTACAACACCGTGGAACCCGTGACGGCCGAGGAAGCACACAAGCTGCTTGGGACGGACAGACTGACCCGGGCGCATGTCAGGGACTTCGACGTCTTCCCCCGATCGCGATGGATCGGACGATGCGCGGTGCTGCACGACGACGAGGGCAACCCCCAAGAGATCCACTTCTGGGGCCACTCAGGCGACTGAACACAGACCCAGTGCACAACCGGCTGACATCCCCGCCTGACATCAACGAGTACGTACGTCAGCGCACCCGAGCACTCAACGGCGACATTCACAAGCCCGCTTGGGGCCCTCGCAAGCAGTCGGTGATCGAACTCCTAACTCGGGTGTCACAGGAGGCCAGATTGTTGCTGAGATCAGCTCTGAGTCAGTCGCGCGGCACGAGCCAAGGTCTCTACGAAGTGGAGATCTCGTGCGGCGGAGAACGTGGTCAGCATCAGGCGGTATGTCACCACGTCTGAGGTTTTCAGCGTTAGTTCCTTACCGTCCAGCTCTGCACTGACCAGCTGGGCCAACGGGATACGCACGTCATCGAGGGCCCGCCGGTGGACGACGACGCCACGCAAGTCTGCCGCAACCCAGCCGTCAATCGTCTTTCGCCGTGGCGCAATGAGCGGACCAAGGGGAGCGCTCGCTGTAGGAGCTGCTGGGATTCCTGGAACAGAGCGGGCTGGCTTGGCCTTTGTGTGGCTAGAGCCCGAGCGAGTGGTGGAGGTGGAGTAGGACACTCCAGGGGCAAGGCGCACTGTCGTGGTCCGGCGCCCGCGACTGTTCATGGTGACCCGCCCGGCTTTGCCTCCGATGCTCAAGCTGCTCGACTTGCTACCGAGTCGGACGCGCACGCCTGGCGCGATCTTGAACGACTTGTTGATGCGCAGTCCCATACATCCCCCAAGGCATTGGAGTAGCAGGCTAGCCCGGACACCACCAGCTTTGGGGTGATCTGCCAGAGATCGCTGGCGTCTGCTGCGTGGTCGGTCGGCGCGCCCACCATCGCGGCTGACTGTCTTCGGCTGAGGCTCAGACGGGGCGTGTCGAAAGTCCCGGCCGTCAGCCGAGCGCGCCGAAGCTGGGCCGTCTCTGGGCCGTCCGACGTTGCTCAACAGTGGCCAAGGGCGACCAACGACGACGACCAAGCGCACGAACCCGCCGCCCCTGAGCTGGGAAGCAGCAGGTCCCCAAGATCCCCGGCAAGACCCAGAAGAAGTAGTCATACCCGATCCCGACTTATAGAGGCCGCCGGCCAAAGCTCGCGCCAAGGCCCGCGCGGTTACACTGCGGCCTCCGGGGGGCGAGACCCACTTACAGGTGCTCCACCATGCCCGTCCTTCCATAACCTGAAGGCACCAGGAGTGCAGGCATGAGCATCAGGCCATCGTTGATTCAGGCCGAGCGGATCGATTGGGCTTCCTTGCGCTGTGGTTGCGGCAAGACAGGCGCCCATATCCCGGAGACTTTTGCCAATTTGCTCGAAGCCGGAACCCCGCGTGAATTTGCAGAGTCGTCCCTGGAAGGTCACGCCTACATTCAGTCGCTCCTTTTTGAGGTAGCAGCGCCCGTCACGTCACTGATCATGGCAGCCCTCAGTGAAGATCTAAGCGATACGCTGCGCGTCAAATTGCTCGCCTACCTAATATCCTGCGTTGGTGGAGAGTCGCACTGGACTGAAGTCGATGCTGGCGCGCCAGAGATTGAAGTGGACTGCCAGATAGCTGCCCGGGAGGGCATCTGGCAACTCTATCAGGAATACGCAACGGGCCGCGCAGACATGGCCAGAATCGCTCTGGAACTAGTCGACAATGACCCGGACCGGTTCGCTCATTTCGATGCAAATCTTATCGTCCGGCTCGATAAGCGAATGAAGAGAGTGCGTCACTGACGCGAGTCGGCCGTGGCACTCCCGAGTGCTACTCGCAGCCCAGGTGTGGCCGTGAGGGGCGGCGGCAGCCACCAGCACGGGCTGTGAACGGACTCTGGTTCTACGGAAGCGTGCCACTCGCGTGCCAGAACAGGCGGGGACCCACGGGGAATGGGGGTGCACAGGGGTACGTGCTACCGGATGCGTCCAAGGTAGGGGAAACCGCAGGTCACGCCCCGGATCACCCAGCCTCACTCCTAAAGCTGTGGTCAGCACGGTTGCTGCACTAGTGAGGCGTCGCAACCATCACGACCGGACTCGGCCACCAGCAGTCCCGCATGCCGGGACCTGTCTGGGACCTCCGAGGTCAACCAGCTTCGAGGGCGCCACCAAGGACGTCGACGTCGTCATCGACCTGGTGGGCGACGCCCACGACCGGACCAGCACCCGCTCGCCCAAGGTCCTGCGCCCGGGCGGCCTGCTGGTCGCCGTCCCGGCCGGTGTCTCCCCGGAACCGGCTGCGGCCGCCGAGGCGGCAGGCGTGCGGGTCACCCCGTACCTGGTCGAGCCGGACGGCGCCGCGCTGACCACGATCGCAGGCCTGATCGACGCCGGTGAGGTCGCCGTCGAGGTGGAGGAGACCTTCCCGCTGGAGCAGGCCGGCGCGGCCCACGCCCGCGCCGAGGCCGGCCGCACCCGCGGCAGGGTCGTCCTCACCGTCGCCGGCTGACCACCCGATGTGCCCCGGTGACCAGTGCGATCCTGCTGTTCATCGCTGTTCCTGCCGGCCCGGGAGCATCGAGAGGGCCTGCGAGCGCTGAGCCACCAGTTCGTCGTAGGTGCCGTCGCGCTCGGCCCACCGGTGCACCAGGACCCGATCGACGAGGATCTCGTGCGGAGTGGGCTCGGTCCCCAGCAGGTCCATCACCTCGGTGGCGAAGTCGTCGAGCGGCAGCGCGTGCGGGTTCACCTTTTCCTGTCCTGCCGTGGCGACGGCCGGAGGGACGAGCTCGACGACGCCGACACCGGTGCCGTCCAGCTGCGCGCGCAGTGCCTCGGCGTAGGCGTGCACCGCGGCCTTCGATGCGGCGTAGCTGGGCATGGGCGGGAAGGGCAGGAAGGCGATGCCGGAGGTGACGGTGATGAAGGTGCCGACGCCCCGCTGAACCAGGTGGGGGGTGAAGGCGTCGATGACTCGGATGGTGCCGAGCAGGTTGGTGTCGATCGTCGTTGCTGTCACCTCGAAGTGCGCGGGGTCGCGCAGGTCCTCCAGGAGCATGACGCCCGACATGGTCACCACGGTGTCCAGTTCCGGGTACCGGGCGAGCACGGCGTCACGGGCAGATGCGACGGAGGCACTGTCGGTGACGTCGATACCGAACGTGCCGAACCCTTCTTCGGCGAGTTCCGAGAGTGCCTCCGGGCTGCGGCCGCCAACAGCCACGACGCTGCCCGCTGCGGCGAAACGGCGGGCCAGCTCTCGCCCGATACCCGAGGTTCCGCCAACGATGAGAACGGTGCGGTTGGAGAGATCCACGAGATCTTCCCTTCAGTCCAAAGCGCCGACGGCGTTCAAGCCTGGCGCAGACAGTGATGTTCCCTGTCTCTTTCGAAACGGTGTCATCGCAGTCTTGACGGCGTTCGCAGGATGTGGCAGGGCCTCCGTCTTCCCTGGTCCTGCCAGGGCCCCCTCTGGGATACACGCACCGCATTACGGTGTCGGTATGAAGGATGAGGAATCCGGCAACCGGCTCGGCAGCTATCTACGTGCCCGGCGTGAGCTGGTCTCCCCGGAGCAGGCAGGACTCCCGCCCGGCGGCAACCGCCGCGTGCCGGGCCTGCGCCGTGAGGAAGTCGCCCTGCTCGCCGGGATCAGTCCTGACTACTACCTGCGCCTGGAACGGGGCCGTGACAAGAACCCCTCAACGCAGGTCCTCGAATCACTCGCGCGCGTCCTGCGGCTCGACGACGTCGAGCGGACGTATCTACTCGGCCTCGCGGCGGCACGTCCCAGGACGCCACGCCGCAAGCGGCCTGAGCACGTACCGGCGCGGGTGCACGAGTTGCTCGCCCACCTTCAGATCCCCGCGTTCGTCGAAGGGCGCGCGTTCGATGTCCTGGCCTCCAACCCCATGGCCGTCGCACTCTCCCCTCGCCTGCGGCCCGGTCAGAACAGGCTGCGCTCTCTCCTCCTCGACCCCGAGGAACAGGCATTCCACCAGGACTGGACGAAGGCCACCGCGGATTTTGTCGCCGCCCTTCGCACCACTATCGGGGACGACACCGGCAACCCCCGGTTCGTCGAGCTCGTCGGAGAACTCGCACTGTCCAGTCAGCGGTTCCGCACCCTGTGGGCGCGCCACGACGTCCGAAGTCTCGACGGAGGCACGACCACCGTCCACCACCCCGTCGTCGGTGAACTACACCTCCACCGGGACAAACTCCCCATCGACGATGTCATCCTCGTCGTCTACTACCCCGACAAGGACAGCGACAGCGACGAGAAACTGCGGCTCCTCGCCGCACTCTCACTCACCGAGTCCGCCGCCACGGCACACAGCAGACCGGCGGATGACCCGCTCCCGAAGACACCCTGACGAACAGTCACCGTCCCGGCGTTGCAACCAGAACGCCCACACCCTTCCGCACCGGCAGTCGCACCCACGGGCGATCTGCGAGTTCGCCGGCGCCCGCCCAGCCACCTCGCGGTAGCTGCCATCCAGCAGTACGGCCCGCGCCGCGCTCATCTGCCCCGGCGGGCAGGCATGGACACTGACCGAGGTGGCCCGGGTGGTGCCGAAGCCGACACGGATTGGGTGCAAAAGGTGCTCGATGTGCCCGTGGCCTCTGGCTCAGGAGAATGATCAATCGCCGACCGTCGCTGCCTACCGGGTGCGCTTGGTGCGGTCGTCGTACTCCCCGCGGGCGGTGATGACTTCCTCGATGTGCCGCACCGACCACTCCGTGAGCGCCTTCAGTGGTTCCCGCAGTGTCTGCCCGAGGGCAGTCAGTTCATACTCCACGTGCGGCGGCACCTCCGGGTAGACGGTCCGGCTGACCAGCCCGTCGCGTTCGAGGGTGCGCAGCGTCTGGGTGAGCATCTTCTCGCTCACGCCCGCCAGCGCCTGCCGGAGCCGGCTGAACCGGGAGACCCCGTTCCGGCCGAGCTCGCCCAGCACGAGGACCGCCCACTTGCTGCCGATCTGGTCGAGCAGGTCCCGCGACGGGCAGCCGCGCTCGTACGGATCAAATGACGGCATGGGTCCGGTCACGTTCTCGACAGCCGCCATACGTCTCACCTCAACACTTTCGCCTAGGTAAGTACCCTACCAAAAAGTGGCTACTTCCCAACAGAGAGTGCGCAGGCCACCCTGAATTCCATCCCGCCGTGGACGAACCGCGACAGTCGCGCCAGGTACGTGCGGAAGGAAGGAATGACCATCATGTCGATCGTCGTCACCGGAGCCACCGGCCAGCTGGGCAGGCTCACCGTCGAGGCGCTGCTGCGGCGTGGGATCCCGGCCGCGGACATCATCGCGACCGGCCGGGACATCGCCGGGATCAAGGACCTGGCCGACCGAGGCGTCACCACACGCCGCGCCGACTTCGCGGACACCGACAGCCTGGCCGAGGCCTTCGCGGGGGCGGACAGCCTGCTGCTGATCTCGGCCTCGGTCCCCGTGGAGGAACGGGTTGCCAACCATCGCCGCGTGATAGACGCTGCGGTGGCCGCGGGCGTGTCGCTGGTGGCATACACGAGCACGACGCACGCGGATACGGCCACCACCATCATCGGCGCCACGCACGGCGAGACTGAGGAGTACCTGCGGAACCGCGGAATCCCCAGCGTGCTGCTGCGCAACGGCTGGTACCTGGAGAACTACACCAGCCAACTGCCGCAGATTCTGCAGAACGGCGCCGTCGTCGGCGCCGCGGGCGAGGGGCGAATCAGCGCCGCGTCCCGCGCCGACTACGCCGAGGCCGCGGCGGTCGTCCTCACCGCCGAAGGCCACACCGGCGCCGTTTACGAGCTCGGCGGCGACGAATCCTTCACGCTGACCGAGCTCGCCGCCGCGATCTCCGCTGCGGCCGGGAAACCGGTTGCCTACGCCAACCTCCCGGCGACCGAGTTCGCCCAGGTACTGGCCGCCACAGGCCTACCCGCCAAGCTGGCGGAGGTCCTCGCTGACGCTGACATCGGCATGAGCCGCGGTGAGATGTACACCGATTCCGGCGACTTGAGCCGCCTGATCGGCCGCCGGCCCGTGACCCTGGCCGAGGCACTCGCGGTCGCGCCGCATTGACCCAGGGCCAGGGACTTTGCGAGGCGGCGGAAGCGGTGCCGCAGCGTGGCGTCCTCGTCGAGCTCCCAGAAGTACGCCACCGTCTCTGCTCTGATGTGCTCCAGGTCAACCACGGGACCATCGTGCCAGCGAACGCACACGGTTGCGCGTACTGACATCCACGAGTGACATCAACGGCGTCGGACGCCAGCACCCCCAGGCGGTCCGGCACGGCCACCGTGGCACGGGGACTTGCCGGCAGTGTCGAGTAGCGATCGAACTCCTAAGAGGTCATCTCATTTGGAGGGCTCGGTAGGCTTCGGGGGTGGGGATCGTTGAGCGGTTGGTGCCGGATGAGTTGTGGGAGTTGTTCCAGCGGGTGGTGCCGGAGGCGCCGAGTCGGCCTCAGGGTGGCGGCCGGCGTCGGCACGGGGATCGGGAGGTGCTGGCTGCGATCGTGTTCGTGGCCACGTCGGGCTGCACGTGGCAGCAGCTGCCGTCCGCCTCGTTCGGGCCTTCGGGAGCCACGGCTCATCGGCGTTTCACCGAGTGGTCCAAGGCCCGGGTGTGGGCGAAGCTCCATCGCCTGGTCCTGGACGAGCTCAGCTCCCGTGGGGAACTGGACTGGTCCCGCTGTGTGATCGACTCAGTGAACATGCGAGCCCTGAAAAAGGGGATCTGACAGGTCCGAATCCGGTGGATCGCGGCAAGTACGGGTCGAAGATCCACTTGATCACCGAACGGACCGGACTGCCTCTGTCGGTGGGTATCTCGGGGGCGAACACGCACGACAGTCAAGGCCTGGAGCCGCTCGTGCGGGGCATCCCGCCGATCCGTTCACGACGCGGGCCGCGCCGCCGCAGGCCCGGCAAGCTGCACGGCGACAAGGGCTATGATTACCGCCACCTGCGGCGATGGCTCCGCAGTCGGGGCATCACGCACCGCCTGGCCCGGCGCGGCATCGAATCCTCCACCCATCTGGGCCGTCACCGCTGGGTCGTAGAGCGGTCCGTTGCCTGGCTCGCCGGCTGTCGCAGACTCCACCGCCGCTACGAACGCAAAGCCGAGCACTTCCTCGCTTTCGCCGCCATCGCCTGCACCCTCATCTGCTACCGCCGACTCACCAAATGAGATGACTTCTAAGGGCTTGCAGATCATTAACACGTTGTCTTGATCATGCTGCGGGGGTCGCCACTCCGGGCTTGAACCCGAGCCTGGAGGGCTGTGAGGGCGGAGGGCGGGGTGGCTGCCGGCGGGATGACGATGCTGTGCGCCTTCAGCAGGGTCCTGATCTTCAGCAGGGTGCGGTGCATGGCGGTCCGGCTGCTGTCGAACAGCACAGCAAGGGGTTCCGCGGCCAGGGCGACCCGCAGGTGAAGGACGGCCGCCAGGACCTGGTCGGGGAAGGCGAGCCGGGGCGGGCGTCCGCGCTTGACGTCGCCATCGACGGCCAAAGCGTCGGTGAGATCGCTCAGCCGCTGCCGGGACATGCCGGTCAGGGCAGGATCGGACAGCAGAGCATGGTCCCACTCCAGGGCCGGCTTCTGCGGAGTCCGGGGTGCTGGGACGGCAGGGCACGGATGGGGTGCACGGCATAGTTCCAGTCGCCGTGGAAGGCGTGTCGGGTCAGTGGCAGAGCCACCGGGGCGGGCGGAACGGTCGTATGGGCGGAACCGCGGCTCGGGTTGTCCGTGGCCGTCCTGCACAACCGGATGTTCTTCGGGCCGCAGCTCGTATCCCCGTTCGGCCTGATCGCGGACGCGGTGCACGCCGTGGCGGCCGAGCGGAGCTGAGCGTTCGGACAACGCCGTGTGCCGCCCCGGAGCGAATCGCCCGGGACGGCACATCCGGGGTCCGAGGACAGGTGCCGTCCCGGACTCGAGTGTCCGGAGAATCAGACTCCGGTCCGCTCCTGTGTCGCGGGGACCGGCCGGTCGGTCGATGCCGAGTCGGTGGTGGCACGGGCGGCAGGGATCAGCGCCGACAACAGGGCTGCCACAAGGGCGACACCGCAGCCCAGAAGCAGTCCGGTACGGAATCCGTTCTCGGACGTGAGGGTGTAGCCGCCCATGGTGACGGTCATCTGCGACAGCACCACGCCCACCACAGCCGACCCCACCGACGTGCCGAGCGAGCGCATCAGGGTGTTAAAGCCGTTCGCGGCGGCCGTCTCGGACAGCGGGACGGAGCTCATGATCAGCGCGGGCATGGCCCCGTAGGCGAGCCCGACGCCGCTGTTGACGACGAGGGCGACCACCATCAGGCCCCAAGCGGTGCCCATCAGGGCCATTGACAGGGCGTAGCCGACCGCGATCACCAACACGCCGCTCACCAGGGTGAACTTCGGACCGCGGGCGTTGGACAGCTTCCCGCCGAACGGGGAGACGATCATCATCATGACGCCGCCCGGCGCCATCCACAGGCCGGACTCCAGCATCGACTGGCCCAGTCCGTAGCCGGTGGCCTTCGGGAACTGCAACAGCTGCGGCAGGATCAGCATGCTGGCGTACATGCCGAAGCCGACGAAGATCGACGCGATGTTGGTCATCAGCACCCGCGGGCGCGCCGTGGTGCGCAGATCGACCAGCGGGTCGGTGACACGGGTCTCCCACCAGCCCCAGGCCAGCAGGACGACCACGGCGGCGACGAACAGACCGAGCGTCGTGGCCGAGCCCCAGCCCCAGTCGGCGCCCTTGGAGACCGCCAGGAGCAGGCACACCAGGCCGGCGCCGAGACCGAGGGATCCCAGCAGGTCGAAGCGCTGCCCCTTCGCAGGGGCGGGGGTCACGGGGATGAGGAACCAGATCAGAACACCGATCGCGGCCGCCAGCGCGGCCGAGCCCCAGAACAGCACCCGCCAGTTCGCATACTGAGCCACTGCGGCAGCGATCGGCAGGCCGAGGCCGCCGCCGATACCCATCGAGGCGCTGACCAGGGCGATGGAGGAGCTGAGCTTCTCGGCCGGGACCGCGTCCCGCAACAAGGCGATGCCGAGCGGCACCATGCCCATGCCCATGCCCTGGAGCCCACGTCCGACGATCATCGGGACCACGGAAGAGGCGAGCGCGCACACCACCGAGCCCAGCACCAGTGGCACACAGCAGATCAGCAGCATGCGCCGCTTGCCGATCAAGTCGCCGAGCCGGCCGGAGACCGGCACGCAGACAGCCGCGACCAGGAGGGTCGCCGTGATCACCCAGGTGGCGTTGGCCGGCGAGGTGTGGAGAATGTCCGGCAACTCCGCGATGAGCGGGGTGACCAGCGTCTGCATGATCGCGGCCACGGTCCCCGCGAGGGCGAGAGTGGCGACCACGCCGCCGGCGCGTGCCGTGGGCTGAACGGAGGACATGACGGGGCTCCCGAGGAAGAACAGCAGATCGATGTGCATCGTACATATTGTGTGTGCAGACCATGTTACGTGCATGATGCATATCCGGCACGGCGAGCGGGCCGACACCCGCGTGATGCATGGCACAACGGAGCCGACGGTGGTCCGGCACCGTCGGCTCCGCTCTAGGTACGGACATATCGCGAGGATCAATCGGCGACGTCCAGCACCGCGCGATAGGCGAACGCGAGACTGCTGCCGATCGGTGTCCCGGCCCCCGGATACACGCGGCCGGACATGGCCGCCATGGTGTTCCCGGAGGCGTAGAGCCCGGCGATCGGCGCGCCGTCGGGCCGGAGCACGCGGGCGTTCTCGTCGGTCTTCAGACCGCCCTTGGTCCCGATGTCGGAGAGGACGATCGTGGCCACGTAGTACGGCGGGGTGTCGAGCGGCGGCAGCACCGGGTTGGCCAGTTCGGGCGCGGGCTTCGGCGGGTAGTTCATCACGGGCCCGGCCGGGAAGCCCACCATGTACTCGTAGGAGCGGTCCCACGGGGTCTCGCCCCGGTGGAACCGCTTGTCCACTCCCTCGGCCGCGTACCCGTTGTACTCCTCGACCGTCTCGCGCAGCGTCTCGTACGGCACTCCGATCAGCTCCGCGACCTCCTCCAGGGTGTCGGCCTTCTTCAGGGCGCCCGACTCGAACCACCGGGGGTCCGGCGGCAGGAGCGGGTCTCCGCCGAAGCTGTCCCGGTCGAGGTGGCGCTGGTCGAACACCCAGTGGGCCGGGACGTGCGAGACGCCGGAGGACTCGTGGAGGCGGACGAGCTCGTGGCCGACCTGGTCGTAGGGAGCGGTCTCGTTGACGAATCGCTCGCCGGCGGCGTTGACCCATATGCCGCCACGGGTGCCCGTGACGAACACCGGCTGTCCGCCCGGGTTGACGAGGCCCGGGATGAACCACGCCTCGTCGAGGAGGTCGGTGGCCGCGCCGATCTCCATGCCGGCCCGGAGGGCGTCGCCGGTGTTCCCCGGGGCCCCGTCGGACCAGCTGCCGTCGAACTTCACCGGAAGGTACTTCTCCCGCAGTTCGGGGTCCTTCTCGAAGCCGCCCGCGGCGAGGAGCACTCCGCGCTCGGCACGGAAGGTGACGGCCTCCCCCCCGCTGGACGCCGTGACACCGACCACCCGTCCGTCCTCGACCACCAGGGACTCCAGGGCGGTGTCGACGAGCAGCGTCCCGTTGCCGGTCTCCAGGAACGCGGCGAGCGCCCGGCCGATGAGGGCGCGCCCGCCGTCGAACACGTCGCCCCGTTCGGCACCCAGGCGTTCGACCGGGAGGGAGTCCCGCACGAGAGCGGCGTGCTCCCCCAGGTCGGCTATGGCGATCGGCGGCGGGAAGATCGTCCGGCCTGCGGTGGTGGCACCGGGGGCCGACGCGTAGTAGTCGGGGACGGGACCGTGGACGAAGGACTGGAACCAGGAGCTGCGCTCCAGCTCGTCGATCAGCTTCGGCCCGGCGTCGAGGTAGGCGTCCTGCAGCGGCACCCGGGACTCGTCGTCCACGACGCTGCGCAGATAGGTCCGGGCGGCCTCCACGCTGTCCCCGACGCCGGCCCGCACCACGGGCGCCGATCCCGGGTACCAGATGCCGGCGCCCGAGTAGGCGGTGGTTCCGCCCACCCGGTCCGTCTTCTCGATCACCAGCGTGCGCAGACCCCGTGACGCGGCGATGTAGGCGCCGACGAGCCCGCCTGCTCCCGATCCCACGACGACAAGGTCGTAGGTCTCCCCAGCGGCCATCACTGTCCTCCTCGTGTGCTTCTCAGGGTTCCGCTCGCAGCGCCCGCCAGGAGCGGCTCTTACGAGGCTCGGCGACCGTCCCCGCCGCCCCGCCCCGGCCCGCGGACCGCAGGCCCGACCCGCCTCTACGGCCGGTCCGACCACAGTGTGAGCCGGGCCTCATCGGTCCGGGTGGCCGGATTCCGGTCACCGGGACGGGAAAACACCCTCGGAGTCAGCGGTTGGTGCGGCCGAGGTCCACCGGAAGCTGGACGCCGGTGACATGCCGTGCCTCGTCCGAGGCAATCCAGGCCACCGCGGCTGCGATGTCCTCGGCCTGACTGACACCGTCGGGCAGAACTCCCTGGTAGAAGGAGGCCAGTTCGGGGTCTCGCTCCAGGATCGGGCGAATCCCGGGCACGAGCTTGGTGTTCACTCCGTGCGGGTGCACGGAGTTCACCCGGATCCGGTGGGACCCCAGTTCATTTGCCAGGGTCTTGGCCAGCCCGGTGACACCGTGTTTGGCCGCCACGTAGTCGGCGAGCAGGGGCAGTCCCCGCAGGCCGGCCACCGAACTGGTGAAGACGATCGACCCTCCGGTCCCCTGCTCGATCATGATCGGCACGGCGGCCTTCACCGTGTGGAAGGCCCCGGTCAGGTTGATGTCGAGGGTCGCCTGCCAGTGGTCGAGCTCGATCTCCCAGGTCCGGGCGAAGGTCGTCATCCCCGCGTTCGCCACCACGACGTCCAGCCTGCCCAGCTCACGGACGCTCTCCTCCAACGCCGCCCGCACGACGGGGAAGTCCCGGACGTCGACCTTGTGGCTCAGAGCGCGCCGGCCCAGCTTCTCGACCAGGCGGACCGTCTCGGCAAGGTCCTCCGCGGTCGCCCCGGGGTACTCGGTGGTGGGAAGGTCCTCGCAGATGTCCAGCGCTATGACGTCCGCGCCCTCCGCGGCGAACCGCACAGCCTCGGCGCGTCCCTGGCCTCGGGCCGCGCCCGTGACGAAGACGACTTTGCCCTCGAAGCGGCGGGAGTTGGGGGCCGTCGGCACGGGCGCCTCGGGAACTCGTCCGGTCATCGCGCGCTCCTCTCGTCCTCACGGGACGCGTCCTGGGGGCTGCCTGGATCGGGTTGGGACACGGGGGTGAGGATCAGCTCCTCGAACTCGCCTCGTTGCCGCCACTCCTCCAGCATGGAGAAGTAGGCCGTGGACGTACCCGGGTAGTTCACGTTCTTGCGCGGACGGTCCTCCGGAGCGCCTTCGTTGTTCCAGCGACCCGGTGTGCAGTCCTGCAGGAAGCTGCCGCCACCGAGGAGCGCGAGGCCAGCACCGTCCACGACCCGATGGACGTAGTCCTTCTCGCCTTGCTCGGTGACGTCCGCGACCACCGCCCGTCGCTCGAACTCGCTCACCAGGGCGGCGACATGCTGCGCGGTCTCCTCCAGCGTGTGGCAGAAGTTCACGGCGGCGGTGCCCTGGGTGTAGTTCGGCGGCAGGATGAAGAGATTGGGGAAGCCGCTCGTCATCACACCGTGCAGGGTCTCCGGCCCGTCGCTCCACTTGTCCGAAAGGAGGATGCCGTCCCGGCCGGTGATGTCGAATCCCACCCGGTCGGTGTACGCCGAGTCCTGGTCGAAGCCGGTCGCCAGAATCAGGCAGTCGACCGGGTACTCGGTGCCGTCGACGACGACTCCACGAGGGGTGATCCGTCGGACACCCTGTCCCTGGGTGTCCACCAAGCGGACGTTGGGCCGGTTGAAGGCCGGCAGGTACTCGTCGTGGAAGCACGGACGCTTGCACTGGTAGCGGTAGTACGGCTTGAGCGCCTCGGCGGTAGCGGGGTCCCGCACGGTCTCGTCGATCCTGGCCCTGATGCCCTCCATGTGCCGGAGGTCGGTGAGTTCCCGCTGCCCGGCCAGTTCCTCGGGACTCAGGTCGCCGTAGCCGTCGGCACCGAGCATCGCGTGATAGAAGACGGTCCATCCGTCTCCGACCAGGTCCTCGGTGATGTGCTCGCCGTTGGTCACCGCGGTGAAGTTCGCGCGCCGTCGCTGCTGCCAGCCGGGTTTCAGGGACCGCGCCCAGTCCTGGTCCGTCTCACTGTTGTCGCGCACTGCGACCGTGGAGGGCGTCCGCTGGAACACGAGGAGTTCGCGGGCCGCCCGGGCAAGCGGGTCGATGATCTGCACCGCGGTGGCACCTGTACCGATGACTCCGACCGTCTTGTCGGCGAGCTTGGTCAGTGGACTGGAGGGGGCACCGCCGGTGTACTCGTAGTCCCATCGCGAGGTGTGGAACAGCTTTCCCTCGAAGCTGTCGATGCCCTCGATCGCCGGCAGCTTCATCGACGTGAAGGAGCCGTGGGCCACCACTGCGTACCGGGCCCGGAACTCGTCACCGCGGTTCGTCCGCACGATCCACCGCTCGCTGTCCTCGTCCCACGACAGACCCGTCACCGACGTGTGGAAGAGCGCGTGGTCGTAGAGACCGAAATGCCTGGCCAACCGTTGGGTGTGGGCAAAGATCTCAGGACCGTACGAGTAGCGGTGCCTGGGCATGTAGCCCAGCTCCTCCAACATCGGCAGGTACACATAGGACTCGACGTCGCACATGACACCCGGATACCGGTTCCAGTACCAGACGCCGCCGACGTCGCCGGCCTTCTCGACGATGCGGATGCGGTCGAGTCCGGCCTTGCGCAGATGCGCGGCCGCGAGCAGTCCCCCGAAACCCCCTCCCACCACCAGGGCGTCGACCGTGTCGTGCACCGGCTCACGTGGCGCAACTGGGGTGAAGGGGTCCTCGACCAGGTCCTCCCGTCCCGCGAGGTCCAGGATCTCTCGCCGAGAGGGATCGATGCGCTTGTCGCGCTCGGCTCGGTATTTGGCACGCGCCCGGTCGAGTTGGGTGGGCGTGGCCGAGGTGTACGTCATCCCTGTTCTCCGTCCTGGGGAGATCTTCGGCGGCACGGCTCCCGCCGGCTTCACGAGGGTCGGCCCCCGGTGTGCGGCTCTCCGGTCACGGACCGGCCGTCCCCTGTGTCGGGCTCGACGGCCCGGTCTTCCGATGAACGGGCCAACTTTATAAGAACAGCTAAATGATGTGAAGGTATGCGGCGGCGAGAGTCCCGCAATCATCTAACTCAATGCTACGATTGCGGCCATCAGATGAGATGCGCTCGGCACTCCCGAGAGGATCGGCCCACATGACTGAGTTCGGCATGCCCTGGCCGGGAGCCGACGTCGGCCCTGAGGCGGAGACCGCGGGTGTCGCGGCCTTCTGCACCGGCGAATTCGCCGACCACGACGCCTACGTGACGGTCGCGGGCATGGCCGCCGCGACGCGCACGGCACACGTCGGCACGGCGGTCTCCTACGGCTTCTCCCGCACCCCCTTCGCCCACGCGACGGCTGTGCGAACCCTGTGGAAGCAGGCCCCCGGACGCGTTTTCGTCGGCCTCGGCTCCGGCGCGTTCGCCATCAACCGCGACTGGTGCGATGTGCCCGCGGACCGCCCGGTGGACCGGATGGCCGAGCTGGTGGAGGCCGTTCGGACCTGGCTGCACGCGGAGAACGGCGAACCCGTCCGCTACGAGGGCGAGTTCTATCGGATCGACGCGAAGGTCAAGGCACCGGTGCTGGGCCGGATCGACGCCCCCGTACTGCTGGCCGGGTTCCAGCGGAGGATGGCCGCGACGGCCGGCCGTACCGCCGATGGGATCATCGGCCACGGGCTCTTCACCGACGCATGGTGGGACGACATCGTCCGACCGGCCGTCGAAGCGGGCACGCGAGAGCGGGAATGGAACCAGCCACCGGCCGAACACGGTTGGCTGCTGACGGCCGTCGACGACCAGAATCCGGAGCGCGCCGTCACCGACATGCGGCGCATGATCGCCTTCTACCTGACCGTGCGCACCTACGACAAGTTCGCCGAACACCACGGCTGGACCTCCCAGGTGGTGAAGATCCGGGAGGCCTTCGCCGAGGGCCGGATCGACGACATGGCGCACTGCGTGACCGACGACATGCTCGACACGATCGCCCTGTGCGGGAGCACCGCGGACGCCATGGCCGCGCTCCGTCGGCGCCGCGCGTCGATCGCCCGCGACGTCGCCTACTTCGCGCCGCCCTCCTTCATGGTCAGCGAGCGCCGCAAGCAGGCCTACGCACGGTCCAGCCTCGCACTGCTCCCCGCGCTGAAGTCCGACGAATCCGCCTGAACGGGCACGCACACGCCGCGGCGTCCCGCCTCGGGAACCCCGCGGCAGGCCCGCACACCACAAGGAGACCGACCGTGCCACAAGCCCAGGACGTCGTCCAGGAAGTACTCACCCTGCTGGAGCCGATGGTCGCTCCCGACGGCGGCACCATCCGGCTCGCGGAGTTCGCTCCCGAGCAGTCCCGGCTGACCGTCGACTACTCGCGCGGCCACAACGACGCCTGTTCGACCTGCGTGCTCGACGGCGAGTCGCTCAAGGCGTTCATCGAGGAGGGGCTGGAGACCCGCGGCATCCGGCTGACCGAGGTCACCGTGCGGGAACCGGACTCGGCCGGCTGACGCCAGCGGCCTAGGAAATGAAGGGGGCGGCCGTCCCGAAGACGGCCGCCCCCTTCACGCTGTCGCTCCAGATACGTCAGGACGCCAAGGTGAAGACGACGAGGACCGCGTCGAGTGCGCTGATCAGTACAGTCGCGCAGCTCGCCAGCACCGTGGTGGACCGACGGTTCACCCAGTCACCCATCAGATCGGCCCGACGGGTGAGCAGCACGAGGGGGACGAGCACGAACGGAATGCCCACGGAGAGCACCACCTGGCTCAGTACGAGAGCTCTGGTTACGTCGATCCCCGACGCCAGCACCGCCAGTGCGGGCACCACCGCGAACAGTCGGCGCAGGTACAGCGGAATCCGGCGGCGCAGGAACCCCTGCATCACGATCTCGCCGGCGTAGACGCCCACGCTGGAAGAGGCCAGTCCGGAAGCGAGCAGGGCGATCGCGAACAGCGTCGCCGTCGTCGTCCCCGCAGCGACCGCCAGTTGCGCGTGCGCGCCCGCCAGGGACGCGACCCCCGTGCCGTGCAGCGTGCCGGCGGCGGCCGCCAGCATCGCGATGTTGACCAGCCCCGCGATCCCCATGGCCCAGAACACGTCGGCGCGCTGCGCGCTCAGCAGCCGCGAGCGGCGCAGCCCGTGCCCGGGCGCGAAGCGCTCCTTGGTCAGGGCCGAGTGCAGGTACACCGCGTGCGGCATGACGGTCGCGCCCACCACCCCGGCGGCGAGCAGCAGGCTCGACGGCCCCGCCAGGTGCGGGACGAGTCCGGCGGCCGCGTCCCGGACCACGATGCCGGCAGCGAGCGTCTGGTAGAGAAAGACCGCCGCCACGATCGCCACCGTCGCCGCTATGGCCGCCTCGAACCGGCGTTGCCCGGCGGTGCGAACCGCCAGGAGCACGAACGAGGCGCCGGCGATCAGTAGCCCGCCGGACAGCGGCGAAAGGCCGAAGAGAAGGTTCAGGGCGACCGCCCCGCCGACCAGTTCGGCGAGATCGGTCATGACGATGACGATCTCCGCCTGGACCCACAGGGCCAGCACGACCGGGCGACGGTAGGTCCGGCGGCACAGTTCTGGCAGGCTGCAGCCGGTCGCCACGCCCAGCTTCGCGGAGAGGTATTGCAGGAGCATGGCGACCCCGTTCGCCAGCACCACGACCCACAGGAGCAGATAGCCGAAGGTGGCGCCACTCTGGAAGTTGGTGGCGAAGTTGCCGGGGTCGATATAGGCGACGGCGGCCACGAAGGCCGGGCCGACCAGGCTAACGAGGCGACGCCGTACGCTGGCGGCGGGCCTCAGGGACAGGGCGGCGGTCGATTCGGAACCTGCGGTCACGGGCCGTCCTTGGCTCAGAGGTCGGAACGGGGCGGGCAGTGGTGGGTGGGGCGCGGCGGCTCACCGCGCCCCGTCCACCGTCCGGTTTCTCCGCACTGCTACCAGTCGACCAGCCGGTCGAGCACTAGGGACGTACTGGAGAAGTAGTCGCCGTAGCCACCGCGGAAGAACAACAAGGGGGTCTTGAGGGACTCGGAATGCAATGAGCGGACCCGTCCGACCGCCAGATGGTGGTCACCGATCTCGATAACCTGGTCGAGATCGCAGTCGACCCATGCCACGACACCGTCGAGTACAGGGTTGCCCAGAGGTGACGGTGTCCAGGGGACGCCGTCGAACCGGTCCGCTCCCCTGATCGCCATCGCCCGACACAGGGTCTCCTGGTCAGCCGCCAGCGCGTTGACGCAATAGCGGCCGGCCGCACGGATCCTCTCGAAGGTGTTCGAGGAGCGGTCCGCCAGGAAGCCCACCAACGGTGGGGTCAGGGAAATCGAGGTGAAGGAGCCGACGATCATTCCCTCGGGCCGCCCGTCGGGCCCCGTGGTCGTGATCGCGACGACGCTCGTGGGAAAGTTCCCCAGCACTCGGCGGAAGTGGGACTTGTCCTCGGGAGAGCCGGGGGAACCCGGAGAAGACGGAATCATGCCGTCCGCAGCGTTCATGTGCCTTCCTCCTGGCCCGCGGAGCGGGAAACTCAGATCATCACGCGCAGCTGGGGCGGCAGTTCCAGCCCCATCTCCGCCAGCGCGTTGGAGTGGTAGGCCATACCGGGCACATGGATCATGTGGGCGAGGCCGACGTGCGCGTCCCGCCAGTAGCGCTGGAGCGGGTTGGAGCGCCGGATCACGTTGCCCCCGGACCGGTTGAAGATCTCGTCCAGGGCGGCCACCGCCCGCCAGGCGCAGCGCACCTGGTTGCGCCGGACGGCCGAACGCTCCGTGATCGAGACCGTCTCGCCGGCCGCGACCCGCTCGTAGACCCCGGTGATGCCATCGATGAGCTGGGCCCGGGACGCAGCGATCTCGGCCGCCGCTTCGCCAGCCGCGGAGAGCACGTAGGGGTCGTCCCGGACCTGGACGCCGGTCACGGCGACCCGCTCACGCTGCTGGGCCAGGTGGAGCTCGAGCGCGCCCTCGCAGATGCCGATGACGGCCGAGGTGATCCCGAGCGGGAACATGGAGGTGAACGGCAGCCGGTAGAGGGGGTCGGTGACTCCGTTGCCCACCGCGGCCTGTCCCTCCGACACGGCATCCTGGCCGACGGTCCGGTAGGACGGGATGAAGGCGCCGTCGACGACAACGTCCTTGCTGCCCGTGCCGTTCAGCCCGATGACGTCCCAGGAGTCGTCGATGATCTCGTACGAGGACCGTGGCAGGATCACGTGGATGACGTCCGGCGGTGAGGCCGGCCGGCCCTTGCCGTCCCCGACGAGCGCGCCGAGGAAGACCCAGTCGGCGTGGTCGGTTCCGGAGGAGAAGGGCCAGCGTCCGGACAGGACGTACCCTCCGTCCACAGGCTCGGCGATGCCGTTCGGCATGTAGGGGGAGGCGATCCAGGTGTCGGTGTTCTCGTCCCAGATCTCCTGGGCGACCCGCGGGTCCATCTGCGCAGCCTCCCAGGGGTGGACCCCCACCACGCCGCACACCCAGCCGGCGGCGCCGTCGTGACGGGCCACGGCCATGACGGCCTCAGCGAAGTCGCGGGGATGTGCCGCGTATCCGCCGAACTTGGGGGGCTGGAGCAGGCGCATCACGCCGGCGGAGCGCAGCAGAGCGACGGTCTCCTCGCTCAGCTTGCCCAGCTTCTCGTTCTCCGCGGCCAGTTCCGCGAGTTTCGGTCCGATGTGCTCGACTCGCTCTACGACTTCATGTGGCATGACTCGTCCCTTCCGCCTTCTCGTAGGCCGTCGCCCTGCGGCGTGGAAGCTCCCTCACGGCCCTTGTCTGCTCTCGGTGCGGCTCTGCGCCTTCCGCCGGGCGGGAAGCGCGGGACCGGGCCGCGGTGGGCGGGCGCCTCGGCCCCCGCCCACCGCGGTCACGGCTCATGACGTGCCGGGGTCCGGCGTCTCACGGGTGAGGAACTCGAGCACGACCCGCTCGAAGTCGTTCTTCCGCTCGATCTGCACCCAGTGCCCGCAGTGCGCGAAGGTGTGCAGTTCCACCTCGGGCAGTGCGCGGGCGGCGAAGTGCGCCTGGTCGTACGGGAGCATCCGGTCGTCGCGTCCCCACAGCATCAGGGTCGGCGTGGTGAAGGACTGCGCCGAGGTCCACAGGGGCATGTAACTGCGGCGCAGCGCCGGGTTGAACATCGACCCGATGATCGCCCTGGTCCGGTCGATCACACCTTCCTGGAGCGCGTTGTCCATGCGCTGGTCGACGAGCTCGTCGGTTATGAGACGGTGGTCGTGGACCATGGTCTTGATCCAGGCGACCATACGGTCCCGGGTCGGGTCGTCGAGGAACTCGAAGAGCCTCGCGAACCCCTCACTGGGCTCGGGGGCGAACAGGCCGACCGACAGCCCGCCGGAGCCCATCACCGCGAGCCGGCTGACCCGCTCCGGATGCAGGGCCGCGAGTTCCGCGGCGACCGCGCCACCCATCGAGTTGCCGACCAGGGCCGCCGACTCGATGCCCAGGTCGTCCATGAAACGGGCGATCCAGCGCGCCGCCGCCAGGGAGTAGACCGTGTCGAGCTCCGGCAGCCCGGTGCCCCCAAAACCCGGCAGGTCGGGCATGATCGTCCGGAACCGGCGGGAGAAGACGGGCAGGTTGGCGCCGAAGTTCGACCAGGCGCTGACGCCGAGCCCCGATCCGTGCAACAGGAGCAGCGGCTCGCCCTCACCGGCCTCGTGATAGGAGAAGGTGAGCCCGTCCACGTCCTTGACGACCTTGGTCGACTCATAGGTGAGGTCGGTCATCAGCTTCCCTCGCTCACCTGACGAGGCCGGCGGACGGCGAGGTGGAGAGGAACTGGCCTCCGGGGCCGACGTCCAGGACATCGCCGTACCAGGTCTGCCCGAACTCCAGCTCGGGAAGCTTCCACTCCAGGGCCCGCCAGTCGGGGTCGAAGATGTGGTAGCCGCCGGAGTAGAGCTCGATGCGGTGGCCCGACCCGGGGTCGTGGACGTAGAGGTACATCGCCTGGCCGATCCCGTGCTTGCCGGGGCCGTGACCGTAGGCGATGTCCAGGTCGCGGATCTCGTCGGCGGCCCGCAGGACGTCGTGGAAGTTCTCGACGTTGAAGGCGACGTGGTGGAAGCGGCCGGGCTCGTCGTCGGCGCTCACGCCGATCGCCAGGTCGTGCACCTGCGGCGTGACCGACAGCCAGGACGCGAGGATGACATCGGGGGCCTGCGGCAGCATGGCGAACTCGCGCCGCTTGAAGCCGAGTGAGTCGCGGATCCAGCCCTCGGCCTCGTTGACGGTGCTCGCGCTGGTCTGGAGGTTGATGTGGTCCAGGCGTCGGACGCCCATCCCCCGGCGGCGCGAGCTGTTGCTCGGCAGCTTGGAACGCAGGGACTCGTCGGCGAGCGGGCGTTCGATGTCGTAGTAGAACTCGAAGGGGTGCTCGCTGCCCGGCACGAGGAAGCGCACCGCCTCGCCGCGGCCGAGTTCGTCGCCGGCGGCCAGCTCCAGCGACTGGACGCCCTCCTTCTCGAACTGCTGGTGGAAGAGCTCCACGTCCTGCTTGCGCTTGACGCGGAAGCCGTAGGAGTTCACCTTGGCCTCGTCCTGCTGGGTGAGGACGAGCGAGTGGTGGACGAGCTCCTGGTAGCCGCGCAGATAGGCCACGCCACCGTGCTGGGCGACGACCTCCATGCCGAGGACGTCCCGGAAGAACCACAGGGAGCGTTCGAGGTCGGGGGTGCCGAGGTTGATACTGCCCGCGTAGGCGACTTGGGGTCCGGGATCGTATTCGGATTCAGGCATGCCTGTGCTCCTTCTGGCAGGTTGCAAATGGATTCGGCGAGCTCGACCGGCGTACCGGTGCGGGCCTGGGGCCCGGCTTCCGCGAAATTCCGGCGGGTGACTCGGCGAACGTCTGAGGTGGTTCGGTCCCCGAGAGGGGGCGGTGACGCGGCGGATGCCGACGTGTCAGGACTTCTGGCTCTGCAGGGTCAGCGCGATGTCGATCAGCATGTCCTCCTGGCCGCCGACCAGTTGGCGGCGGCCCGCCTCGACGAGGATCTCCCTGGTGTCGACCCCGTAGAGCCGCGCCGCGTTCTCGGCGTGGCGCAGGAAACTGCCGTAGACCCCGGCGTAGCCGATGGTGAGGGTCTCCCGGTCGACCCGGACCGGGCGGTCCTGAAGTGGGCGCACCAGGTCGTCGGCGGCATCCTCGAGGGTGAACAGGTCGCAGCCGGTCTTCCAGCCCTTGAGGTTGGCGACCGCGACGAACGGCTCGATGGGGGTGTTGCCCGCGGCGGCACCCTGGCCGGCCAGCGAGGCGTCGACCCGGTACACACCCTCCTCGACGGCGGCGACCGAGTTGGCCACGCCGAGCGAGAGGTTCTCGTGGGCGTGGATGCCGATCTGGGTGTCCGTGCCAAGGACGTCGCGGTAGGCCCTCACCCGGTCCCGGACGTCGTCCGAGGTGAGCCGACCGGCGGAGTCGGTGATGTAGACGCAGTGCGCCCCGTAGGACTCCATCAGCTTTGCCTGTCGGGCGAGTTCGGCCGACGGGAGCATATGGCTCATCATCAGGAACCCGGAGACGTCCATGCCGAGTTCGCGCGCCTCGTGGATGTGCTGGGCGGCCACGTCGGCCTCGGTGCAGTGGGTGGCGACGCGTACCGAACGCACTCCGAGGTCATGAGCCTTGCGCAGTTCGGCGATCGTGCCGACACCGGGCAGCAGCAGGGTGGTGATCACGGCCCGGCTCGCGTTGGCGACGGCCGCCTCGATCCACTCCCAGTCGGTGTGGCTGCCGGGCCCGTAGTTGAGGCTGGCGCCGGCCAGGCCGTCGCCGTGGCTGACCTCGATGGCGGCGACTCCGGCCCGGTCAAGGGCGGCCACGATCCGGCCGACCTGTTCGGGCTCGATGCGGTGCCGAATGGCGTGCATCCCGTCCCGCAGCGTCACGTCCTGCACGTAGATCTCGGTCATCAGGCCACCAGCTCCGCGTGCTCGACGATCCGTTCGGCGACCCGCAGGGCGGCGGAGGTCATGATGTCGAGGTTGCCGGCGTAGGCCGGCAGGTAGTGCGCTGCTCCCTCGACCTCCAGGAACACGGACACCTTGGTGTCGACGGGTCCCGCCGCCTCGGGCAGCAGGGTCGCCACCTCGCCCGGATCGACCGGCGTGAACTGGACCTCCTGCACCAGACGGTAGCCCGGCACGTAGGTGGCCACCTCCGCGACCATCTCCGCGACCGACCGCCGGATCACCTCCTGGTCGGCGCCGCCCACCAGGCAGAACACGGTGTCCCTCATGATGAGAGGCGGTTCGGCCGGATTGAGGATGATGATCGCCTTGCCACGGCGGGCACCGCCCACCGTCTCGATGGCATGGGCCGTGGTCTCGGTGAACTCGTCGATGTTCGCGCGGGTTCCGGGACCGGCGGAGCGCGAGGCCACCGACGCCACGATCTCTGCGTACGGCACCTCGGTCACCCGGGACACCGCGGCCACGATCGGGATGGTGGCCTGACCGCCGCAGGTGACCATGTTGACGTTGGTGGCGTCCAGGTGTTCGCCGAGGTTGACCGGCGGGATCACGAAGGGGCCGAGCGCCGCAGGTGTGAGGTCCACCAGACGGCGACCGTACGGCTCGAGCACTCGCGCGTTGGCCACGTGGGCGGCGGCGCTGGTCGCGTCGAGCACGATGCGGACCCGCTCGAACTCCGGCATGCGGACCAGCCCCTCGACTCCCTCGGCCGTCGTCGCCACGCCGAGGCGGGCGGCGCGGGCGAGGCCGTCGGACTCGGGGTCGATCCCCACCATGGCGAGCACTTCGAGGTTCTTGGAAGTGCGTTTGATCTTGATCAGTAGATCGGTCCCGATGTTGCCGGAACCGATGATCGCCACACCGACACTGTCTGTCATCACTCTCCCTTTCCAGAGAAGCGGGCGGTGATGGTGCCGAGCGGCTCGATCGTCACCTCGAAGACGTCCCCGGGCAGTACCGGGACCATCGGACCCAGCGCCCCGGACAGAACCAGGTCTCCCGCGCGCAGCGGCGAACCGAACTCGATCCCGGTGGCGGCGAGCCAGCCCAACGCGTTGAGCGGATCACCGAGGCAGTCGCGTCCAGTGCCGTCGGACACGAGCTGGCCGTCACGCCGCATGGTCATGACCGCGTCCGACGGTTCGAAGGCGTCCAGCGGAAGCCCCCGCTCACCGATCACGAACACCCCGGACGAGGCGTTGTCGGCCACGGTGTCCGTGATGCCGATCCGCCAGTCGGCGATCCGGCTGTCGACGATCTCCGCGGCCGGGAAGGCAAGTGCCACGCAGTCCCGCAGAGCGGTCAGTTGAGCGGTGTCGGTGAGATCGCGGTCGAGCAGGAACGCGATCTCACCTTCGATCTTCGGCTGCAACAGCCGCTCATAGGGCACGAGTTCCCCGTCGGAGTAGCGCATGTCGTCGAAGAGGACACCGAAGTCGGGCCGGTCCACGCCTACCTGGGACTGCACCGCGGCGGAGGTCAGTCCGATCTTCCGCCCGATGAGCCGGGCACCGGCGAGCAGCCGGCGCTCGGTGACGGCCTGCTGCACCCGGTAGGCGGTCCCGATGTCGGTACCGCCGATGAGGTCGGTGACCGGTTCGCAGGCCAGGCCCGTAGTGCTCGCCCGTTCCAGCCGTGTGGCCGCCGCGAGCACGGCATCCGTCCGGGTTGTCATGAGTGTCCTCCGGTGTTCTCGACCGCGCCGAACACCTGTGTCCGATGCGGGCGACGCCCTGTCGAAGACGATCGGCGCGGGTCGGTGGTCATCACCGCTTCGTCCATCACGCACTCATCGTGCTGCCTCGGCCACCGCCGCGGACGGCAGGTGTCCACTCAGCGGGACAGCAGTGATCAGGGGGCGCGGACGAGGCCGCTGCCGGGGCGTGGTGGCCCGCAGACGACGGGAGATCTCGGCGGCGATCCACTTCACGCGGAACTTCAACTCGTCCACGTGCACCCGTTCTCTGGGACCGCACACCGAGATGCCGGCCAGGACCTCGTCCATGACCAGGACGGGGGCGGCCACGCACGACACCGCGGCCACGGCCTCGCCGACCTCCGTCGAGTAGCCCGTGCCGCGGATCCTGTCGAGAGCGACGCGCAGCGCCTGCGGGGTGGCGATGCTCGTCTCGGTGCGCCGCCGCAGACCGCTCCACATGTACTCGTCCACGACGTGCTCCGGCGAATAGGCGAGGATCGCCTTTCCCACCGCGGTGCAGTGCGCCGGCAACCGTCCTCCGATCCTCGACGGCAGGGTGCTCGCGAACGCCCCGCCGACCCGTTCCAGATAGACGACGTCCTGCTGGTCCAGCACGGCCAGGTGAACCACATGCCCGGTGGCCGCGCAGAGCTCCTGGAGCAGCGGCCGGGCGACCTCGTTCATCCGGGTGCGGTGCACCACCAGGCTGCCGATCTCGAACATCCGCAGTCCGAGCCGGTACTCGTTGTCGTCCCGGCTCAGCAGGCGCGCGCTGACGAGCTGCTGGAGAATCCGGTGCACGGACGAGCGCGGCAGTCCGCTGCGCGTGCTGATCTGGCCCAGGTTCAGCGGTCCGGTGGACCGCTCGAAGACACTCAGGATCATCACGACCCTGTCGACCATGCTGGACGGGAATTCGGACACGGTGACCTCCTGAGCATCCCTGGACGGCTGTTCGTTCGGCATGGACCGCCGTCCAACGGGTCCCTCACGGGGAAGACTTCATCGGCTCTGACTCGTCAGATCACTGCGGGCTCCGCGCGGAGCCGCGTCGTCGGCCGGGGCGGCTCGCTCCGGCCGACCGGGCGAGGTCGGTACGGTGACCGGTGGAACGGTCGGGGAACTTCTGGGGCGCGCTGCGGCAGCGGACCGGCATCCCGCCGGGTGCATCCGGCGGGTCACGGCGGTGCGCTACGCGGGCGGTTCCCGGTAGGGGCCGGCGAGGTGACCGCCGTCGACGGTGAACTGGGCTCCGGTGCAGTAGGACGCCTCGTCCGAGGCGAGGAAGAGGGCCATGGCCGCTATCTCCTCCGGCCGGCCCATACGGGTCAGTGGCTGGCGCCCCACGGTGCGGGCCAGCCTCGCGGACCTGGCCTCGCCGATCGAGCGGACCAGCGGTGTGTCGACGATGCCCGGGTGCAGGGAGTTGACGCGGATCCCCAGGGGGCCCAGGTCGATCGCCAGCGAACGGGTGAGTCCGGTCAGCGCGTGCTTGGACGCGACGTAGCTCGCCATCGAGCCGACGCCGGTCAGTCCGTCGATCGAGGACACGTTGACGATCGACGCCCCGCGCCCCCGGCGCAGGAGGGGAAGCATGGCACGGATGCCGTAGAAGGCACCGTGGACGTTGACGTCGAACAGTCGCAGGTGGTCCTCGACGTCGAGTTGGTCAACCCCGCCCAGCCGGGCCGGGGCGATCCCGGCGTTGTTGACCAGGATGTCCAGGCGTCCGAACCGCTCGTGCACGACGTCGGCCGCGGCGCTCCAGTCGCTGGTGGAGGTGACGTCGAGGTGGAGGTACACACCCTTGGCCTCCGCCGCGGTCCGCTCACCGGCGACGTCCCGGACGTCGGCGAGCACCACCTCGGCTCCCTCCTGCGCGAACCGGACCGCTTCGCACGCACCCTGGCCGCGCGCCGATCCGGTGATCAGCGCCACCTTCCCTCGCAGTCGTTGCGACACGGTGTCTCCCTTCAAGCCATGGAGGAGCCGCCGTTGACCCGGATCACGTGTCCCGTGACGAAGCGGCTGGCTCGGGACGCCAGGTAGAGGACGGCGTACGCCGTGTCCGCCGGCTCGGCGACGGTACCGAGCGGGGAGGTAGCGGCCATCTTGCTGGCGACGGCGTCGAACCCGTCCTGGCGGAACACGCCTTGGTCGTCGGTGTGCCGTTCCCGGGTGATCCCGCTCTCCGTCCAGCCGGGTGCCACGCCGTTGACCCGGATGCCGCGGGGCCCCAGTTCAACGGCGAAGGTGCGGGTCAGGGACTCGGCACCCTTCTTCGCGGCGGCGTACGCCCCGGTCCCGACGGTGGCGTAGTCGATGACGGCGGAGAGTGTGTTCACGATGCTCGACCCGGGCCGCATCACGCGGGCCGCGGCCTGGCTGCCGTGGAGCACCCCCTTGAGGTTCACCGACAGGATGCGGTCGAACTCCTCCGGCGGAACGTCCTGGAGCGGACGTCGGATCATGATCCCGGCGTTGTTGACGAGGACGTCGAGCGCTCCGAGCAGGGAGACCGTCCCGTCGATCAGCTCGGTCACCGTGCCGGGGTCGGCCACGTCGACGCGGCGGGCAACGGCCTCCCCACCGTTCTCCTTGATCAGGGCGGCGGTCGCCTCGGCGCCGTCCTCGTCGAGGTCGGCCACCACCACGCGGGCACCGGCCGCGGCAAGGACCTCGGCGGTCGCCCGTCCGATGCCACTGCCGCCGCCGGTGACCACGGCCACCTTTCCGTCCAGCCGGAACACATCGGTTTCCATCTCACTGCCTTCCCCGCCGTGGGACGGCGGTCATCGCTGGGGGTCTGAGGTCAACGGGCCCTATGGGTAAGGCCGGGCCGTATACGAGTGCCGACGGAAGGGGCCGGCGGTACGCCATCAGGCAGGCCGGACTCGAAAGGGCGGGCGTCCGTACAGCACGGAGGTCCGTCCCGGTCGCCCGTGTGGGGCGGCAAGCCTGCTGTCCGGCCGCGCGGGGTCCGGGTGGACATTCGGACGCCGGGCATACGGCGTTCCCGGCTCCGCCGGGCCGAAGGCGGCTCGTGCCCGGCGAACGGGGCCGGATCCCGGCAGGTGTCCGGGGTCCGCGAGGAGCCGGTCCGTCAGGCGCGGCGACCACGGGTGTTCCCGCGTGCCGCCCTGCTCAGCGCGGTCACGGCGGATGTGGTCGAAGGCGTTTCGCGAGCTCGGCGGATCTCCCCGGTCGGCCGGCGGCCCTGCGCCCGCTCATCCTGCGCCGGCCTCGGCCGGATCGACGGCGAGCCCGAGCCCGGTCGCGACATGAGGCATCAGGCCCTGCGCGAGGTCCCGATGGCCCTCGTCGCCGGGATGGATGCCGTCCACGAGGTGATCGGCCGGTACGAGGTGCCGCCCGGGAACCAGGGTGACGCGGTCGTCCCCACTCACCTCGGCGTACCGGCGTACCGCCGATTCCAGCGCGTCGCGGAGGTCGACCAGGCTCGCTCCGAAGCGGTTCGGGACGTCCTCGGCCTCCGGACGGACGATCGGGCTCACCACGGTGATCGGAGCCTTCGGAAGTCCCTGGCGTACGGCGGTGAGATAGATCCTCATCGTCTCGGCGATCTGGGCCGGACTCGTCGGCAAGGACGAGTAGGCGTTCGTGCCCCAGGCCAGCGTCACGGCGTCGGCCCCCGACGCGGCGAGGACGTCGGCCGTCGCCAGCTCGCCGCGCGCCGCCCCGGCGAAGCCGAGGTTGACGAGGTCGAGACCCAGGGCGTCGGCGACCCGCGAGGGCCAGGCGAGGCCGGGGGTCGAGACCGACCAGCCCTGGGTGATGGAGTCGCCGTACACCACCCACAGCGGGCCGCGCGGTACGGGCTCCAGCGGGCGGTCGGCCGCGAATCCGGTGACCACCACCTCGACCGCCTCGGGCAGGTACACCCGCACGACATGGGACGGTTCGCGCTCCGGGAGTTCCAGGCGCACGGTCCCGCCCCCGACCGGAAGGGGTATCCGCAGCGGAGTCCTCGCCGCGACCGCAAGGACCAGGCAGTCGGGGAGCGTGGGAGCCGGTACGGAAGTCCGCTCCCCCACCGCCACGGTCAGCTCGACCATCGAAGCCGCGCCCGTGAAGGCGAGATGGACGCCGGCCGGCACCCGGGCCGCACGCACGGTGTCGACCGTCAGCTTCCCGCACGCCGTGGAAGGCAGGCGCGTGCCCGCGTCGGACCACGACAAAGCCGCCAGGACACCGCGCAGAAAGAGTTCCGTCTCGAAGCGGATCATTCGGGGATCACCTCTCCGTCGGAGGGCGGTGTCCGACCTGCGCCTGGGCGTGGTCGCCGCATCTCGGCTCCTGGGCCCCGGTGTTCGGCCGAGGCGTTGAGCGCTTCCGCGTGATACATCTAAATTACCTAACGGATTTGACTATATTAACGAGGTGGCTCCCAGCGGCGTCAAGGAACAGGCACCACCTTCCGCGACGCCCGCTCACGGATCGCCCCCTCGACGGCGAGGGAGGAACGATGGGCTTCACAGAACTCACGCCTGACTACCCCGGCTTGCTCGATCTGACAGACCGTCACGTCCTGGTCTTGGGTGGCGGCCAGGGCATCGGACGACAGACCTGCATGGCCGCCGCGAGCGTCGGCGCCAAGGTGTCCGTACTGGACGCCGACCCCGACCGGGCCAAGGCCGTGGCCGAGGAGACCGGTGGTCTGGCCCTCAGCGGCGACGTGACCGACCGTGCGGACGTCGAGCGGTTCGTCGGCGAGGCCGTCGATCGCTTCGGCCCGCTCCACGGCCTGGTGGACATCGTCGGGATGTCGGACAACGGTCCGCTGACAGAGGTCACCGACGAGCTCTGGCAGCGCGGGATCGACCTGAATCTCCGGCACGTCCTCCTCGCCCTGCAGATCGGCTCGAAGGCCATGCCGGACGGCGGGTCGATGGTGTTCGTCGGCTCCGTCTCGGGGCTGAGGTCGGCTCCCGGCCACGCCGTGTACGGGGCGGCGAAGGCCGGCCTCGCCAACCTGGTCTCCACGGCCTCCCTCGAACTCGGCCCCGCCATCCGCGTGAACTCCGTAGCGCCTGGCCAGACAGCTACCCCACGTGTGGCCGAACGGCATCCCGAGCCCGACTACTACGAGCGGGCGGGCGAGAAGGTGCCGCTGGGACGGGTGGGGGCGACCAGCGACACGGCGTCGGCGATCCTGTTCTTCCTCACCGACCTCTCGCGCTGGATCACCGGCCAGACGTTGGTGGTCGACGGCGGCACGGGACGGAAGTTCGCCTACGGCTCGCTCTGATCGGGATACGAGCGCGGGCGGGCCCGGGACACTCTCCCGGGCCCGCCCGCCCCCCGTGCTCGTGCCCATGTCGGGCACAGTCGGCTCCGCGCCGGCTCACGGACCGCCGGCTCCGCGCCGACGTCACAGATATCCGGCGATGGCCTTCTCGATCATCGTGCGCGGCTTGGCCCCGACCAGTGTCGTCACGACCTCCCCCTCGGAGAACAGCAGCAGCGCCGGGATAGAGGAGACCCCGTACCGGCCGACGGCCTGAGGACTCTCGTCCAGGTTGACCTTGACTATGTCGAGGACCTCGCCATGCGCCTCCGCCATCGCGTCGAGGATGGGTGCCATGGCCCGGCAGGGACCGCACCAGGGCGCCCAGAAGTCCACGAGCACAGGACGGCCGGCGCCTCGCACGACCTCCTCGAACTCGTCGTCGGTGACCGCGCGCACCGTAGTGGACACAGCGGTGTCCTCCTTCCTCCCGCGCCGCGGGCTAACCGATGGAGACGATCTTCTCGGTGATCGGCGTGGTCATCGTGCCGAAGACGAACTCCTTGGGCGTGCCGTGCCCGGCGACGGCGATGTTGATCGCCTCGATGTCGTTGAACGCCTGGACGGTCTGGGTCCGCTGCTCCTCGGGGGTGAGCTGGAACATCCACTCCCACTCGGGCCGGACCAGACCGCGCTCACGGAAGTCGATGAACGGGGCGATGACGTCGCAGATCCGCGGCCGGACGTTGTGCAGCAGGAAGCGCCTGACGGCGTCCTTGCCGAGCCCGGCGTCGGAGAACTTCTTCGCCGTCTCCGGCGGGATCAGGTAGAACAGCCCGTCCTCGTTGCCCAGGAGTCCGGCCAGGGTGCTGGTCATGAACCCGATCTGGGTGCAGGTGGGGGTGCGGGCCGCGAGGGACCGGATACGACGTTCGGACGGCCCGTGGTTGGAGCCGAGGTCCCACTCACCCACGGTGTGGATCACCGTCACGGTGCTGTCGTCGGGCCGAAGTCCCTTGCCGACCTGGAAGGGCTCCCACGGGCTCTCGTCCTCGTTCTCCCCGATGACCTGGATGTTCTTGCGCCCTGTGCCGATGGTGTCCAGGTCCATGCGCCCAGGGATCCACGCGCCGAGGTTGCGCAGGGTGAGGGCGACCGCCCGGCCGATGCGGATGTTCACCCAGTTGTTGAGGCCCGGCCCCAGGGGACTGCGTCCGCTGTTGATTCCGAGCTTCTTCACGATCGGCCCGTTGACGAGGATCACCGGGGCGAAGGCTCCGGTGGACATCAGGACCGACAGGTTCATCGGCGGGGGGCAGGCGGCGATCGCCTTGAGCGCGGCGATCACGACGGGCAGTTCCTCCGGACGGCAGCCGGCCATCGCGGCGCTGACCGCGATCCGCTCCAGGGTGCCGTGGCCGTGCAGCGGAGGCACCGTCAGGACCAGCTCGTCCGCCGGCCTGCCCTGCGCCTCGACGATGGCCTGCACCTTCGCCCGGGTCGGCGGATGCAGCGGCAGGCCGTCCCCGAAGTCCCGCTCCAGGTAGAAGGTGTTGAACGCCTCGACGGCCTCGACCGCGTCGGCACCGTGAAAGGTGAAGGTCTCCTGCCACTCCTCCGTCTCCTCCTCCGCCGGCTCCTCGGTCACGCCGCTCGCGGGGGAGGTGGTCAGGGCGCTGATGATCTCGTCCGCGAGCGGCAGGGTCTGCTCGCTCGCCTGCTCCGCCGTCAGGGCCGTGAAGACGCGCGGCACCACCACGTACCTGAGTCCGGGGACACCGAACACCTTGGCGCTGGTGTCCGTGTCACGCTCGAATCCGCGTGCCACGATGGTGACTTGGGGAACGCCGGCCTTCTCGGCCTGCGCACCGTCGTGGATCAGCCAGGAGGTGCAGGCCCCGCAGTCCGCGGTGGCACCTATCAGGGCGTCGCTCTCCTCGATGGCCCGCCTCAGCAGCTCGGGGTCGAAGCGGATGGAGCCGGCGTACAGCCGGATCTTGAGGTCCGGGTAGGTCTCCTTGATCTTCTCCGCCACCGCACGCAGTGCGATCTCGGCATTGGGCTTGCTATTGGACAGCAGGCCCAGCACCTTTCCGTTCAATGTGTCCAGTCGCGGTGCCAGGGGTGTCGCCGCGGAGTCCAGCTTGTTCGCGGTCGGGTTGACCACCTCGACGGTGGCCTGGTCTGCGACGGCTTCGATCGTCACGGCCTCTCCTCAACGGGTGGAGTGCGGCAGGGTCTTGCCGTCCCCAGTGATCCTCGGATTCATTTATCTGTATCAGTTATATGATTTGACCTACGGGGTCCGTCAAGACTCGGTTCCGGGTTTGACGGTGAAGAAGCCCCGGACGTGAGGAAGGTCATCACGACCACTCCGACGGCCGCCGCGGCGACGACCAGCCACCCGGCCGCCTGGGGGCCCGCCGACCTGGTCAGATCAGCGGCCAGATACGGCGTGAGGCCGCCGCCCGCGACCGCTCCCGCGTTGTAGGCGAACGACACGGACGTGTAGCGCACCGGGGTGGGAAAGGCCTGCGTCAGCGTGACGTACATCGCGGGTGCTGCCGAGTAGGCGAAGGCGAGCGCCACGGAGTACAGAACCCCGGCGCCAACGAGCGCCCAGGGGCCACCGGATGCCACTCCCCGCATCCCGTACAGCAGCGGGAAGACCAGGGCGGCCGCACCGGCGCAGCCGAACAACATTGCCGACCTGCGGCCGAAGCGGTCGGTCCACCAGCCTCCGAGCGGGAAGCCGCAGGCGCCCAGCAGCAGACACGCCGCCGACAGCCAGTACACCTTCAGGATGGGCAGTTCCAGTACCGACAGCAGGTAGACGCTCATGTAGTTGACCAGGACTCCGAGCATCATGGTGATGACCACGTTCAGCACCGCCGACGCCGCGATCATGCGCCAATGGCCGCGCAGAGCGGCGAGAACGGGCGATCGCTCCACGGCCTCGGCCTCGGCCAGCGACCGGAACTCCGGCGAGTCCTCCACCCGGACCCGGTAGACCGCCACGGCGGCGGTCATCACCGCGGAGAGCAGCAACGGAACCCGCCAGCCCCACTGCTCCATCTCCCGTGAGCCGAGTGTCGTCACCAGCAGACCCACCAGCGCCGGGGAGACGGCGACACCCAGGCTCGAACCGAGCGGGATCAGCGCCTGGAGCCGCCCGCGCCTCCGTCCGCCGTCGGATTCCGACACCAGCGTGGCGGCGCCCCCGATCTCCCCGCCGGCGCAGAATCCCTGCATCATCCGTACGGCGACCAGCAGGACAGGCGCGGCGACTCCGGCAGTCGCGTAGGTCGGCAGCAGACCCATCAGGGTCGTGGCGCTTCCCATGCCGATGACGGTGACGAGCAGCGCGAACCGGCGCCCTCGCCGGTCGCCGAGCCGCCCGAAGAACAGCGCCCCGAGCGGGCGGGCGAGGTATCCGACGCCGTAGACGCCGAGTGAGGCGAGGATCCCGGTGGCCGGGTCGCCCGACGGGAAGAACAGCGGGGCCGTGAACACGACCAGGAAGCCGTAGCACGTGAAGTCGTAGAACTCGATGAACGTCCCGAGCATGCTCGCGGTGCCCACCCGGGCAGCACGCGACCGCGTGCCCCGGAGATCGTGTGGTGCGGACGGGCTCTGTATGTCTCTCGACATCTCTGCTCACCACCTGAGGGTGTGGGTGTAACTCTGGGCTGAGAACCGGGCCGCCGACAGGACGACTCCGGTGTCACAGGTGGACGACGACCTTGAAGGTCCCCGGCGGCCTGGTGGCAGCCACCTCGAAGGCGCGGGCCGCCTCGTCGATCCCGAACCTATGGGTGATCAGCGTCCGGGCGATCTCGGGCCGTTCGGCCAGCATGCGCGCCGCGTGGGTGCATTCCGGCGTCCCCGCGGCGTCCCTCGCGTACCCCATCGAGGGCACCACCCGGGCCTCCTTCAGGAATGCCGCCATGAAGGGCCAGTTCAGGCCGGGAGGCAAGACGCCGACGGTCACCACGGTGCCCAGCGGGCGAACCAGTTCCACGGCTCTCGCCAGTCCGCTCTCACTGCCGCTCGCCTCGATGACGACGTCGTAGAGACCGGACGGGCAGGTGGCACCGAGGCGTTCACCCGCCTCTGTCTGGAAGAAGTGCTTCGCCACCACTGAGACTTCGACGGCGTCCATGCACTGGGCCGCGGTGACGGCCAGCATCCCGACCGGCCCCGCCCCGACCACGGCGACCCGAGCGCCGGGACCGACCCGGCCCTTGCGGCAGGCGTGCCACGACACCGCGCCCGGTTCGACCAGAGGTGCGTCGTCCAGGCACAGGCCCGGGGGCAGCGGGACCAGCGCCGCCGGTGCAGGCGCCCTGAAGTACTCCGCCATGCCCCCCGGCACCGTCATTCCGACGATGTCCCGGCCCGCGACCGCGCACAGGTTGTACCGGCCGGCCGCGCACCAGGCGCAGGCGCCGCAGCGGGCCACCGCCTCTACGGCGACGGGCCTGCCGTCCGCGGTGGTGGCGGCGATCTCGTGCCCGATGATCTGCGTGGTGCCCCGCTTCAGGTATCTCAGGTCGGAGCCGCAGATTCCCACCGCGGCCACTCGGACCCGCTCCCCCGGACCACCGGGCTCGTCCGTCTCGACGGTCTCGATCCCCGCCGGTGTTCCACGAACCGCTCGCATCGCGTACCGCCCCTCAGTCGAAGCGGTAGTCCTCCGGCCTGAACCGCGCCAGGAGTTCGTGGTACTCCTCGAGCCGCCACGGCACGTTGACCTGCTGGCGCCCGAACTCGTTCACGTAGTAGTTGCGGTCCTTGGAGCCGGGGTCGTACCAGATCAGCGAAAGCATCGCCTCGTCGAGCCGGCGGTTGTACTCCTCGAAGACGTCCTCACGGACCGTCAGGGAGCGATGTCCGCCCTGGATGAGCTGGATCAGCCCCTCGGCGATGTAGCGCGCCCATGTCTCCATCCACACGATGAGGGATCCGGACCGGTTCTGCGAGTTCGGGCCGTACATGATGAACAGGTTGGGGAAGTCCGGCACCGTGATACTCAGGTACGCGCGCGGCCCTCCGCCCGCCGGGTCGTTCCAGCGCTCCTCCAGGGTCGCGTCGCCCAGCCCCCGGTACTTGGTGGGCCACAGGTACTTCTGCGTGGCGAATCCGGTGGCCGTGAAGACGAGGTCGTAGTCGCGCTCCTTGCCGTCCACGGTGCGGATCCCGGTCGGGGTGAACCGCTCGATGGACTCCGTGACCAGCTCTACGTCGTCCTTCAGCAGGGAGGCGTACCAGCTGTTGTCCACGATGAGCCGCCGGGCCATGGGAGCGTGCTTCGGGATCAACTTCTCCCAGAGGTCAGGCCGGTCGCCCAGCTTCGCCTTGATGTACTGGGTGAGGCTCTCCCGGTAGCCGTCGTTGGCCTCGTTGACGAGACCGCCGGCGGCCTGCCACTCGGGGTCGGGCTCCTGGAGGACCTGACCGCCGAGCCGGAGGGTGGCGATGGAGTAGCAATACCAATTCCAGTAGTACGGCATCGTGTCGAGCAGCCAGCGTGTCTCCGGCGAGATGGGCTCGCCGTAACGTTCCCGCGGGCTGATCCACTGCGGGGTGCGCTGGAAGACACCCACCCGGCTCGCGCGGCTGCACACGCTGGACAGCATCTGGACCCCGGTGGAGCCGTTGCCGATGACGGCGACGTTGCGTCCGTCGAGCCGTTCCCGGCCGGTGCACTCGGCGGTGTGGACGATCTCGCCCTGGAACTCGTCGATACCCGGGATGTCGGGACGCTTGGGCGTGGCGAACAGACCGCTCGCGCTGACGACGGCGTTGGCCGTGAGCCGCTGCGACCGGCCGTCGACCACGACGTCGAGCGACCAGGTGCCCGTCGCCGTGCCGAAGGACGCCTCCTTCACATCGCTGTCGAAGCTGATGTGCTCGTGGACGCCGTACTTCTTGGCCACGTGCTCCAGGTACTCGCGCACCTCGCCGGCCCGCGCGAAGTACTCCGTCCATGGATAGTTCTTCTCGAAGAAGAACTGATAAAGGAAGTTGGTGGTGTCCACGCGTACGTCGGGGTAGGCGTTGATGCTCCAGGTACCGCCCAACTCCGGCCGCCGCTCGTAGACCGTGTAGGGGATGCCGAGGCGTTCGAGCTGTACGGCGACCGCGATGCCGCCGAAGCCGGCACCGATGACCGCCACCTGGAAGCCCTCGGGGATCTCCGGCTTGGCTACCGACCACCGGGCCGACCTCGGGTGCTCGTCGAAGGCGGCCAGGTCGCGTCGGTACACCCAGTCCCGGTCGGTGAGTTCCTCGTTCCGGAACGCCTCGTACATGCGGCGCAGGTCGTCGTCAGCCGGCGTTGTCTCGGTGAATCCGACCGGCTTGTTCAACAGGAACTCCACCGCCTTGGCCCGCAGGATCGGCACGGCCTCCTCGGCGAGCACGGTCTGGTTGAGCGCGCCTCCGTACATCGGGGTGGTCTTGAGCGGTAGTTCGAGCAACGTCTCGTCCCGGGTGGCCTGATACAGCGCGAGTCTCAGCGCGTTCAGGTCGGCGTCGTCCAGGGCCCGGTCCACGAACGCCTTGTCCACGCGCCGCGGCGCCTCCGTCGCGAACCCGCCTTCCTCGGTCATGCGGCCCCTCTTCCCTGTCGGCGTGCGTCCGTAGCGACGGACCAACATCCACAGAACTAGATTATTGAGTTAACTTAATCCACTCATCGATTCGACGGCAAGACGCATGCGTCCGGCGATCTCGACACCGTCGCGAAGGCACCCGATGGGCTCCGACAACGACGGCCGGGCCTCCCGCACACCCACGGGAGACCCGGCCGCTTCTCGTGCGTGTCAGGCCGTCGCGGGTACGGCCGTCCGCAGCTCGAGAGCCTCGCGCTCCTCCGACTTGACCGCCCGCAGCAGCACGATGATCATCGAGATCTTCCAGATGATGAACGCGATGGACGGGATCACCAGCGTGTACACCCCGTTCCAGGCGAAGGGGCCGTCGGTCGCCACATAGACGAAGACGCCCGGGAAAAAGGCCGCGGCCAGGACGAAGTTGAGCCAGCCGAACCACCGGGGGAAGATCGGGTCGGGCCGCTTGTCGACAAAGGCCGAGATGCCGATGACCACGACGTTGACGACGAAGATGACGGCGACACCGACATAGGTGAGCCAGAACTGGTCGCTCAGCAGCTGCATCAACTCGGGGCTGCGGTGCGGCCGATAGACCGCGGTGGCCAGCACCGCGAGCGGATAGACCCAACCCGTCGGCGCGACGACGGCCGTCGTCACCTGGATCATTGACAGCAGTCCCCAGCCGCCCTCGATCCGGCGCATCTGCAGGCTCGTGACGACCGCGAACGGATAGAAGAACGGGGCGAAGATGCCCATCGTGACCACGGCCCAGAGGATGCCGGTCCGATGCTCCGTCAGGAAGTCGGCCACCTGCTGGGCGTTGTCGCCCGGCGAGACGGGCGGGGAGAGGTGCCCGAAGACCGAGAATGCGAGCGTGTTGGCCACTAGCACCACCACGCCGCACCACACGGATATCCGGTAGTACCTGAACTTCAGCTTGTCGTCCACAGGGATCTCCCTTGATCCGTCGTGTACTCCTGAGGTACTGCCTGGCTGTCACGCACGAACCACGTCCCGTCGGCGCTCTGGATCGGCGGACGACGGTGCGCCGCCAGGACCCGGAACGGGAGCACAGAGGGGAACGGGACCCGCCTCACCGACCGCGCGGTGGCGGTATCGACGAGCGGGCCGTGCGTGGGGAGGGTCGGTGATGCCGTCGGAATCCGCCCCGAACCGGGGAGATCCACCGGTGTCCCGGCGACGCATCACAGCGGGAGCCCGTGCAGGACTAGCGAGCGCCTCCGGTGGCACTCCGCGACCGCGCGGCCGCGTGGAAGACGTCACTGGTACGGCACTTCGGCTTCGCCGTCACGATGACGTCGTCATCTCGCCGCATCGCGGCCCTCCCGGGATGTCGAAGTCGTCCCGACCGGCGAAAGAGCCGGTCGGCGGGATCCCACAGGAGGAGAGTAGGGAACGACAATCAGCCACCCGAGTCGCATCCCGCTGACCGGGACACATCTTGGCGGCAGTGCCGCCCCCGGACGCGGCGACGGCGCCGCGGGCGGTCCGGGAGGCTGACGGGTGGGTCAGGCGAAGAGGTCCACCACGGGCTTGTTGTGGAGGTCGTCCTTGAGCAGATAGGTGCCGGCGACCTTCATGTGGTTGCGCCAGTGGCGCTCGGCGCCGTCGGCGTCCTTGGCGTCAAGGAGGGTCACGAGGCGCTTGTACGCCCTGATGGCGCGGTGAAAGCGCTCGGGCGACTCCGTCCGGTCGAAGTTGCGCGCGACGCGCAGTTCGAGATGCGTCGCGACTATCTCCTGGAGAACCGCCCCCTGGACCGCCATCGTCTTGTTGCCACAGCGCTCCATGATGAGTTCGTGGAACCGGTAGGTGAGCCGCGACCACAGCGCCGGATCGGGGACGGCGTCGTCCTCGGCGTCCACCGCGGACTGCAGTTCCTCCACTACCTGACTGAGGTCGGCCAGGTCCTGCTTCGTACGACGCTTCGCGAGCATGCGCGCGCAGGCCGGCTCCGCGATCATCCGCGCCTCGTAGACGTCGTCCACGGTCGTCCCCTGCATCTGCAGGAGGAGCCCCACATGCCGGGCCGCGACGGAGAAGTCCGGGGCCATGACCTGAGCGCCGCCCCGACTGCCCCGGCGGACGCTGATGAGCTTCTCCGCTTCGAGAATGCGGAAAGCCTCGCGCAGGGTGGGTCGCGAGACACCGAACTGCTCCATGAGCTGGAGCTCGGGCGGCAGCTTCTCGCCGGCCTGCAGCTGACCCTGGACGATCCGGCGGCGCAACTGCGCGGCGATCAACTCCGCCGTCTTGGGCGCACGGACGGTCTGACCGATTTGCGACCCCAGTGTGGCACTCATGACAATGAGTGTACTTGATCAAAAACCCTCGTCACCGGCCATGTCGGCAAAGGACATCTCGCGGATTTCCCGAGTCTTCGCAGTTCCCGCCGAGTGGACACTTCGGCCGACGCTCCCCGGAAACAGCTTACTGATTTATCCGATAGCTGCTAACGTCCCCGTGCGTGAAGGCCATGACTACGGCGATGGACATGCGATGAGTCTCAGTCTCACCGAGGATCAGGAGGAACTGCGCCTTTTGGTGCGAGGCTTCCTCGACGACAAGGCCACGGGCCGACGACCGCCTCCGGCCGACAGCAGCCCGGAGGACTACGACGAAGACCTCTGGCGAGGGCTGTCCGGTCAGCTCGGACTGACCGGACTCACCGTGCCCGAACGCTTCGGCGGGACCGGCCTCGGGGCTGCCGAACTGGGCGTTGTCATGGAGGAGTTGGGCCGCGCCTTGGGCCCTGTCCCGTTCTTCGGCACGGTGGCCCTGGCCGGGCAGGTCCTCACCCACTGCGGCGACGGGGCGGCCATGGAGCGCTGGCTGCCCGGCATCGCCTCGGGGGCGCTCACCGCCACCCTGGCGATGCACGAACCGGACCGCCGCCCCTGGGACGGGACCCCGCTGACCACGACGGCCGTGCGGGACGCCGACGCCTGGCGCATCTCCGGTGCCAAGACGTACGTCGTCGACGGGCACACCGCCGGCCTGCTGCTGGTGACCGCGCACTGCCCGGACGGCCCGGGACTCTTCGCCCTCGACGCGGGCACCCCGGGCATGTCCGCGACCGCGCTGGACGCCCTGGACCCGACCCGGCCCCTGGCATACGTCACGTTCGACCGGGCCGAGGCGACCCGGATCGGCGACAGCGGGATCTCCCGGAAGCTGCGCACCGGGTACGACCTGGTCCGTTCGGCCGTCGCCGCGGAACAGGTCGGCGGGGCCGCCGCCTGCCTGGAGTCGGCGGTGGAACACGCGAAGACACGGGAGCAGTTCGGCCGGCCCATCGGTTCCTTCCAGGCGGTCAAGCACAAGTGCGCCGAACTGCTCGTCCGCGTGGAGTGCGCCCGGTCGGCGGCCAGATTCGCCGGATCCGTCGTCGGCACACCCGGACCCGAGGCGTCGATCGCGGCGTCCGTGGCCCGTGCCTACTGCTCGGAGGCGTTCACCCTGGCGGCCAAGGAGAACATCCAGATCCACGGGGGGATCGGCTTCACCTGGGAGCACCGCGCGCACCTGTACCTGCGTCGCGCCAAGTCGTCGGAGTTGCTGTTCGGGACGCCCCGCGAGGAACGCGCCCGCATCGCTCGGCTCACCACACTCGGAGGAACCCGCCCGTGACGTCCGATTCCGCCGCCTCCGCGACCGTCCCGGACGACATCGGCGCCTTCCGGGCCGGGCTGCGCGCCTTCCTGGACGGCGCTGGCCCGGGGCCCCGGCCCCGGGATCCCGAGGAACGCTTCGCCTGGACCCGCGCCTGGCAGGCCGCCCTCTTCGACCACGGCTTCGCCGGACCCGGCTGGCCCCGGGAGTACGGCGGGATGGACCTGCCCTTCGCCCATCAGGTCGTCTACCAGGAGGAGCTCGCCCGCGCGCGGGTGCCCGGCCCCGTCGGGACCGGCCTCGGCATCGCCGCGCCCACGATCATCAAGTTCGGCAGCGAGGAGCAGAAACGGCGCTGGCTGCCCGCGATGCTGCGTGGGGACAAGGTGTGGGCGCAGGGCTACTCCGAGCCGGAGGCCGGTTCGGACCTGCCGAGCCTGCGCACCACCGCGCGCCGTGAAGACGACACGTACGTGGTGAACGGCCAGAAGGTGTGGACCAGCCACGCGAGCCGGGCGGACGTCTTCTTCACCCTCGTCCGCACGGGAACGCGCGCGTCGCGCCAGCGCGGGATCACCTACCTCGTCGTCGACGCCCATGCCCCCGGAGTGGAGGTGCGGCCACTGCGCGACCTGACCGGCGGGCACCTCTTCGCCGAGGTCTTCCTCGACGACGTGCGGGTACCGGTCGCCGACCGGGTCGGCGAGGAGAACGAGGGCTGGCCGCTGGTCCGCACGAGCCTGGGCCACGAACGCGCCGCCGGGGCCATGAACCAGGCGGCGACCTACCGGCGGGTGCTCACCGAACTCCGGCAGCTCCTGGAGGAGAGAGGCGCGCTGGAGGACTCGGGGATCCGGGACCGGATGGCGGACTTCGAGATCCGGGTGCGCATCATGCACTACAACGGGCAGCGCACCATCTCCGACATCCTGCTCCGGGGGGAGCCTGGACCGGTCTCCTCCGTCTCGCGTCTGCACATCACCGCGTTCGAGCAGGACGTCCACGAGTTCGCGGTCGACGTGCTCGGCCCGGCCGCGCTGCTCGGCGCCGGATCCGGTGATGCGGTGCAGCGCGGCCGGTGGCTGTACGGCTTCCTGCGCACCCGGGCCTCCACGATCGGCGCGGGCACCTCGGAGATCCAGCGCAACACACTCGCCGAGCAGGTCCTCGGACTGCCCCGCGACCCCGGCATGCCCTCGGTCTGAGCCGGGACGTCAGGTCGCCGGGCGCGGGGCCCGCCCGCCCGCCCGTCCGGCACCGAGGACGCCACCCCATCCCCTTCAGGAGACACGATGCGGCTCGACACCAGCGCCGAACTCACGGCTTTGCGCGAAGAGGTGCGCGCCTTCATCCGCGCCCACGCCCCCGGCCGCAGGACCCACGCGGGTGTCCGGGCACCGGCCCCCGTCCTCGTCCCCGAAATACGGCAGTGGATCGCGTGCCTGCACGAAGCCGGGTATCTGGGCAGGTCCTGGCCGGTGGAGTACGGCGGTCTCGCCGACCCACGCCCCGAGCCCGCCTTCGTCGTCGCGGAAGAACTGGCGAGGGCGAGGGCCTGGGGGCAGATCGGCGCCGGCGCACTGGCCTCGGGGGCGCTTCTGGCCCACGGGACCGACGAGCAGAAGGCCCACTTCCTGCCCAGGCTGCGCTCGGGCAAGGACCTGTGGTGCCAGTTGTTCAGCGAACCCGAGGCGGGCAGCGACCTGGCGGGGCTGCGGACCCGGGCCCGCCGCGAGGGCGACCACTTCGTGGTGGACGGCCAGAAGGTGTGGACGACCAACGCCCAGCACGCCGACGTCGGCTACCTGCTCGCACGGACGAATCCGGAGGTCTCGAAGACCCGGGGCATCACCGCGTTCGCCCTCGACATGCGCAGCCCCGGCATCGAGATCCGTCCCCTCAGGGAGATCACCGGCACCGCCGACTTCAACGAGGTGTTCCTGGACGGCGTACGCATCCCAGCAGACCGGGTGATCGGCGAGGTCGACGACGGATGGCGGGTGGCCGGTGCGAGTCTGGCCCAGGAACGGGGTTCGGTCGCCGCGCGCAGCGCCGAACTCCTCCACGATCTGGACGAGCTGCTCGACCTGGCCTCCGCGACGGGTCCGGCCGGAGCGCCGGCCCTGGACGACGGCGCCCTGCGCGCGGATCTCGGCCGGCTGGCCACACAGGTGTACGTCGCCGACCTGATGAGCAAGGCCGTGCAGTCCCGGATGGCGGCGGCCACGGACGAACCGTCCGACCCGGCGGCGGTCAAGGTCTTCTACAGCGAGACCAACCTGGACGCCGTCTCGCTGGCCGTGCGACTCCAGGGCGAGGACGGGATCCTCGTCGAGGGCGACGACCGCGCGACGGCCGGAGGTTACTGGCAGGACGCCCTGCTCTACGCCCGCGCCTACACCATCGCGGGTGGAGCGAACGAGGTGCTGCGCACCACCATCGCCGAACGCGCGCTGGGCCTGCCTCGGGAGCCACGCGGCTGACCCACTTCCCTGCCCCTCCCCCGCTATGGCCGACGCGTGCGGGAGCGGGCCACCGGACCGTCGACGCCGGGCTGTCGCCGACCGGACCACCACGTCGTAACGAACCGAGCCGAGTCACCACCGACGAGAGGCGGACACCGTGCTGAGCGTTGCCGAGTTCGACACCCTGGCCGAGCAGGTCAGCAACTGGAAGCGCTGGGGCGCGGACGACCAGCTCGGGACGCTGAACCTCATCACCCCGGCCGTGGTGCGCAAGGGGACCGCGGCGGTGGTCACGGGTGAGGCGTTCTCGCTCTCGATGCCGCTGTCGCTGGACGGCCCGCAGAACGGCGTGGGTGTGCCCGGACGCATCAACCCGGTCCGGACCATGCTCGCGATCAACACCGTCATGGGGGACTCCCCCGACTCCGTCGCCTACAGCGACGACATCGTGGTGACTCCCACGCAGGCGGCGACGCATTGGGACGCGCTGTCGCACTGCAGCCACCGCGGTGTGATGTACAACGGTGTCCCGGCCGACGCCGTCGACGCGTCGGGAGCCACCCGGCTCGGCATAGAGGCGGCGGGCACTATCGTCTCGCGCGGCATCCTGCTGGACGTGGCCCGGCACGAGGGCGTCGACGTCCTGCCGGGCAGGTACCCGGTGACCCGAGCCGTCCTGGAGGCCGTCGAGGAGGCCCAGGGCACCCCCGTGGAAGAAGGCGACATCGTCCTGATCCGGACGGGCCAGGTGTCACACTTCCTGGCCGGGGACGTTCCGAGCTACCGGCGGCCCGTGCCGGCGCTCGACTACGACGCTCCCCTGTTCCTGCACGAGCGCCGGGCCGCCGCGGCAGCCATCGACAACATGCCCATGGAACTGCTGCCGTCGAACGTCGCGGACGTCATGCTGCCCGTGCACATCCTGTGCCTGGTCATGATGGGCATGATCCAGGGGCAGAACTGGGTGCTCGAGGACCTGGCGGCCGCGTGCGCCCTCGACCGCCGCTACACCTTCCTGCTCAACGCGACACCGGAGCGTTTCCCGCGCAGCACCGGCGGGCTGGTGAACCCCGTGGCCGTGCGCTGACGCACGGCCCGCCGGGCGGCCTGTGCCGCGGCAGCCCTCGGGCACCGCGGCACAGCCCGACGTTCATGTCCCGCCGACGTCCTGCGACGTCGGCCGGATGACGGGCCCTATTTCCCCACCCACACGGGATCCCTGCGCTCCACGAAGGCCCGCGCCCCCTCGACGGCGTCCTGGGAGGCGAACACGGCGTCGGAGAGCGGGGCCTGGCGGCTCCACACCTCCTCCTGGGGCCATCCCGGCGCCGCTCCGGCCACCGCCTTCGCACACCGGACGGCCAACGGCGCGTTCCCGGCGATCCGTCCGGCGAGCCCGAGCGCGGCCTCCAACGCCTGGCCATCGGGCACCACGCGGTTGACCAGTCCGAGCCGTTCGGCCCGCTCGGCGTCGATGGGGTCGCCGGTGAGCAGCATCTCCATGGCGACCGAACGCGGCAGGCGCTGCGGCAGCCGGATCATTCCGCCGCCTCTCGCCACGAGACCGCGCCGCACCTCGGGCAGGCCGAAGCGCGCGCCCTCGGCGGCGACCACCATGTCACAGGCCAGAGCGAGTTCGCAGCCGCCGCCAAGCGCCCAGCCCTCCACCGCGGCAATGATCGGCTTCTCGGGGGGTGCCTCGACCAGCCCGCCGAAACCCCGGCCCGGCAGCGCCGGTCTCTCCCCCTGAGCGAACCTCTTGAGGTCCATGCCCGCGCAGAAGGTCCCGCCCGCGCCCGTGAGCACCGCCACGGACAGGTCCGGAGAGGCGTCCAGCAGGTCGAGGGCCTCGGCGATCAGCCGGGAGGCCGCCAGAGTCATCGCGTTCTTCTGCGCGGGCCGGTTGACGGTGATCACCATGACCCCGTCCTGGTGCGAGACGAGGACTTCGGGCGCGGCACTCATCGGGGCCCCATGCGCAGAGCGCCGTCGATCCGGACGGTCTCGCCGTTGACGTAGGGGTTGCGTACGAGGGCGAGCGCCAGGTCGGCGTAGTCCGAGGCGTGGCCGAGACGCCTGGGGTGGGGGATGGTCTCGGCGATGCTCTGGCGGATGTCCTCGCGAAGCCGGGCGAGCATGGGGGTGTCGAACGTGCCGGGTGCGATGGTGTTGACCCGGATGGCCCAACTGGCCAGGTCGCGGGCGGCCACGAGGGTCATCGCGTGCACCCCGCCCTTGGAGGAGGCGTAGGAGGTCTGGCCGATCTGCCCCTCGAAGGCCGCCGCGGAGGCGGTGAGCACGATGGCGCCGCGGTCCCCGTCCTCCACGGTGTTGCCCGCCATGGCGGCGGCGGCCAGCCGCAGGACGTTGTAGCTGCCGACCAGGTTGACCTCCAGGACCTGCCGGTAGCTGTCCAGTCCGGCGGGCGCTCCGGACTTGTCGAGGATGCGCAGCCGGTCCCCGCCCCGGCCGGCGCAGTGCACGACGGCCCGGAGATTGCCGCTCTCCTGGGCCGCTTCGAGGGGTGCTCGCAGGCTGGCCTCGTCGGTGATGTCGGCCGCCACGAAGCGCACCGCGCCGCCGAGCGCTGCCGCCGTCTCGGCGCCGGGCGATTCAGGGAGGTCGGTGATCACCACCTTCGCGCCCGCGTCGACGAACGCCGCGGCGGTGGCGGCTCCCAGGCCGGACGCGCCGCCGGTGACGAGTGCGGTGATCGCGTCTAGTCGCATGCTGTTCTCCCGGGGTTCGGCCGGCGCGCGGGCCGGCACTTGGGCACGGTCTGTCTCTCCGATGGTCCGGTCATCAGGCATTTCAGATAGAAGATCTAGCTCTTCGCTGGCTCGTTTCGACACCTGACGGCAGGTCTCCCCTTGGCCCAACCTGGACAGCATCGGTAGAATCAAGTAACTAATTTACCTCAAACTCCAGACACGACACCCGTAGAAGGTGCCATGACGAAACAGGCCCAACTGCCTTCAGCAGGGATCCCGTTGCCCACGCTCTCGAACTGGCTCCGTCGCGTGATGGTCATCGACCCGGCCGCAACGGCGCTGACCTTCGCGGAATCGAGCTTTCCGTGGTCATACCTCGCCGACGTCACCGCCGACCTGGAAAGGCTGCTGGGAGACCTGCCTGCCGCCCGACGCATCGGACTCGTCCTGCGCAACAGGCCCGCCCAACTGGCCGCCCTGCTGGCGGTGATCGCCACCGGACGGCAGGTCGTCACGCTCAGCCCGCACGTCGGGGACGAGGGCCTCGGGGACGACATCCGCTCGCTGCAACCGGACGTGGTGATCGCCGACGAACAGGACTGGGCCCGGGCTCCGGTGCGCGCCGCCGCGGCGGACACCCGAGCCGTTCCGCTGCTCGTCACCCAGGACGCGGGCCTGGAGCCTCTCCCCGTGTCATGGATTCCCCGCCCCGCGGGACTGCCGACGGACGACATCGCCGTGGTGATGATGACCAGCGGCACGACCGGCCGTCCCAAGCGCGTCTCCCTGTCCTACACGCAGCTCACCGCCGCCTTCGACGCGGCCGGAACCGTGCTGGACGACAACGCCGGACCACGCCTGCGCAACGGATACGTCATCCTGTGGTCGTCGCTCGCCCACATCAGCGGGCTCTACTTCGCCATCGCCCACGCGGCCGACGGCCGGTCCGTCGCGCTGATGGAGCGGTTCCAGGTGGACGAGTGGGCCCGGCTGGTGCGCACGCACCGGCCGCGTCAACTGCGCCTGCCGCCGACCGCGATCCGTATGGTGCTGCGCGCGGAACTCCCGCCCGACACGTTCAGCAGCGTGCGCGCCGTCGGCTCGGGCACGGCTCCGCTCCCCCCGGACCTCGCGGAGGAGTTCGAGCAGCGCTACGGAGTGCCCGTACTCACCACCTACGGCGCCACCGAGTTCGCCGGTGCCATCGCCGGCTGGTCCGTCGCCGATCACCGCCGCTGGGCCGGCACCAAGCGGGGCAGCGTGGGCCGGGCGCACCGGGGCATCGAGCTGCGGATCGTCGACCGTACGACCCACGAGGTCAAGGCGCCCGGCGACACCGGCCTGCTGGAGGTCCGCGGCCCCCAACTGCCCTCCGCAGGAGAGGAATGGCTGCGCACCAACGACGTGGCCTCGCTCGACGAGGACGGCTTCCTGTTCATCCACGGCCGCGCGGACGACGCGATCAACCGCGGCGGGTTCAAGATCCCGCCGAGTGTGATCGAGGACGCCCTGCACCAGCATCCGGCCGTCAGCGACGCGACCGCCGTCGGGCTGCCGGACGAACGCCTCGGACAAGTACCCGTCGCCGCGGTCACGTTGTGCGGCCAGGCGAGCGAGCAGGACCTGCTGGACCATCTGGCGGCGCGCCTGACCCGCTATCAGATGCCGGTGCACCTGCGCATCCTGGACACCCTGCCGCGGACCCCTTCGCTCAAGGTCGATCGGCCCGCGCTCCAGGAGATCTTCACCGGCGAGCAGGCGGCGTACGAGCACCCTTCATCGAACCTGGGAGAGACAAGGTGACGATCCCGACGGACCGGCCGGACTACGGCCTGCTCACCGACGAGGCGGTCGAACGCTCACGCCGCCGCATCGGTGTCCCGCAGCGCCGCCTCCCCCCGCACAACCTGGAGGTGACGGCTGACGGGGTCCGTCACTTCGCACTGGGCTACGGCGACGACAACCCCCTGTGGTGCGACCCCGAGCACGGGCCCGCCACCCGCTGGAAGGGCGCCATCGCCCCGCCGAACTTCCTGTACACCATGGGCGAGAACGCCGTCGAGCAGGACGCCCGGGCCAAGGCGATCCTCAAGGGTGACCCGTTCGCCGGGCTCGGCGCCTACCAGGCGGTGATGGAGTTCGAGTACTACCGGCCGCTAAGGCTGGGTGACCGCTGCTCCTGCCTGCGCGCCCAGGTGGGTGTCCGGGTCAAGGCCAGTTCCTTCGGCGGCAAGGCCGCGCACGTGACCAACGACTTCCTGTTCGCCGACGGAGCGGGCCAGGTGGTCGCGGTGCAGCGAGGCACCTGGATCCACGCGGAACGGCACACCAGCCGGGAGAGGTCGGGCGGCAAGGACGCACTGGACTTCCCGCCGTACACCGCTGAGCAGCTCGCCGAGATCGACGCGGCCTACGACGCCGAGGAACGGCGCGGCACCCGCACCCGCTACTTCGAGGACGTCCGCGTGGGTGAGGAGATCCAGCCGCGGGTCAAGGGACCGCTCACGGTGACCGACGTGGTCGTCTGGCACGTGGGCTGGGGGATGCAGCTGACACCGCCGGGGGCGTTCTCCGTGGCCCGGCGGGTCAGGCGCAAGGCCCCGGGGCTGTACCCGCCGAATCCCCGGAACATCCCCGACACCGTCCAGCGGCTGCACTGGGAACCCGAACGCGCCCGGGAGCTGGGCATCCCCATGAGCTACGACTACGGCGGGATGCGCGAGACCTGGCTCACGCACGCGCTCACCGACTGGATGGGCGACGACGGCTGGCTCTTCAAGCTCCGCTGCGAGCACCGCAAGTTCAACTACATCGGTGACACCACCTGGGTGCGCGGCACCGTGGTGGACAAGGTCCAGGTGAACGGACGCAACGAGGTGCACCTGGAGGTGTCCTGCCACAACCAGCGCGGAGAGGTCTCGACGCCCGGCCGGGCCGTGGTGCTGCTGCCGACCCGCGAGTCCCCGGTACGGCTTCCGGAGCCGCCGGCCGGCGGACTGCGCGACCTCCTGGAGGTGGAAATCGCGCGGTTCGCCGACGGCACGGGCTGAGCGGGCCCAGCCGAGCGAGCGGGCTGATCAGCGCAGCGTCCACCGGGGCTTGACGAAGGTCTCACGCGAGACCTGCGGCTTGCCCAGCGGATTGCCGATCGTCGTGTAGTGCCAACCGACCGCCTGGGCCGTCTCACGGTCCAGGCCGTGGGTCTCCCAGATCGCTCGCACGGTGCCCTGGACCGCAGCCGGCGGCTTGGCCGCGATGGTGCGCGCCAATTCGTCGGCACGCTCCCACAGTTGCGGGTAGGGAACCAGCTCGGAAACCAGCCCGATCTCCCGTGCCCGCGCAGCCGACATCCGTTCGTCGAGACCCACCAGCGCCCACCGCAGCGCCTCCCCCAGCGGGATGCGCCGGGCCAGCCCGATGGGTTCCAGGGCGGACGTCATGCCGTAGCTCACGTGCGGGTCGAAGAAGGTGGCGTCGTCTGCGCCAATCACGATGTCGCAGTCGTTCAACCAGTAGAAGGCACCGCCGGCGACCATGCCGTGCACGGCGGCGACGACCGGCTTCCACACCCGGTTCTGCTTGGGGCTGAGCCCCCGGCCCGGATCCTCCTGGCTCCAGACGTTGTCCGCGAGGTGGATCCGGTCGTCGACGTCGGTGCCCGTGCAGAAGGCCCGCTCACCGGCGGCCCGGAGGACCACCACGTGGACGTCGTCATCGGTGCGGACACGTGCCCAGATGTCGCGGAACTCGTCCACCATGGCCTGGTTGAACGCGTTGAGCTTGTGCGGGCGGTTGAGCGTCACCGTGGCGACGTGTCCCGCCACCGCGTACAGGACGGTCTCGTAGGCGGGCTCGGCAAGGACGGGTTCCTGCTCGGGCATCTTCGCCCCTCTCCCCCTCGGTCGCCCCGGGGGTCTCTGGAAGCTGACATCCCAGATAGCTTAATCATTACACTGAATGGCAGGCTAGTGATCCATAGTCAGTACGACCGCGGAAGGACCGGCCCGATGGTGGATTTCGAACTCTCCGAGGAACAGGCAGCATTGCGCGAGGTGACGCGCGACCTTCTGACCTCGACCTGCCCTCCACAGCTCGTCAGGTCGGTCGTCGAGGAGGGCCAGGACACGGACGGCAAGCTGTGGGACCGGGGCACCCGGATGGGGTGGACGGGCCTGGCCACTCCCGAGGACCGGGGAGGTGCCGGGCAGGGCATGGCCGAGCTCTGTCTGGTGGCCGAGGAGCTGGGGCGCGCCGCGGCACCGGGCCCCTTCCTGGAGACCGCGGTGGCTTCCGCGTGCGCGGCGCGGATCGGCCCTGACGAGGTCCGCTCCGGCCTGGCGACGAAACTCGGCGAAGGGAGGCTGAAGGCGGCCTTCGCACACGGCGGCTCCCTCGAGGTACGCCAGGAGGAGCGGGGTCTGGTGCTGTCCGGCCGGGCCACGGCCGTCCACGCGGCCGGGTGCGCCGACCACCTGCTCACGGTGCTCACCGGAGAGGACCCGTATGTGCTGCTGCTACCCGCGTCGGCCGCGCACGTCGAGCGCCGCGCCACCCTCGACCTGACCCGGTCCTGGTACGAGGTCGTGTTCGACGATGTCGTCGTCGAAGCGGGGCAGGTGCTGTCCGACCGGCTCGACGAGGTTCTGCGGTGGACGGACGCGATGGCCGTGCTCACCGCCGCGGACGCCCTGGGCGCGGGCGAACGCCTGCTGGAGATGACGGTCAGCCATGTCACCGTGCGCGAGCAGTTCGGCCGGCCGCTCGGCGGTTTCCAGGCGGTCAAGCACCACGCGGCGGACATGCTGACCGCACTGCGCGGCCTGCGGGCCGCCACCTACTACGCGGCCATGTCCTTCGACGCCCGCCGCGAGGACGTCGGCCTGGCGACGGCCGTTGCCAAGGCATTCGCCAGTGAGCGGATGCCCGCCGTGGCGGGCGCGGCCCTGCAGTGCCACGGCGGCATCGGCTTCACCTGGGAACACGACCTGCATCTGTACCTGCGGCGGGTCACGGTCGACTCTCTGGTCCATGGCACCGCCGCCCACCATCACGAGCAGGTGGTGCGCCACCTCGAACGTGTGCAGGTCACCCGGCGAGCCGCTTGAGCAGGGCCATGTCCTCGACGCGCCGGTCGTGGGTGCCCGCGACCGGCGCGGCGTTGAGGCCCGTCACGCCGCTCTCGCGGAAGGCCGCCACCCGTTCCTCGACCAGGCCCGGCGGACCTACGAGGGCCAGGCCGTCGACCAGTTCCTCCGGCACCGCCGCGGCGGCCTCCGCCTTGCGGCCGGACTGGTACAACTCCTCGATGCGCGCCGCCGGTTCCTCGAAGCCGTACCTGGACACGAGTGCGTTGTAGAAGTTCCGGCCCGGGGCTCCCATGCCGCCCACGTACAGGGCGATGTAGTCACGGACCTGTTGGCGGCCGGCCTCGATCTCGTCCGCGTCCTCGCTGATGAGGACCTTCACGTCGGCGATGATCCGCAGCGGAGGCAGTCCGGCTTCCCGTAGGGCACGACCACGTTCCAGGGGCAGCCCGAAGACCTGTTTGGCGGCCTCCGGCAGGTAGAGCGTCGGCTGCCATCCCTCGCACAGTTCCGCGGCCAGCTGCACGCTCTTGGCGCCGAGAGCGGCCAGAACGATCGGGACGGCGGGCCGTACCGGATGGTTGATCAGCCGCAGCGCCCGCCCACCGCGACCGGTGCCGCCGCGCTCCGCGGTCAACGGCACCTGGACGAGCAGGCCGTCGTGGCGCAGCGGCTCCCGCCGCCAGACGGTCCGGCAGATCTCGATGACCTCGCGGACCCGGGTGAGCGGGGCGGTGTACGGGAGCCCGTGAAAGCCCTCCACCACCTGGGGTCCGGAGGCCCCGATGCCCAGCTCGAACCGTCCGTCCGAGACGAAGTCGAGCCCCGCGGCGGTCATCGCGAGCAGGGCGGGGGTGCGTGAGTACACGTTGAGGATGCCGGAGGAGATGCGCATCCGCTCGGTCCGGGCCGCGAGGTAGCCGAGCTGGCTGACCGAGTCGAAGGTGTACGCCTCGGGCAGCAGCACCGTGTCGACTCCCGCCTCCTCGAAGTCGCCCAGCCGCCGGGCGGCTTCGGCGAAGCCGCCCGAGTAGCTCATCAACAGGCCGATGTCCATGCGGTGCCTCTCGTCGTCCGAGCCGGAGCGGTCCGGCTGCGATCACTCTGCAAAACCCTCGTCCCGCCGGGTCAGGGACCGGGCTCCGGTTCGGTGGCGGCATCCGCTGCCCGGCTCCGGAGCCGGTTGCGGAGTTCGAACTTGCGGACCTTCCCCGACGGGGCGCGGGGCAGGTCGGCCACGACCTCGATGCGCTCGGGGGCCTTCTGCGGCGCGACCCGATGCCTGGCGAACAGCTCGCGCACCTCCTCGACCTCCAGCGCACCCTCGTCGAGCACCACGAAGGCCGCGACCCGCTCGCCGTAGCGCGGGTCGGGTTCGGCCACCACGGCGGCGTGCCGTACCCGGGGGTGGGTGGCGAGGATGTCCTCGACCTCCTTGGAGGCGATGTTCTCGCCGCCGCGGATGATGATGTCCTTGATCCGGTCGGTGACGGTCAGATGCCCGTCCTCGTCGAGGCGCCCCACGTCGCCGGTGCGGAACCAGCCGCCGGGCAGGAACGCGGACGCGTCGAACGCGGGGTTGCGGTAGCCGACGAACTGGCTCGGGCCCCGGGTGACGATCTCCCCGGTCTCCCCCAGCGGCAGGGGAGAGAGCCGGTCGTCGAGGATCTGCATCTCGTCGCCGAAGCGCACCAGACCGTCGGTGGTCGAACGCTGGCGCGCCGACGCGTCCAGGGGCGAGGTCGCACACCGCGGGTGTTCGGTGCTGCCGTACGCACGCGCGACGACCATGCCCGCGGCGTCGGCACGGTCGACCAGGGCGGGCGGTACGTTGGCCGCGCCGATCTGGACGAAGCGCAGACTCGAGATGTCGTGGCCGCTCTCCTCCGCGGCGGTCAGGAGGGCCTCCACGTGCAGCGGCGTGCCGCTGGTGATGGTGCACCGGAACTTCTCGATCAGCTCGACCGCGCGCGCCGGGTTCCAGCGGTCCATGTGCACGGTGTCGGTGCCCGAGACGATCCCGCTGCACGCCGCCAGGAGCCCGGCGACATGGCCCGAGGGCCAGGGGATGAGCCGGGTGTCCTCGGGGCCGGCCTCGTTCATCAGGTCGCCCTTGCGCAGCTCGTACAGCAGTGTGTTGTGGGTGTGCTGGACGCCCTTGGGCACCCCGGTCGTCCCCGAGGTGTAGATCACCGCGCACACGTCGTCGGCGTGGACGGCGGGCGTCGGCCCGTCCTCCGTCGCCGCCGAGAGCAGATCGGTCCAGGGGGTCGCACCGGGCGCCACCCGCTCGCCGATCATGACCACGTGTTCGAGGTCAGGACCGGCGTCGAGACCTGCCAGTCGGTCGACGAAGTCGATGGAGCGCCAGGCGTCCGGCAGGACGAGCACCTTGGCCCCCGCGTCCCGCAGGATGGCGCCCACCTCGGCCGATCCGTAGATGTGGGTGATCGGCAGGACCACGGCGCCGGCCAGCCAGGCCCCGAAGTACGAGACCACCAGCTCCAGCCTGTTCGGGATCTGCACCGCGACCACGTCGCCGGGTTTCACTCCCAGGCCGCGCAGCCCCGCCGCCGCGCGCCGGCCCAGCGCAAGGGCCTGCTCCAGGCTGCACGAGGCCGCCTCCGCCTCCGAGGCGAACACGAACCGCGTCTCGGGCACACGGCGCCCCGCGTCCTCGAGTGCCTCGGCCATGGTCCGCGAGGAGTAGTGGCCCTGCAGGTACCAGCGTTCCCGCAGCTCGGCGAGGTCGCGCCGGCGCTGCTCCGGTGTCACGTTCACTGCCGTCCCTTCGCTGTACGCGTTGCGGTCATGTCAGTCGGCGAGTTCGAAGACGGTGGCGTTGGCGGTGCCGCCGCCCTCGCACATGGTCTGAAGGCCGAAGCGGATGCCCTCGCGACGCATGTGATGAAGCAGCCGGGTCGCCAGGATCGCGCCGGAGGCGCCGAGCGGATGCCCCACGGCGATGGCGCCACCGAGCGGGTTGACCCGTTCGAGGTCGGCCTTCACCTCTGCCTGCCAGGCCAGGGGCACCGGCGCGAAGGCCTCGTTGACCTCGAAGGCACCGATGTCACCGATGGACAGGCCGGCCCGGTCGAGCACCTTGCGGGTCGCGGGGATCGGCGCGGTCAGCATCATCACCGGGTCGTCGCCGACGACGGCGCCCGCCCTGATCGTCGCCAGCGGACGAAGGCCGTGGTGACGGGCCAGGTCTGCGGTGGTGACGAGCAGCGCGGCCGCCCCGTCGGAGATCTGGGAGGCGTTGCCCGCGTGGATGACTCCGTCCTCCCTGAAGGAGGGTTTGAGTTTCGCCAGGGTCTCGGGCGACGTGCCTCGGCGCAGCCCCTCGTCCTGCTTCAGGTCCGGAGCCGCGGGCACGGTGACCAACTGCTCCTCGAAGACGCCCGCGTCGATGGCGGCGGCGGCGAGTTCGTGCGAGCGCGAGGCGTACTCGTCGAGGCGGTGCCGGCTCAGCCCCCACTTCTCGGCGATCATCTCGGCCCCCGGTCCCTGCTCCAGGCGGTCGGTCTCGTAACGGTCCAGGACGGTCCGGCCGTAGGGCTCGCCGGTCGCGCGGGCGGCGCCGAGCGGTACCCGGGACATGGTCTCGACGCCGCCGGCGACCACCCAGTCGCAGGCGCCCGCGACGACGGCGTGCACCGCCGACTCCAGGGCCTGCTGGCTCGATCCGCAGGCCCGGTTGAAGGTGACCCCCGGGACGCTCTCGGGCCAGCCGGCCGCGAGGGTGGTGAAGCGCGCGATGTTGCTGGACTGGTCGCCGAGCTGGGTGACACAACCCCACATCACGTCGTCCACGATCTCCGGCGGGATCCCGGTGCGGTCGACGAGAGCGCGCAGGACCACCGCCGACAGGTCCACGGGGTGGACCTCGCTCAGCGAGCCGTTGCGCTTGCCGATGGGAGTGCGCACCGCGTCCACGATCACTGCCTGACGTGCCGTCATGTCTCCTCGCTCCCAGTTCACGGATCTCGGGGTCCCGGCGCGTTGGGGGTCGGCCGGGACGATGGGTCGGTCTGAGGAAGCCGGATCGCTCCTCAGCCCTTCGTGTCTTGCCGTCTTTCGTCCGCCTGCCACCGTGCGAGTGCGTCCTCCACCGAATAAGCGGGCAGGCCCCCGGCGGCCCGCTCCCGTGTGAACCTCACACCGAGCGTCGGCCGCCAGCCGGCTTGGCCCTCCGGCGCGGGCGCCAGGACTCCCCTGGCCGCGAGCTGCTGGTGGTCCGCCGCCTCGGCGAGGGACAGCACCGGAGTCAGACAGGCGTCGGTCCCGGCTGCGGCGGCGGCCCACGCATCCCGGGTGCACCGGGAGACGGCTGCCGCGATGTCCCGGCGCAGTGCGGGCCAGTGGGCGGGGTCCTCGCGGATGTCGACCCACGCGGGGTCCAGGCCCAGCAGCTCGACGAGCGCGGCGAAGAACGGCGTCTCGAGCGCTCCGATGGCGACATGCCCGCCGTCGGAGCACCGGTAGACGTCGTAGTACGGCGCCCCCGTGTCCAGCCGGTTGGTGCCCGCCTCGTCCGACCACGTGCCCCGGGACCGGTACTCGTGCAGCATGGTGGTGAGGTAGGTGGTGGCATCCACGATCGCCACGTCCAGCACCTGGCCCGTGCCGGTGCGCCGGCGTTCGTGGAGCGCGGCCAGGACCGACGTAACGAGGTACATTCCGCCGGCGCCGAAGTCTCCGAGCAGGTTGGCCGGGGGTACCGGGGCTGCGTCCTGCCGTGCCGCGTGGTGCAGGGCCCCGGTGATCCCTATGTAGTTGATGTCGTGCCCGGCGGCGAAGGCGAGCGGACCTTGCTGGCCCCAGCCGGTCATGCGTGCGTAGACCAGACCGCGGTTGGCTTCACTGACCTGCTCCGGTCCCAGCCCCAGCCGTTCCATGACACCCGGGCGGAAGCCCTCGATCAGTACGTCGCACCGCTCGGCGAGACGCAGTGCCGTCTCCCGCCCCGCCTGCGACTTGACGTCCAGTTCGATGACGGGACGGTTCTCGGCGAGCGCGGGTCTCGCCGCTCCCGGCCGGGCGACCGCGAGTACGTCGGCCCCGAGATCGGCAAGCAGCATGCCGCCGAACGGACCGGGCCCGAGACCCAGAAACTCCAGAACCCGCAGATCGCTGAGGGGTGGAACCGGCGGCATCGACCCTCCTATGCTGACTGGCGGATAGGGTATATCAGTTAACGATTTTAGATAATGACTTGGAGGCGACCGATGCCGTACAGCTTCTACGACGAAGATCACGAAGCCTTCCGCGGGACCGTGCGCGGCCTGGTGGAACGCTCGGTGCTGCCGTACGCGGAGGAGTGGGAGGAAGCCCGGATCATCGACCGCTCCGTTTGGAAGGCCGCGGCCGAGGCGGGCGTCCTGGGCCTGCGAGTTCCCGAGCGGCTCGGCGGGGCGGGCAGCGACGACTACCGGTTCCGGTGCGTGATCCAGGAGGAGTTGGCCGAGGTGGGGGCCGCGTCGCTGGCCTCCGGGTTCTCCATCAACGAGGACATCGTCGGCTCCTACCTGGTCAGGTTCGGCACGGAGGAACAACAGGCCGCGTGGCTGCCCGGGATGACGGCGGGCGAGGTGGTCACCTCGATCGCCATGACGGAACCGGGCGGCGGCAGCGACCTGCGCGGCATGCGGACCACGGCGCGGCGCGAGGACGACGGCTGGGTGCTGAACGGCGCGAAGACCTTCATCACCAGCGGGTCCGGCTCCGACCTGGTGATCGTGGCCGCCCGCACCGGCGAGGAGAACGGCCGGGCAGTGCTCTCCTTGTTCCTGGTACCGTCCAAGACCCCGGGGTTCCAGCGGGGTCGGAAGCTCAAGAAACTGGGACTGCACGCGCAGGACACCGCGGAGCTGTTCTTCGACGACCTCCGGCTGCCTGCCGAGGCGCTGCTCGGGCAGGCGGGCGACGGGTTCCGCCAACTCACCGCCCAACTGCCTCTGGAACGCCTGTCGATCGCCTGGCGGGCAGTGGTGGCGGCCGAGGCTGCGGTGCGCTGGACTCTGGAATACACGCGGGAACGGCAGGTGTTCGGACGACGGCTCGTGGACCTGCAGAACACTCGCTTCCGGCTCGCCGAGCTGACCACAGAGGTCGAGATGACCCGCAGTTACCTCGAACGCTGCGTACTGGCCCTCAACGAGGGCACGTTCGACGCGGTCACCGGCGCCAAGGCCAAGTGGTGGGCCACCGAATTGCAGAACCGGGTCGTCGGAGCCTGCCTGCAACTGCACGGCGGCTACGGCTTCATGGACGAGTACAGGATCTCCCGCGCGTACGCGGACGCCCGGGTGCAGACACTCGTGGGCGGGACGACCGAGATCATGAAGGACATCATCGGCCGTCACCTGGCCGGGCCTAAGCCGGACGCAAACGCCTGACCCGGGCCCGTCCCGGCCCGGTAGGCGGAGGTGCCGGGCGTTAGCCGCTACGGCACTGCGGCGCCCCTGAGGGCGTCGGCGGAGCGCGCCGTCGCGTCGCCGCCGACGATCCGCGGTCCGATCCCGGCGGCGGGCAGCTTTTCGGGGACGGCCGTCTTGCGCCGGTCCAGGTACACGCCCATCCGGTCCTCGATGCCCTCGAACCGGCATCCGGGTGCGGCGAAGCCTCGGAAAAGGGTCGCGCAGTACTCACGGGAGAGGTACCCGGCGTCCCAGTCGCCGTCCGGCTCGATCCACTGGTAGGTGTGGTTGTGCATGTTGAGGAACTGCAACGTGGCCAGTCTCGGGTCGAGCCGGCGGAACGACCCCTCCTCCATGGCGGCGATGAGGAGCAACTCGACGACGTCCTCGAACTCCCGGCGTTGGCTCAGCAGTCGTGTGCGGTTGGCACCCCTCAGGTCCCGGCAGTCGTGCTCGTACACCCAGACATGGTCCAGCCGGGCCAGGATGTTCTCCAGCAGTGTCTGCGAGAGCATCCGAAGCTTGAGGACAGGATCCTCGTCCAGCGCGGCGATCCGATGTGCCGAGCCCAGGATGGGACGCAGGACCCGGTCCTGGATCTCGACCAGCACATCTTCTTTGGAGCCGATGTAGTAATAGAGCGCGCCCCGCGCCAGCCCGGCCACATCACCCAACTCGGCGATGCCGGTGGCGGCGTAGCCCTTCTCGGCGAACAGCGCCGCCGCCTTGTCGATGATCTCCTGACGCTTGATCTCGTAGCCCGGCCCGTGCCCTGGTGGTCTCGCCATAGCGCAGCATCCTAAACGCCGTCCGCTGCGAGGGAAGGGTCGCGGGACGACCTGACCCGCAGGTTCTGTTCCGCTGAGCGGGCACCGGTCACGTCCGACGCCATGACGGCACCCACACTGGCCGACGTCCCCATCTGCGCGAGGAGGTCCCGTATGAGCGGGCGAGTCGAGGGCAAGGTCGCATTCATCACCGGAGCCGCGCGCGGGCAAGGCCGCAGTCATGCCGTGCGGCTCGCCCAGGAGGGGGCCGACATCATCGCGGTCGATCTCTGCCAGGACATCGACTCAGCCCACTACCCCTTGTCGCGCGACGCCGATCTCGCCGAGACAGCCCGCCTGGTGGAAGCGCTCGGGCGCAGGATCGTCGCTCGGCGGGCCGATGTCCGAGATCGTCCCGCGCTCGCGGAGGCCGTGCGAGCCGGGGTCGGCGAGCTCGGCGGGCTGCACATCGTGGTGGCCAACGCCGGAATCGCCCCGGTGGGCATGGACGTGCCGCCACAGGGCTTCCTCGACGCCGTGACGGTCAATCTCGTCGGCGTCATCAACACGGTCGAGGCGTCCTACCCCCATCTCGACCGCGGCGCCTCCGTCATCTGTGTGGGGTCCTCCGCGGGCCTGATGACAGGAAGCGTCGACGCCCCGGAGTCGGGCCCGGGCGGCGCCGGCTACTCCCACGCGAAACGGGGAGTTGCTCGGTTCGTGCACGACCTGGCCCTGCAACTCGCGCCGCGTCACATCCGGGTGAACGCCGTCCATCCGACGAATTGCGACACCGACATGCTCCACAGCGAGCCCATGTACCGGATCTTCCGCCCCGACCTGACAAACCCCGGTCGCGACGACGTCACGGACGCTTTCCGCAGCACGCAGGCCATGCCCGTCCCCTACGTCGATCCCTCGGACGTGAGCAACGCGGTGCTCTTCCTCGCCTCCGACGAGGCACGCTTCGTGACCGGCCTGCAGATGAAGGTCGACGCCGGAGCGATCTTGAGAAGGAGCAGCTCGGGGGCGCCCGCCTGACCGATCGGTCGGAGCAGGGGGCACGCGAGCAAAGTTCGCGCCCACCTCGCCCTCACCCCCCGTGCCCCCCGTGCCCCCCGTGCCCCCCGTGCCCCCCGTGCCCCCCGTGCCCCCCGTGCGGCATGGTCACGCGGTAATCAGCCGGTGACTCACAGGCGGCTGCCCGCTTTCGGCTGTGTCTGATGCACAATTTATGCATCATGCATGACCAGCAACGCATCCGGAACGCAGAGGGCGACACCCGGGTGGCCGGCGGTGCTTCTCCGGACCGCGGCAAGAAGGGACAGGAGGTGGGTCTCTCCATGGGCGGGCCTACACACGAGGTCGAGTACGAGCAGATGCTCCTCAGCCGACACAGCCTGCAGCGACGCGGCGGGCGCCGCCAAGGCGGCCTGATGGAGCACAGCGCCTACATCATCCTCAGCCGCCTGCGTGTGCAGGGACCGATGTCCATCGGCGAACTGAGCGAGGCCTTCGGCCTCGACTCCTCCACCCTCAACCGCCAGACCGCCGCCGCCCTGCGTGAGAAGCTGGTGGAGCGTATCCCTGACCCGGACGGCGGCATGGCCCGGAAATTCCGGCTCACCGACCGCGGCAGACAGCTCCTCGACGAGGAACGCGAAGCCGTGGTCGAATCGCTGGGCCACGTGATGGCCGACTGGACCGACGAGGACATCACCGCGTTCGCGGCCTACCTACGACGCTTCAACACCGGCATCGAGCGCCTGGCCGGGCGCCCCTGGCCGCGGCCCTGATCCAGTCCGCCCCTGGTACCCACCGGGCTCGTCGCACGGCTCCTCCAGCAGCGCCCGCAGCGCGAGCCGGAGCAGCGGCGCCAGTTCTGCGGACCCCACGTCGCCGAGCGGCTGGACGGAGACCGCCGAGCGCAGCACCGCCACACCGATTCCGAGGGCGACCACCAGTTGGGACCGCAGCCCCCGCTCCGCCGCGCCGGCCTCGGGGAGCGCGGCCCCGGCGGAGGCGAGCACGTTGCGCGCGAACTCCTCCAACGCGGCCCGCCGCATGGCGCTCACCTCGGCGTCTCCCGGGTCCCGCAGCAGCATCAGCACCGGATGCTCACCGAACTCGGGCCAGGCGTCCGCCGAGAACTGGTCCGCGAGCGCGTCGGCGAGTTCCGCGACGCCGCTCGGCAGGTCCGCGCCCGAGCCGAGGAATCTCGGATTGGCGGCGAGCGCGGCCTTGAACAACCCCTCTTTGGAACCGAAGTAGCGCTTCACGAGCGCGATGTTGACACCCGCGTCGCCCGCCACGTCACGCAGAGTGGTCCGCTCGTAGCCGAGCCTGATGAAACGGCTGTGCGCGGCCCTCAGCAACGCCTCACGCGTAGCGGCCGAGTCCCTGCGCCGCGTCGCAGGGGTGGCGCTCGCCGTCTCGCTTTCCATGAGCACAACCTACTGCGCTCCGATCAGCGCCGGAACGACACCGACCGGCTTTGTAATCACTCGTTGACATCGACTCACGCCGTGTTCTAACTTCCGGAGTCGTAAGTCATCATCTGTTGACATGCTGGTCGACGAACCAGGTCGCCACTGCAGGAGAAGGCAGGCCCCCTGTGCCCCGAAGCGCGCTTTTGGTCATGGACGTACAGAACGTCATCGTCGAGCGGTACGCCGACCCGGAGTACCTGGGGCGGGTCCGGGAGGCGATCGAGGCCGCCAGAGCGGCCGAGGAGCCGGTCGTCCATGTCACCGTGGGTTTCCGTCCCGGCCGCGCCGAGATCAACCCGCGCAACAAGATGTTCGGCCGCCTCGCCGGGCGAGCGGCCTCGCCCCAGGAGGAGCAGGCCAACGCCATCCACCCGGCCGTGGCACCCCTCCCCGGTGAGCCCGTCGTGGTCAAGCGCCGGGTGAGCGGCTTCGCGGGCAGCGATCTGGACATGCTGCTGCGTTCCATGGACATCAGCCATCTGGTCCTCACCGGCATCGCGACGAGCGGTGTGGTCCTGTCCACGCTGCGCCAGGCAGCCGACCTCGACTACGGGCTCACGGTGCTCGGCGACGGGTGTGCCGACGCCGATCCCGAGGTCCATCGGGTTCTGCTGGAGAAAGTCTTCCCGCAGCAGGCGGAGGTCGTGACGGTGAAGGAGTGGGCCGCGGCCCGACGGCCGTGACCACTGCCGACCGCTCGGCAGAACGGTCTGGCGGCACCCAGCACTGAAGGGCGGTGCCCCGCTCTGACGCGGGGAACCGCCCTTCGTTCACCGGTTCGATCCGACGGCTCCACCCGTCCAGGCCGACGGTTCGACCGCTACAGGTCGGCCCCGACTGCCGCGGCCGAACGCGAGAACGCGCCGCCGTAGTTCTCGGTGGAGGACACCTCGTCGAGGATCTCGTGGAGCTTTCCGCGCCCACCGGGGTTCAGCAGGAACTTGCGCGGCTTCCCCTGCACGTTGGCGCCGTAGTAGTGGCTGTGCTCGGCGGAGAAGATCGACTTCGGCGCGAGGGTCTCGACCATCGTCATCCACAGCTCCTCCTGGTCCGCGGTCGGCTCGAAGACGTCGAAGCCGTGCTCCCGCGCGTGCTTCAGCGTGTCGACGATCCAGTCGACCTGGTCCTGCGAGTAGCGCGGGTAGTTGCCGCCGCCGGCGCCGTGCGGGCCGCCCGGGAAGAAGAAGTTCGGCAGGCGGTGCGCGCTGAAGCCGGCGAAGTCGGAGGGGCCGTCCTCCCAGTCGGTGGAGAGGTCGAGGCCCTCGCGGCCGAGGATGCCCATCCGGGTGAGCGCGCCGGTACCGAAGTCGAAGCCGGTGGCGTAGACGATGATGTCGTAGTCCCGGTGCTTCTCGGTGGTCTCGATGCCGGTGGCGTCCACCCGGAGGATGGGGGTCTTGCGCAGCGAGATCAACCCGGCGTTGGGCTTGTTGAAGGACTCGTAGTAGTCCGCGACGAACGGCGGGCGCTTGGCGCCGAAGAGGTGGTCCGTCGGGATGAGCAGTTCCGCCGTCTCGGGGTCGTCGACGATCGAGCGGACCTTGCCGGCGAGGAACTCGCAGAACTCCTGGTTCACTTCGCGGTTCGTCGTCATGTCGTAGTAGTTCGAGGTGAGCTTGGCGAAGCCGGGGCTCTTCCAGATCTGCTCGTAGAACGCCTGCCGCTCCTCCGCGGAGTCCGCCGTGGAGAACTTGCCGGCCGGCTCGTGCAGGAAGCCGGACGGGGAGGTGGTGAGCGTCCGGACGACGTCCTCGAAGTTGTCGTTGAGCCACTGGTGGCGCTCGTCCGTGAGGGGCGCGTTGTTCAGCGGCGTGGTCCACGTGGGGGTGCGCTGGTAGAGGTCCACCGCGGCCACGGTGTCCACGATCGCCGGGAGGAGCTGGGCCCCGCTCGGACCGTTGCCGATGATGGCCACGCGCTTCCCGGCGAAGTCCACGGGGGTGTGCGGCCAGGCGCCCGTGTGATGGGCGATGCCCTGGAAGTCGTCGAGGCCATCGATCTCCGGGTAATGCGGGACCGAGAGGCCACCCGTCGCCGAGACCACCCAGCGGGCCCGGACCACGTCGCCCTTCTCTGTCTTCACCACCCAGACGTTGGCGCCCTCGTCGTACACGGAGGAGACGACGCGCTCGCCGGTACGGATGTGCTTGCCGAGGTCGAAGCGCTCCACGACGTGGTTGAGGTAGCTCTCGATCTCCGGCTGAGTCGCGAACTCCTCCTTCCAACGCCAGTCCTCGAACAGCTCCTTGGAGAAGAGATAGCCGTAGGTGTAGCTCTCGGAGTCGAAGCGGGCGGACGGGTAGCGGTTCCAGTACCAGACACCGCCCACACCGTCGCCGGCTTCGAGTGTCAGGGCCGAGAAGCCCTCGTCCAGCGCCCGGTAGAGCGCGTAGATACCGACCACCCCGGCACCGATCACCAGCACCTCGACATCAACGTCGTTGTCGACCCGCTCCGTCATCCCGGCTCACTCCCACTCAGTTCGGACTGCCCGATCGGCAGTGACTCAGATATAAGCACGAGTGTCGAAAACTGACAACAGTCAGCCCTTCGTCGCTGATCAAGGCCGCAAGCGATCTCTCCGAGGGCCGTTGTAGGAAGTGAGCACGAGTGATTAAATGCGACGACGATCACCTTCAAAGGAGAATGATGAACGCCACCCCTGACTTCCGTTTCGACGGACGCGTCGCGATCGTGACCGGTGCCGGACGGGGCCTCGGCCGAGCCCATGCCCTGCTGCTCGCGCAGCGCGGCGCCAAGGTCGTCGTCAACGACCTCGGCGGCACCAAGGAAGGCGACGGAAGTGACTCCGGACCGGCCACCGATGTCGTCCGGGAGATCACCGAGGCCGGCGGCATCGCGATCGCCGACACCAACAACGTCGGACTGGAAGAGGGCTGCAAGGCACTCGTCGAGGGCACCGTCAGCGAGTTCGGGCGCGTCGACATCGTCGTGAACAACGCCGGTATCTCCCGCTTCGCCACCTTCCCCGAGGCCGACGCGGAGAACCTGGAGCGGACACTCGACGTGCACCTGCGCGGGACGTGGCACACCACCCGCGCGGCCTGGCCGCACATGGTCGAGCAGGGCTACGGCCGAGTGGTGACGACGACGTCCACGGGAATGTTCGGGCTCCCGGACAACCTGGCGTACGCGACCGCCAAGGGGGCGCTGATCGGTTTCACCCGCAGTCTCGCCCTGGCCGCGGCTCCTCACGGCATCCTGGTCAACTGCCTCGCGCCGAACGCGATCACCCGCCCCAGCACCTCGGCGGGCAAGCCGAACATCACCACCACGCAGATGGACGAGGCTCGCATGGAGGCGATGCGCACCGATCTCGTCTCACCCATGGTCGCCTACCTGTCGCACGAGGAGTGCAAGGTCAACGGCGAGATCCTGGTGGCCGGCGCCCGCAAGTTCGCGCGCTGGTTCCTCGGGGTCACGCCCGGCTACCGCTCCACCGCCGAGGGAGTGCCGACCGTCGAGGAGATCGCCGCACACTGGGACGAGATCAACGAGCAGTCCGGCTACCAGGTGCCCGAGAACCTGTACGACTGGGCCACGAACTTCATGTCGCACCTCGGTGGCTGAGGGATCCGGGAGATCCAGCGCAGCGCCCCGTCCACATCTCTCTGTGGGCGGGGCGCTGCGCGTGCTGTGCGCCACGAAGCGGACGCAGACAGACAGGTGCCCGCCCCGGTCGGTACCGGGGCGGGCACAGCCGCCGTCAGCGTGGCGAAGCCGTCCTCGGGTCGCCCGGCGTCGGGGCGGCCACCAGTCCGGCGCCGAGAAAGGTCACGAGATCCTCGACGAGTACGTCGATCTCGGCAGGCATCGGCAGGCGCTTGCGCTGGGCCGAGTGGTAGCGCGCCAGCGCGTGCACGGCGCTGGTCATTACCGTCAGCCACCGCTCGTCCAGAACGGCCTCCGGAATCTGCGGCGCCAGCCTGCTGAGCAGCGCGCGCAGCGTGATGACCGACGCTCCGGTGCGCACCCCCACCAAGCCCTCGTAGCCGCCCTCCTCTGTGATGTAGAGCGACAGGAAGGCCAGGTAGTGGTTGTCGGGCTGAAGGTGGATAGCGAGCGGTCGCACGAAGGCCCTGACCACGTCGACGACGGTGGGGGGCGAGTCCCCCACCGCCAGGTCGGCGACGACGTCGGCGCGCTTCGCCTCGCTGTCGGCTCCACGGAACTCCATGATCGCCTTGACCACTTCGTCACGGTCCCCGAAGTGGTACTGCACGGCCGCGTGGTTGCGTTGGCCGGCCGCGATGCCGATGTCCCGCAGGGGGACGGCGGAGATTCCGTGCTCGGCGAAGAGGCGTTCGGCTGCGGTGAGGATGCGCTGCCGGGTCACCTCTCCCCGGGCGTTGCGTTGCCCGCTGGAGCGCGGGCCGGCGCGCCGCGCCGGCCGCTCAGGCGAAGTTTGTGACATGACCTCTCAATCTAGCAGGGCGCCGAGATCGAGCGGGGCGAGCTCGGTGCCCGGTACGTAGACATGCCCGAAGACCGCCGCGCCCGTATCGGTGAGCAGCGGAATAATTCCGTCCCTTTGACCGGGGCGGAGCGGTCCTGTCGTCGCCAGCGCGATCCGCTCCTGGTCGGCGCCCCGGACGGCCAGGTGGCCGCCCTCTTCCGTCAGCCAGAGTTCGAGACCGTGCAGCTCGACGTCGAGGTGGCCGGCGTGGGCGTAGAACTTGGCTCCCCCGCCGAAGGCGAAGACCTGGTTGCCGGCCTCGTGTTCACTTCCGATCAGAGGGAAGGCGAAGACGCCGTCGGCGTCCAGTGTCGCCTCCCCCGTGGCCTCACAGGTGCCGGCCGCCAAGACCTGGACGTACCGGAGGAAGGACTCCTTCACCGCCCACCGCAGCGATGCCACCGGTGCGGCGGCGGTCATGGTGCGGTCCGGTGGCTGTCGGGGAACCCTGTCATCCCTGGCTCCAACTGCAGCCCCAGCGTGTTGAACGAGGTGCAGTGCATGTCGTAGGTACCGACCGTGAAGACGAAGTCGATGAGTTGCTGGCGCGTGAGAGCCGTCTCCAGCACAGCCCATGTACCGTCGGTGACGTTCTTCAACCCGTACAGCTCGTCGACCGCCCTGACCACGGCGGCGTCCTCCGCCGTCCAGACGTCGGCGTCGGGCCCCTCGGCCAGAGCGTCGATCTCGGCGTCGGTGAGCCAACCGGCCGCCCGGCTCATCCTGACGTGCTGAGCCCACTCGTACTCGCCGAAGCCGAGCCAGGTGGTGCGGACGATGGCCATCTCCCGCACGCGGTCGGACAACGTGGAGTGGCGCAGGTGGTTCGAGAAGGGCATCCAGCCGCGGACGAAGTCCGGATGCCAGGCGTAGATGCCGAGGATGTGAGACTGCGGACGCTTGGGCGGCTCACCGATGTCGGCGGCCTGGCCGCCAGGGGCGTGTGCGCGCAGTACGGAGAAGGCCTCGTCGACCTCCTCGGTCCAATCGTCGACAGGGCGGGGCGGAATACGTGACTCACTCATACGATCACCCGATGAAGGAGCCGCCGTTGACGCTGACGGTCTGCCCCGTCACGTACGACGCCTCGTCCGAAACCAGGTAGGAGACGGCCGCGGCGATGTCCGCGCCGGTCCCAGTCCTGCCGACAGGAATGTACTTCGCCATGTCCTCGGCGGACGGCATGGCGCCCGCGTCGCGCTTCTTCTGCACGCTCGGCGTGTCGATGGAGGACGGAGCGACGGTGTTGACCGTGATACCCGACTTCGCGAACTCGACGGCGAGCGCCTTGGTGAGCGCCATCTGCCCGCCCTTGGACGCCGCGTAGTGGGCCATTTTCGGAGCACCGCGCTGCGCGCTGGACGAGGAGATCAGCACAACCCGGCCCCACCCCGCCTCGACGAGATCGGGGAGCGCGGACTGGACGACATGGAACGTCCCGGTCAGGTTGATCTTGATGGTCTGGTTCCACTGCTCGGTCGTCATCTCGAGGAACGGCTGCTGCAGGGCGACCGCGGCGTTCGCGACCACCGCGGACAGCGGCCCCAGGTCGGTCCGGGCAGCGGCAAGCGCCGCGTCGACCATGTCGCGGTCGCCCACATCGGCCCGGTAGCCCCGGGCCGTGCCGCCCGCCTTCTCGATGGATGCCGCGGCCTCCTCGGCCGCACCCTCGGCGACATCGATGACGGCGACCTTGAATCCGTCGGCTGCCAGGCGCTCGGCGATGGCACGGCCGATGCCCGCGGCACCGCCCGTGACCACGGCGACCCGGCCTTCGGCGGTCATCGGCCGGCCCGCTGACCGGTGCGTGCGCTCTGCCCCTGTGTCATGGGAATGCGTCCTCATCCCTCCGCGACTGTTCCACATACACGAACAGTCGTTCCGTTTGCGATAGCGCGCTCAGCTTCCATGGCGCAAATCTGGATGTCAACCCCCCTAACTGACCCCGGAAACCAGGGAACGACATGGCGACACTTCACCACCCCCTACGCCTTGACACTGCACACGTCGACCCAGGAAACTCACTGAAAGGATCGCGTGTTCCGTTATACGAAATAGGCAGGTGTTCCACACGCTGTCGCCGGGCACCGCCCACAGTGCGGCCGCCTCCGACGGGACCCTCATGCAGAACATTCAGGGAGTAGTCGTGACGCACGCAATGACGCAGGAGCGCGTCCACATCCGGAACGGGAGCGGCCTGCGGGCGCACCCGGCCCTCGCCACCTTCATGGCCGACAGGGTGGCGCGCGCCTACGGCACCGACCACGACACCCGGCACGCCGGTACGCCCTTGCGTAAGGCGGTCTGAGGATGCGCACCCTTCGCACAGCCGTGGTCGGCTCCGGGCCGGCCGGGGTCTTCTGCGCCCAAATCCTCACCGAGACCCCTGGCCTCGACGTCCAGGTCGACGTCTTCGAGCGCCTCCCCACTCCGTTCGGGCTGGTGCGCTACGGCGTCGCGCCCGACCACCAGAAGATCAAGTCGATCATCGCCTCGCTGTCCGAGGTGTTCGACACCCCGGGCGTCCGCTTCCTCGGCAACGTCACGGTCGGCTCGGACATCACCGTCGACGAGCTGCGTCAGCACTACGACGCGGTGATCATGGCCCACGGTGCGCCGCTGGACCGACAGTTGGGCGTCCCCGGCGAGGAGCTCGCCGGGGTCATCGCCGCCCGCAACTTCGTCTCCTGGTACAGCGGCCACCCCGACGCGACCTTCGACCCGTCAGCGCTCTCGTCCGAACGCGCGGTGGTGATCGGGGTCGGGAACGTCGCCCTCGACGTGGCGCGGATGCTGGTCCGCACTCCAGACGAGCTGCGCCGCACCGATGTGCCGGAGCATGTCGTCGAGGCCCTGGACGGCCACGCCGTGCGCGAGGTCTGCGTGATCGGACGTCGAGGCCCGGAGTCCGCCAAGTTCACCCACAAGGAACTGCTGGAGCTCGGCGGCGTCGAAGGCGCGGACATCATCGTCGACCCGGAGGAGTTGCGACTGACGGAGGAGCGGCGGGCGGCCCTCACCGGGCGCCCCGCTGCCACGCGGGTGCTGTCGACCCTGGAGAAGCTCGCCGCCCGGCCGCCGGCTCACCGGCCCCGCTCCGTCCGCTTCCTCTTCGACCGCACGCCGGTCGGGTTCCTCGGGGAGGGTTCCGTGGACGGCATCTCCCTGGTCCGCACGTCGGACCCCGCGCAGACCGAGGTCCTCCCGGCCGGCCTGGTACTGCCGGCGGTCGGTTACCGGAGCGCGCCATTGGAGGGTGTCCCGTTCGACGAGGCTTCGGGCACGGTCCCCCACCACGACTCGCGCGCCCTGACCGGGGACGAGACCGTGCCGGGCCTGTACGTAGTGGGCTGGGCGAAGCGCGGACCGAGCGGCGTGATCGGCACGAACAGGCTTTGCGCGAGCGAGACCGTGGAGGCCGTCCTGGCCGACACGGCGACGGCGCCAGGACACGGAACCACTCCAGATGCCGTGGACGATCTGCTGCGCTCGCGCGATGTGGCGGTCGTGGACTGGAAGCGCTGGCTGGCGATCGAGGCGGTGGAGGCGTCGCTCGGCGAGCGGCAGGGACGCGGCCGCGTCAAGCTCCACGACCGCACCGACATGCTCACCGCGGCCGGCCTCACAAACTGAGCCCAGCACGTACACAGAAGACCGAGGGCCGGGCGGCCACACCTCCCCGACGAGGCGACCGCCCGGCCCGAGGGCTCGCCCTATGCTTTACGTGCCCGGACCGAGGCACCCCAACGTGCACACGTCAAGGCATCGCTTGCATTGCAGCACTGATATCGTCCCCTTAAACGGAATGTTCATTCGGTTGAACGGATCGAATCCGCTCGACCGCTTGCCGAATACCCAAGCCGCTGTCCAGCCGGCGAGCAGTGAGGAGCACAGCGTGGAGACGCAGGCAACCGAGGCGGCGGCGAGTGCTCCCGACCGCCAGCGGCATCCACTGGCCCGGGGATTCGAGATCATCACGGTCATGGTCGACGGGGGCAAGCAGACCTACGGCGTGAGAGAGCTGGGCAACCGCCTCGGCGTCAGCGCAAGCACTGCCCACCGCCTCCTCAGCGACCTGGAGGAGCTGGGCATGGTGTCCCGCACCCCTGCCGGAAGCTACCGGCTCGGCATGGAGTTCCTGCGGCTGGCCTGGACCACCAACACCCGGTTCCCGCTCCGGGAGGCCGCCAACGACGTCCTGGCCGAACTCACGGAACGCAGCGGCGAGTCCTCCTTCTTCGCCATCTACAACGACCAGCGCCGCGAGATGATGTTCGCCCTGTCAGTGGAGAGCAACCACCCGCTCCGCTACACGGTCCCCCGGGGCGTCTGGCTGCCACTGCACGCGGGCGCGAGCGGCCTGGCGATTCTCGCCTTCCTGCCCGAAGAGGTCCAGGACGAGATCGCTCACGCGGGCCTCGATGCGCTGACCAAGCGCACGGTCGTCGATCCCGAACGGCTTGCGGAGCGCCTCGCCCAGATCCGGCAGGAGGGATACGCGCTGTCCCATGGCGAGCGGATCGACGGGGCGATCGCCATCGCCTCTCCCGTACTCGGGCCGGGCGGCTCGGTCATCGGAGACGCAGGAATCACCATCCCCGAGAGCCGCTTCAACGCGGCCACCACATCCGAGTCGATCGCCCTGGTCAAGCACGCGGCAGCGCGCCTGACGGCGCGCTTTACAGGCGCCGAGAGCCCGTACGGCACAGGGCAGTAGCGGAGGCTTCGCCGCTCGGCGGGACGGCGCCGGCCGGTACGCGTGATCGCGTGTCGGCCGGCGCCGTTCGCTGTCCGGGGTCCCACATCTCGCGTGCCGCCAAGGGCGCGTCGCGACAGGGCCGCCGTCCGGCCGCCTCGCGGTCATACGAAAAAGGCGCCGCCCGAGAACCGCGGTTCACGATCCTCGGACGGCGCTCTCGGCTCCTCGTAACAGCTCGGCCGAACTCAGTTCGCGGCGGGATCGTCCCCGCCGGCCACCAGCGGCACCATCACCACGGACGTCACGTCCAGGGCGTCGCTGGAGCTCAGTCCCGCGGTGAACAGGACGTCACGCGCGCTCTCGGCGGACCCCTCGACCTCGTAGAGCGTCACATAACGGTGCGGGGCGCCTGCCTCCGGACCGGTCGCCTGGTACCGGCGCGCCGAGAGGAAGCCAGGGAGTTCGAGGATCTCCGGGATATGGGTCCCCCAGTACCAGGTCCGGAACTCCTCTTCCCGTCCTTGCACGGGGTTGGTGAGCGCCATCAGGAGCTCGTGTCGGGGCTGCGCAGTGTTGTCGGACATGAGATGTCTCCTCAGAGGGAAGCAGTGGTGAAGCCCCAGGGAACGCCGAGGCTGGTGTGGGGGTCGGTCACAAGGGCGGTGTCCGATCGGTGTGCGATACGCACGCCTTCGGACTCCAGGTGTTTGGCCGCACGCTCGAGGTCGGCGACCTTCCAGGTGATCGCGTGATAGGTGTCCAGGGAGACCTCGCCCACGCCCTCGCCGTTCGCCTCGTCGTCGGCCTGCGGTGACGCGAAGTGCAGGACGGTGCCCGCGAGCCTGACGAACGGCCCGCTCAGGTCGCGCAGTTCGTCCTGCCCCGTGCGGACGATCTCGCCGCCGAGCACGCCGACCGTGAGTTCGACCGCGCGCTGCGGACGGTTCGTCAGCACCGTGTGGTGCGAGGCCCGTTCGATGCCGAGCGGATCGTCCTGCGTGACCTCCGGGACGGTCCAGCCCTCCTGGACCCTGGGGTCGAGGGGGAAGGGGTAGGTCTCGAAGAAGGCGTACCTCAGACCGGAATCCTCACCCACGGTGTGGAACGGCGACGGACCGCCGCGCCACTCCTCCTCCGAGAGGGGGTTGTCGTGGGAGTCTACGAGCCGGTATCCCCGGGAACGGAGCTCCTTGTAGAGCTCCTTGACGCCGTCAACGTACCAACCGGTGCTCGTCAGACGCGGGTTGTCGACATCCGGATAGCGCTGGACTCCGCCGGTGAGGTAGAGGCGTGGCGCGAGGGAGTCGATCAACACGTCACTGATCGAGGTGAACGTCGAGTAGCCCACGGAGTGCCCCGGAACGGGCGGGTTGGGCATGACGACGGAGAAGTTGGTGCTGGGTCTGCCGAACACGCGGGCGAAGAAGTCTTCCGCTTCTTCGAGGCTCGGCACGTGGATCCGCGGGTGGTACAGCATCCGCACGCGGAACTCGGCATCGGTCCGGTTCAAAAGGTACTCCTTGCAGGTGCGTGCGCCCCTGCAGAACGGCCACGGCCCCGGCCGTGTTCCGGCCCGGACGACGGTGTCGTCCGGGCTCGGGATCACAGACGGGGTCGCAAGCGTCCTGCTCCGGGGCGGATCAGATGGTGTCGGGCGTGATCGCCACGGCGTCGGCCAGCCCCTCGGCCCGGGCCGTACGCATCTCGTCGCCCTCGGGCTCCGTGCGCTCGCCACGCCTGATGAAGAAGGTCACGGCCATGGCCGCGACGGCTGCCACCCCCACCATGATGAACAGTTCGGTGTACCCGGCCCGGGTGGTGAACGGAGTGCCGGCGACAAGGTGCTGCGACAGCAGCACGGTACCGATCGACGTGCCGACACCCGAGAACGCGGTCTGGGTGACCATGTAGACGCCCTGCGCCTCACTGGTGTTCTCGCTCGGCGCCCCCTCGACCACCAGGTTCGGCAGGGAGCTGAGCAGGAAGCCGGTCGCGCCGGTGAGCACGATCTGCGAAATCGTGAAGCCCACGACCGTGCCGAGCAGCAGTCCGGAGAGAACGGCTGCGGCAATGGCCAGAATGGTGCCCACCAGGAGGGCGTTGCGGGCCCTGCCGTTGCGGGAGATTCGGCCGCTCAGCGGGGAGAGCATAAATCCGAGGAGGCCGATGGCGAAGGACAGGTCACCGGCGGTTCCGGCGCTGAGGCCGAGGCCGACCGGGGCAGCCTCCGGCATCTGGTAGATCAGCTGGCCGGCAAACCCGGAGACGCCCAGCGTGCCGAAGGACACCAGCGCCGTGACGACCAGCGTGAGCCCGAGCTTGCGGTCGAAGAAGAACCGGATGTTGATCAGCGGCTTGTCGACGCGCAGTTCCCACAGGACCCACAGGACGAGGACCACCACGCCGCCGACGATGCAGCCGATCGTCTTGCCGCTGGACCAGCCCCAGGTGGCGCTCTGGTGGACGCCGTACAGGGCGAGCGCGATACCCGGCGCGAACAGGACTGCACCGAGCCAGTCCACCCGCTCGATCTTCGACTTCACGGTGGGAGCCGGCAGGAAGAACGCCCCGACCGTGGTCACCGCGGCGAGCGCGGCGGCGACGACGAACACCTTGTTCCAACCCCAGGCATCGACGATGTTGCCCGAGACCACGTTACCGGCGGCGCCGCCCCACATGGCCGCACCCGCGACGGTCGCGACGGCGACGGGAAGGCTCTTCTTCGGGAGGGACTCCCGCAGGATGCCGACGCACAGCGGCACGAGGCCGCCGGCGAGGCCCTGGATCGAGCGGCCGGCGATGAGCCCGCCCAGACTGTTCGACCACAGGCTGACGAGGGAGCCGATGATGGAGGCGGCCAGCACCACGATCATCACATTGCGGCGGCCGTAGGCGTCCCCGAGACGGCCACTGATGGCCGCCGAAACTGCGCCCACCAGCAGAAACCCGGTGAGTACCCAACCGGCGTCGCTGGGGGTGGCCCGGAACTGCTCGATGATGCCCGGCAGCGCGGTGTACATCATCGTTGCTTCGAACGAGCTGACTATCGCAGCCAGTATCAGGATCCCGATGATGAACGGGACGGGGCGCGTTGAACGCGTGCCCTCTCCTGGGGTGATGGGGGGCATCTTTGCCTCTTTCATCCGTGGACCTGGGACTTCATGAATGGCTGCACGATGCAATGAGGTGGAGAGCACCAGCGGCGCTCTGCTACTGTTCCGTTTAAAGGGACACTCGATCGCTACAGCGTCCTGAGTGTGATCCCGCCACCATGGCGCGTCAAGAGGTCTGCACGCGCTATTCCCCGCTTTCGCAAAATCGGTCCCCGAATTCACGGGCTACCAGGTCAGGCGCTCATGGCGCGACATCGGAGACGGCACCCATCGGCCTTCCGAACGTGGCGCGTACACCTCACCCCGAGATCGAGCGATGCGGGACACCCCGCCTCACCGAAGCACCGCACTCCGTCCCTTGACAGGCGCAGTGGCGCGAGGTGATGCTGACCTCACTGCATAAGGCAACGATCGTTCTGTTTAACGAAATCATGCCTCTCCACTTGTTCACCCCCCGCGGGCCCACGCCCGCGGTCCGGATCACGGAGGCTTGCTTGTCCAGCCACATCAGCAGTGCCCAAGACACCCCGTCCGGAGCGGCGTTCTCTGCCCGGGAGCAACCACTGCCCCTGCGGCATCCCGACCGCTTCTTCATCGACGGACGCTGGGTCGCGCCGATGTCGACGGCTGGCTTCGACATCGTCGACCCGGCGACGGAGGAGCACTATTACCGCGCCGCCCTCGCCGACGCGGACGACATGTCGCAGGCCATCTCCGCCGCACGGCGCGCATTCGACCACTCGGACTGGCCGCTGCTGCAGCCAGCGGAGCGAGCGGAATGGCTCCGCAGGATCGCCGACGGACTGCGCCGCCGCTCCCCCGACGCCAGCCTGCTGTGGACGCGCCAGGTCGGCGTGCTCTACTCAATGTCCCGCGCCGCCATCGAGCGGGTGGGCGCGACCTACGACTACTACGCCGACGTGGCGGAGGACTTCCCCTTCGAGGTCCGGCACCAGCCCATGCAGGGCGCCTTCGGCGCCGTGGTGCACGAGGCGGTCGGTGTTGTGGGCGCGATCGTCGCCTGGAACACGCCGATGTCGCTGGCGGCCTACAAGGTAGCCCCGGCACTGCTGGCCGGTTGCACGGTAGTCCTGAAGGCCCCGCCCGAGGCGCCCGGCGAGGCGTACGTGCTCGCCGAGGTGGCCGAGGAGATCGGACTGCCGGCCGGCGTGCTCAATGTCGTCACGGCCGACCGTGAGGTCTCCGAGATGCTGGTCCGCGACCCGCGCGTGGACAAGATCGCCTTCACCGGTTCCAGCGGCGCCGGCCGGCGGATCGCGAGCCTCTGCGGCGAGCGCATGGCCCGCTACACCCTGGAGCTCGGCGGCAAGTCCCCCGCCGTCATCCTCGACGACTACGACCTCGAGGACGCGGCCAGGCAGCTGGCCGCCGCCGAGTGCACGCTCAACGGTCAGGTGTGTTCCTCCCTGACCCGCATCATCGTCAGCCGCCACCGCCACGACGCCTTCGCGGAGGCACTGGGCGCGGCCTTCGCCTCGGCCCGGGTCGGGGACCCCTTCGACCCCGCCGCGCAGCTCGGCCCGCTGGCCATGGAACGCCAGCGCGACCGGGTAGAGGACTACATCGCCAAGGGCATCGCCGAGGGCGCGCGGCTGGTCACGGGTGGAGAGCGGCCGAAGGGGCTGGACTGCGGCTTCTACATCGAACCGACCGTCTTCGCGGGGGTCGACAACTCGTCGGCCATCGCGCAGGAGGAGATCTTCGGCCCGGTCCTCAGCGTCATCCCCGCCGACAGCGAGGAGCACGCGGTGGTGCTGGCCAACGAGACCGTCTTCGGTCTCAACGCCGCCGTGTTCACCGACGACATCGACCGCGCGTACCACGTGGCGCGCCGGATTCGAGCGGGCACGGTCGGACACAACGGGTACCGGACGGATCCGCGGATGGGCTTCGGCGGTTTCAAGCAGTCCGGTGTGGGACGTGAGGGAGGCCGGGACGGCCTGCGCCCCTACCTCGAGGCCAAGAGCTTGATCCTCGATGCCCTCCCGAGCGGGCACGAGCCGCTGAACTGACAGCACCCGCCCACCGGGGCAGCACACGAACGTTCGCACCACCATCAACACACCAGGAGAGATTCATGTCGGGACGCGTCGAGGGCAAGGTCGCCTTCATCACGGGTGCGGCGCGGGGTCAGGGCCGCAGCCACGCCGTCCGTCTGGCCGAGGAGGGCGCGGACATCATCGCCGTCGACCTCCTCGACGACATCGAGACGGTCCCCTACCCGCTGGCCACCAAGGAGGACCTCGCCGAGACGGTCCGCCAGGTGGAGGCCCTGGGGCGGCGCATCGTCGCGCGGCAGGCCGACGTCAGGGTTCTGTCGCAGCTCCAGTCGGCCGTCGACCAGGGCGTCGAAGAACTCGGCAAGCTCGACGTGGTCATCGCCCAGGCCGGCATCCTCACCATGGGTTCGAACACGCCTCAGGCGTTCTACGACGTCGTCCAGGTGAACCTCAACGGCGTGATCAACGCGACGACGGCCGCCGCACCCCACCTGCAGCCGGGCGCCTCGATCATCCTCACCGGCTCGACGGCGGCTCTACTCAAGGGCTCCGTCGACATCACCGGCGCGGGCGGCCTGGGATACGCGCACTCCAAGCGCCATGTGGCCCGTCTCGGGCACGATCTCGCCCGGATCTACGCCGACCAGAAGATCCGGGTCAACGTCATCCACCCGACCAATGTCGAGAGCGGGATGATGGACAACGAGTTCATGTACCACGCGTTCCGCCCGGACCTGGAGAACCCGACCCGGGAGGACATGATCCCGTCCCTCGAGACCAAGTCCCCCATGGGCGTGCCGTGGCTCACGGCCCGGGAGATCTCCGAGGCGGTGCTGTACTTCGCCTCGGACGAGTCGCGATGGGTGACCGGTCAGCAGCTGAAGCTCGACGGAGGCCAGCTGCTGCCGATGTCGGATGCGGGCGTTCCTGCCTGATCACAAAAGCCCGGTCGGGGAAAGGGCGGTCGCCCCACGTGCGGATGCGCGTGGGGCGACCGCCTCTTTTGCGTGAGCCCGAACCTCGGCTGGCGCGTCCCGGATCGCAGGAACCGTGCAGCACCGACTCATCGGCGTCGCCGCCCGAGGGCCGGCCCGGTCGCGTCAGGCGTGTGCTGCGGGGACCCGACCGAAGCCTGGAGGGATCGGCCCCAGGCCCGCGTACCGGACGTACTCGGGCCTGGGGCCCTTGCCGTGAGTGGGAGAGGCCGTCCTGCTCGACGAGCCCGAAGGAACGTGCCGGGTGCCGCGGGACGGGCGGGCGTCCAAGGACAGGGAGCCGTAGGCACGTAGGACCGGCAGGCATCCGCTGACCAGTCCGGGCTCGGCGGGGACGGAGCGGCACTCGCTGATCCGATCCCGACCTCCCCCGGAAACGCCGAAGGCCGCCAGGTATCGCACCTGGCGGCCTTCGTGGCACCACTCGCATGCTCGGGGAGGTCTCCCCCGCGTATGTCCTAGACCGGGACCGGGACGGGCCGGACCGCGGCCAGAGCGCTCACGATCTCGTCCACTCCGGCCTTGGCGTCGCCGAAGAGCATCGCAGTGTTCTCGCGGAAGAAGAGCGGGTTCTGCACACCGGCGTATCCGCTGGCCATCGATCGCTTGAAGACCACCACCTGAGCGGCCTCCCACACCCGCAGCACCGGCATGCCGGCGATCGGGCTGCTCGGGTCGTCCGAGGCGGCGGGGTTCACCGTGTCGTTGGCACCGATGACCAGGACGACGTCGGTGTCGGCGAAGTCGTCGTTGACCTCGTCCATCTCCAGGACGATGTCGTAGGGCACCTTCGCCTCGGCGAGCAGGACGTTCATGTGGCCCGGCAGACGGCCGGCCACCGGATGGATGCCGAAGCGCACCTCCACGCCCCGCTCGCGCAGCAGCCGGGTCAGCTCTGCAACCGGGTACTGCGCCTGAGCCACGGCCATGCCGTAACCCGGGGTGATCACCACGCGGGAGGCCCCTGCCAGCAGCTCCGCGGTCTCCTGGGCAGAAGTCTCCCGGTGCTCGCCCTGCTCGCCGTCCCCGCCGCCCCGCGGTGCCTCGATACCGAAGCCGCCGCCGATGACCGAGAAGAAGGAGCGGTTCATCGCCTTGCACATGATGTAGGAGAGGTAGGCGCCCGACGACCCGACCAGGGCCCCCGTGACGATCAGCAGGTCGTTGTTGAGCAGGAAGCCGCTCGCGGCGGCGGCCCAGCCCGAGTAGCTGTTGAGCATCGAGACCACGACCGGCATGTCACCGCCGCCGATCGAGGCCACCAGATGCCAGCCGAAGAGCAGGGCGACGACCGTCACCGCGGCGATCGACCACACGGCCGGGTGCACCACGAAGACGACGGTGAGCGCCACGAAGGCGACCAGTGCGGCCAGGTTGAGGAGGTTCTTGCCCGGCAGCACCAGCGGGGCGGACTTGATCCTCGCGCTGAGCTTCAGGTTGGCGACGATCGAGCCGGTGAAGGTGACGGCGCCGATGAAGATGCCGATGAAGACCTCGGCGTGGTGGATGCGGAGCAGGGACCCCTCGAAGCCGCCGAGACCGTGGCGTTCGACCTCGATGTACGACGCCCAGCCGACCAGCACGGCGGCCAGGCCCACGAACGAGTGCAGCAGGGCGATGAGCTCCGGCATGCCGGTCATCTGCACGATCCTGGCCCGCCAGAGGCCGACCGCGCCGCCCACGACGATCGCACCGGCCAGCACCAGCACGGTGGTGCCGCGGACCGGACTGTCGTGCACGGTCAGACCGACGGTCGCCACCAGGGCGACGACCATGCCGGCTACGCCGTAGGTCCAGCCCTGCCGGGCGGTCTCGTGCTTGCTCAGCCCGGCCAGGGAGAAGATGAAGAGCAGTGCGGCGGCGAGGTACGCCGCCGTGGCGATTGAGGCTGCGGACACGTCAGTTCCCCTTGCTGAACATGGCGAGCATGCGGCGGGTCACCGCGAAACCGCCGAAGATGTTGATCGCGGCGAGCAGGGTCGCCGCTCCTGCCAGGACCTGGACCGCCGGAAGGTCGAGCCCGGCCTGCAGCAGCGCGCCGACGACGATGACACCGGAGACCGCGTTGGTGACGCTCATCAGGGGCGTGTGCAGGGCGTGGTGGACCTTGCCGATGACGTAGTAGCCCACAACCACCGCCAGGGCAAGGACCGTGAAGTCCGCCGGGATCGGCGCCGGCGCGAAGGCAATCACCAGCCAGAGCAGGGCGACACCGCCGAGAACGGAGGTGACCTTGGCGGCCGTCGACCGCTCCTTGCGGGGCTTCGGCTCGGGCCGCGCCTCGGCTACCGGTTCCTTCGCCGGGGCCGCGCTCGTGCTTACCGGCGGCGGGGGCCACATCTTCTCACCACGGCCGTCTCCGGTGGCCCGGACGACGGTGATGCCGCGCTGCACGGGGTCCTCCAAGTCGAGGACGACCACGCCGTCCTTGCCCGGGGTCAGCAGCTTGATCAGGTTGACCAGATTGGTTCCGTAGAGCTGGCTGGCCTGGGTGGGCAGCCGGCCGGCGAGGTCGGTGTAGCCGAGGATGGTGACGCCGTTGTCGGTGACGATCCTCCGGCCCGCCACGCTGCCCTCGACGTTGCCGCCCTGCCCGGCGGCCATGTCCACGATCACCGATCCGGCCTTCATCGACGCGACGTCGGCGGCCGTGATCAGCCGGGGTGCCGCGCGCCCGGGGATGAGGGCGGTGGTCACGATGATGTCGACGTCCGCCGCCTGGTCGGCGTACAGCTTCGCCGCGGCCTCGTTGTAGAGGTCCGAGGTGGCCTTGGCGTATCCGTCCGACGACTGCTGCGCCTCCTCGTCCACGACGACCGGGAGGTACTCCCCACCCAGCGACTTGACCTGATCGGCCACTTCGGGGCGCGGGTCGGTGGCGCGCACGATGGCCCCGAGGCTGGAGGCGGCGCCGATGGCGGCCAGGCCGGCCACGCCGGCCCCGGCCACGAGCACCTTGGCCGGGGGAACCTTGCCGGCGGCGGTGACCTGGCCGGTGAAGAAGCGGCCGAACTCGTGGGCCGCCTCCACGACGGCCCGGTAGCCGGCGATGTTGGCCATGCTCGACAGCACGTCGAGCGACTGGGCGCGGCTGATACGCGGCACCGCGTCCATGGCGAGAACCGTGATGTCGCGCTCTGCCAGCGCGTCGACGAGTTCGGGGTGGGTCGCGGGCGCCAAGGTGGAGACGAAGTACGCCCCGTCCTTGGGCCGGTCGATGTCCTCGGGCGAGGGACCGTTGACGCGGAACACTATGTCCGCGCCCCAGGCCACGTCGGCGGAGACGACGGTCGCCCCCGCCTCCGCGTAGCTCGCGTCGGAGAACGACGACAGCCGGCCGGCCCCCGCCTCTATGACCACGTCGTAGCCGAGGGCCACGAGTTGCCTGACGGTGGCGGGTGTGGCGGCCACCCGGGTCTCCCCGGTCGGCTCGCAGGGCACTCCGATGAACATGCGAGTAACTCCTTGGGAACGTGAACCGCTGTGCGCGGGCGGCGACACAACAAGGGCCTGACACCGACCGGGTGTACCGGCCGGCATCAGGCCTGGTTCAGAGCGGATCAGTAGAGCAGGAGCGGGTTGACGAGCACACCGGTCGACCGGTGGATCGCCGTCGGCGCGGCCACCAGCAGACCGGTCGAGACGCCGGCTGCCTTCAGAGTGGCGGCGGCCGGTCCGAGCAGGCAGTTGTCGACCAGGCACAGCCCGATCGAGTAGATGAGCTTGTGGACCTCCAGCGAGCCGGAGGGGTTGTTGCGCGCGTCGTGGAAGTCCCAGAGCACCAAGCCGACGTCCTTGGAGGCGATCCACTTCGCGCCGTCCTCGCCGATCCCGGGGCGCCGCACGGCGGCGGCACCGCTCGGGTACACGTGGCCCGCGGCCTCGTACCGGTCGCGCCCCTGGTAGACGATGAGCGCGTCGCCCGGTTCCAGCGTGACGCCGGTGGCGGTGAGCGCCGCGTCGAGGTCGGCAGCGGTGACCGGCTCCTCCGCGGGAATCCAGTCCACGCCCCGGGCTGCCGCGACGTCGAGCAGGACTCCGCGGGTGGCGATGCCGTGCTGCGCCCAGTTCACCATCGTGTCCTCGTCGGTCTCCGACGCGGCCGCAGGGATGGAACCGTGCCACCCGCCGTCGGCGCCGATGTGCGCCAGTCCGTCGAGGTGGGTGTTGTGGACGCCGTGCGGGTCGTAGCTGATGACCTCGCCGCCGTGGGCGTTGCGCCCGTAGAGGCCGACATGCACCTTGAGGTCGACCGAGCCATGGCCCTGGGGCAGTTCGGCGTTGCCGAGGCGCTGCCAGTCGCGCTTCTCGGCCTCGGCCTTCACGCTGCCCGCGGCAAGTTGGTGCGGTCGCGTCTCCACCTCTCGTTCGAGGGAGACGGCCCGGCCCAGCCTGACCTGGGCGACGCCGCGCAGCCGCGCCGCCTCGTCGATGAGCGCCACGGAGCCGCGGCATTGCACACCGTCGACATGGCGTGCGGCGGCGTGCGCGTCCGCGATCTCCCGCTCCCAGGGGGCGAGCGGGTCCGGTCCGAGGTCGTCAGTCATCCGTGGAACTCCATGTCTGCCAGGACTCGTTCCCGAGTCGTTTTGCGGCGTGCGGCTCACTGGGCCTGAAGGGGTCCTCCGGTCGGCGCAGGCCCGCTCGGGCACCGGGTCGCCAGCTGAGAACCGAGCGGAAGAAGAGAAGGACGTACGCACGGTTCGGATGTACGGCCCCGCGTCGGCGTCTACGGCCGGAAGGGAGGCCGGATTCCCCGTCGATGAAGCCCACCGGCGGGTCCGCCCTCCACATTCCATCACGCAGAACAGAACATTCAGGCTCTACAACGCAACACAGCGGGGATTCTGCTCCGGCCGCCAACCCACTGTCAATGGCTCGTCACCCTTCACTGGAGCTCCGCATTCACCTGCGACTCCTTGACACGCACCCAGGGCGCGTTCATCCTATGGCTAGCGCATAACAGTACGATTGTTCCGTAGAACGAAACGACAGCGACGCTGCCGCACCAGAACGGTTCCGCAGGCCAGAACGGCTCGGAGTACGGGGCCGAAAGTACGTAAGGAAAGGGGTGCGGATGAGCACCGTGGACATCGACCCGACGGAGATCGACTTCTTCACCAACGCCGCGGTCGCGGCGGACTCGGTCCCGTACTTCGACTACATGCTCGCCAACCATCCGGTCTGGCGGGAGGACAAATACGGGGTCGTCATCGTCACCGGCTACGAAGAGGCCCTGCAGGTCTATCACCAGCCCGAGGTCTACTCCTCGATCAACCGGACCGGCGGCCCCGTCCTCGACCTGCCGGTGGAACTGGTCGGCGACGACCTCACCGAGCTGCTCGAGAAGTACCGGAAGCACTTCCCCACGAACGACCAGATCGTGACGTTCGACCCGCCGATGCACACCGACCACCGTGCGCTGCTGATGGGGCTCATCACGCCCAAGCGGCTCAAGGAGAACGAGGACTTCCTCAAGGCCACGGCCGACCGGTTCCTCGACGAGCTGCTGCCGGCGGGCGCCTGCGACTACATCTGGGACTACAGCAAGCGTTACGCGGTGCTCGCCGTCGCCGACCTGCTCGGGGTTCCGGTGGAGGACCACCCGATGCTGATCGAGCTCCTCGCCACCCGGCAGGGACCGATCCTCGGCAACCTCCAGCTCAAGAGCTCTCACCAGAACTCTCTGGAACGGCTCTACGACTACTTCGTCCAGAAGATCGAGGAGCGGCGGGCCACGCCCGCGGACGACCTCCTCACCGGCATGGCCGTGGCCACCTTCCCCGACGGCTCGCTCCCGGAGCCCATCGAGGTCGCACGGATCGCCTCCAACCTGTTCGCCGCGGGCAACGAGACCACTGTCCAGCTGCTGGGCATCTCGCTGGCACGCATCGCCGAGGACCAGGAGCTCCAGGACCTGCTGCGCCGCGAGCCCGCCCTCGTCCCGAAGTTCATCGAGGAGGTCCTGCGGGTCGAGGCGCCCATTAAGGGTTCCTTCCGGCTCACCAAGGTGGCCACCAGCATCGGCGGCCTGGACCTGGCGCCCGGCACGGTCGTGATGCTGCTGCACGGTGCGGCCGGCCGCGACGCCCGACTGTTCGACAACCCGGCCGAGTTCGACGTGAAGCGGCCGAACGCACGGCAGCACCTGGCCTTCGGCCGGGGCATCCACACCTGCCCGGGCGCTCCGCTGGCGCGGGCCGAGGCGGTCTTCTCGATCAACCGCCTGCTGGAGCGCACGGAGAGCATCCGCATCTCCGAGGAGCACCACGGCTCCGCGGGCGAGCGCCGCTGGGACCTGATGCAGAGCTACAAGTTCCGTGGCCACAACCACCTGCACCTCGAGTACACGCAGAAGGAGAACGACTGATGTCCGGCGAGCTCACGGTCGACCGTGATCGCTGCATGGGATCGGGGCAGTGCACGTTCTACGCGCCGAACACCTTCGACCTCGACGACATGAGCATCGCGATCGTCGTCGACGATCACGGTGACGGCGAAGACAAGATCCAGATGGCGATCACAGTGTGTCCCACACGGTCCATCGCCCGCACCGCCGGGGGAACCGGCCATGGAGGAGCTCGATGACGGTCAAGGACGAGGCGACGGTCTCCGCGCCGGTGGCAGATCTGGAGAGCGACAGCCTCCTCGGTGACTTCCCCGAAGGCCCGCGCCTGGTGGGCACCGTCTGCGACCAGTGCGGCGCGACGATGATCGGGACGCGCGTGGTCTGCAGCGCGTGCGTGAGCCGGGACGTCTCCCGGATCGCGCTTCCGACCAGAGGGGTCCTCTACTCGTTCACCCGGCTCCACGTCGGCGGCGACGGCGGCCCCCGCGCCCTCGGCTACGTCGACCTCGACGACGGCGTGCGGACGCTCGCCGATCTGCGCGAGGCTTCCGGCCCCCTGCGTCCGGACGGGCTCGTGGAGCTCGGCACGGACGGCGACGACTGGTTCTTCGCGCCTGTCACCGGCGAGTGAGGAAGAGATTCATGAGTGAGAACGTGTTCGTCGTCTCGGCGGCGATGATCCCCTTCGGCAAGCACCGCACCTCGTCCTACGTCGGACTGGCCGTGTCCCCCCTCGTCGACGCGCTGCGGACGGCCGGCATCGACAAGAAGGACGTGGACGCCGTCTACGTCGGCCACTCCTACGGCGGCATGATGACCGGTCAGCGGATCACCAAGGAGATCGGCCTCGGCACCATCCCGACCGTGAACGTCGACAACGCCTGCTCCAGTGGCGCGACGGCCGTGCACGAGGCGGCCACCGCCATCGCGCAGGGCCTGATCGACGTGGCCGTGGTCATCGGCGTCGAGAAGCTGACCCAGTTCGGCGGCGGAACGCTTCCGCTGTCGCCTGAGGACCGCGAGGTCAAGCAGGGCCTGGTCATGCCGGCCGTCTACGCCATGCGGGCGACGCGCTACCTGCACGAGAACGACGCCACCGCCGAGGACCTGGCGCGGGTCAGCGTCAAGGCCCGCAAGCACGGCGCGCTGAACCCGTTCGCGCAGTTCCGCAAGGAGGTGACGGTCGAGGAGGTACTGGCCGCACGTCCGGTCGCCGATCCGCTGACGCTGCTCATGTGCTGCCCCACGGGTGACGGCGCGGCCGTCATCGTGCTGGCCTCCGAGCGGGCCCGTGAGCGCCTGGGCACCCCGAACGGGATGCGCGTGGCGGCCTCCGTCCTGCACTCCGGCCAGGTGGCCGAGGGATACCGGGACATGACGAAGCCGGAGATCTCGTACGAGTCCGCGCGCGACGCGTACGACCAGGCCGGCATCGGCCCCGAGGACCTGGACATGATCGAGCTGCACGACGCGTTCTCGATCGCCGAACTCGTCTACTACGAGGCCTTCGGCCTCACCGAGAAGTACAGCGCGGCAGCGCTTCTGCGGGACGGCCGGACCACCTTCGGCGGCGACGTCGTGGTCAATCCGAGCGGCGGCCTGCTGGCCAAGGGCCACCCGGTCGGCGCCAGCGGCGTCGCCCAGATCGCCGAGGCTTTCTGGCAGCTCACCGGCACCGCCGGCGCACGCCAGATCGACGACGCCCGCTGGGCCCTGACCCACGTGACCGGCGGCGGCACCGCAGGACTGGACCACGGTGCCTGCACGATCCACATCTTCGAGGCGGCATGACGAACATCGAACGTCCGCCCCTGGAGGGCCTGCGGGTCATCGACCTGACGACCTTCCTGTCCGGGCCCTCGGCGACACAACTCCTCGGCGACCTCGGCGCGGACATCGTCAAGATCGAGGCACTGCAGGGCGACTCGAGCCGCGCGATCGTCGGACCCGAACTCGACGGCGACTGCGCCTACTACCTCGCCAACAACCGCAACAAGCGCAGCATCGCGCTCGATCTCAAGTCCCCCCGGGGGCGCGAGGTGCTCATGCGTCTGGTGGCCGGCGCGGACGTGGTCATCGAGAACTTCCGGCCGGGCGTCACGGCCAGACTGGGCATCGCCCCCGAGGAGGTGCTCGCCGAACACCCCTCCCTGGTGTGGGCGTCCATCAGCGGATTCGGCCAGGAAGGGCCGATGCGGGACCGGCCAGCGTATGACATGGTCGTCCAGGCGCTCAGCGGCGTGATGAGCATCAACGGCCATCCCGGCGCCCCGTCCGCGAGGCTCGGGATTCCCGCCGGTGACGTGGTGGCCGGGCTGTTCGCCGTGATCGGTCTTCTCGCCGCGCTGCAGGCCCGCCAGGAGACAGGGCGAGGGCGCATCGTGGACGTGTCGATGCTCCGTGGGCAGCTGGCCATGCTGTCCTACCAGGCGCTCTACACCTATCTGCGGGACGAGTCGCCCGGCCCGCAGGGGGCCGGCCACGATTCCATCGCCACTTACCGCTCGTTCCGTGGTGGGGACGGCCGCGAGCTGGTGGTCACGGCGAACACGCCGCGCATGTGGGAGGGCCTGTGCAAGGTGCTCGGGCTCGAGGAGCTGATCGGTGACGAGCGCTTCGTCGACGCGGCCGCCCGGCTGCGGAACAAGGAGTCGCTGTGGGCGGCGCTGGAGGCCCGGTTCGCGACGCGCCCGGCCGCCGAGTGGGTCGATCTCCTCGCGGCGGCGTCGGTGCCCGTCGCCTCGGTGAAGAACGTCCTCGAGGCACTCGCCGATGCGCGGGAGGCCGGTGACGGCAGCCTCGTGGAGGTCAAGAACGGCACCGTGTCCTTCGAGAACGTCGCCGCGCCGATCCGTTTCGTGGACACCGCCGAGGTCGAATCCGTCTATCCGCCGGCCCTCGGCGAGAACGTCTTCGACATCCTCGTCGGCGAGCTGGGCATGCCGCAGTCCGAGGTGGAGGCACTGATCGCTGACGGCGTCCTGCACGCGCCTCTGGGCGAGCGGGTCGCGTGAGCCCGGTCGGGCGGTGCCTCCCGAACCGCACCCGGCCCTCATGGAGGGCCGGTCGGGGGGCACCGCCCGGCCGTCAGCGGCGGCAAGGAGCACGAGGATGAGTGCCACCAGCAGCAAGGACACCTCGCTGCAGCGCCGAAGTGACACCCGCAGGCGGATTCAGGAAGTGGCGCTCGACCTCTTCTCCGAGCAGGGCTACGAGAAAACTTCACTGCGCGAGATCGCCGAACGTCTCGACGTCACGAAGGCGGCCCTCTACTACCACTTCCGGACGAAGGAAGACATCGTCGTCAGCCTGTTCGAGGATCTGACGAAGCCGGTCGAGGACCTGATCGAGTGGGGCAGGCGGCAGGAGCCCACCCTCGAGACCAAGCAAGAGGTAGTACGGCGCTACAACCGGTCGCTCCTCGACGCGGCGCCGCTGTTCCGCTTCGTGCAGGCGAACCAGGCGACCGTGCGCGAGCTTTCCATCGGCGCACCCTGGAAAGGGTGCCTGACCGGGTTGCATAGCATCCTGGCTGACCCCGAGACGGATCTGCTCGACCAGGCCCGCTCCCTCAGTGCGATCCTCACGCTGCATGCGGGGGCGTTCGCCCTGCACGATCTGGAAGGCGATCCGGAGGCAAAGCGTGAGGCCGCGCTCGAAGTTGCCCTGGATCTGGTCGAGCAAGCACACAACCGTGTTCGCTCGCGACCTACCATCTCCGGTGAGCAGTGACGCCTCGCTGGAAAGATGTCTTGGGCCAGCCTGAAGTGGCCTCCGGCACCTCCAGCGAGACTTGTCCTGCCCACGATGGGGGCCACGGGCCTCGACGCCGTCATACCGGTGGTGGTCACCCGCGAGGACGTGACCCGCGGCAAGCCTTCCCCCGAACTCTTCCTGGCCGCCGCCTGGAGGTGCCCGCCACGGAGTGCCTCGTCCTCGACTACAGCGACGAAGCCCTCGAAGCGGCGCACAGGGCCGGGGTGCCGATCGTCAACGTCCGCGGTCGATGACCGGCCCCGACGGCCGCCGACGACCGCGCAGGAACGGGCGGTTGATCGTCACGTCGTCCCGACAGCCCGTCCCGCTCCCCGACATCGTCGCCGGGCTCGCCGCGGGCGGCCGACTCGGGCCGTCCGGCGCAACGAGCTCGGCGGGCCGACGTTCCGGCTCCGCCACCTCGGCGGCGCGGGGCGCGCGCTCGACCTGCTCGCCGCTGTGAGCCGACACCCCGGGGTGTCGGCTCACGTCATGGTTCGGTCGGATCACCCGTAGGTGCGGGCCAGCGGCTCGTCCTCCGGTACGGCCACATCGAGGGCCGCCGTCCCGCCCGCGGGCGGCGAGCGGCGCGCGGGTGCCATAAGCACGGTGACCGCGACCGCTGCCAGCGCGGCGGCCGTGGCTCCGCCGAGGAACGCGACGTGCATGCCGTCGATGAACGCGCCGCGGGCCTGTTGCGCGACCGGACCACCGATGGCGTGCGCGGCGGCCAGCGAGGAACGGGCCGCGTCCGTGACGGGGCCGGGGGCGCTGTCGAGGTGCAGGTGGCTGCGGTAGGAGGCGCTGAGCAAGCTGCCCAGGACGGCGATGCCCAGGGCCCCTCCTAGTTCGCGGGACAGGTCGTTCATCGCGGACCCGACGCTCTGCAAAGACCGCGGCAGGGCGTCGGTGATGGCGGTCGTCGCGGGCGTCATGGCCAGCCCCATGCCCGCACCGAGCAGGAGCAGCCCGCAAGCGATCAGCCCGTACGAAGTGTCCGCCGTCACCTGACACAGGACCGTCATGGCCCCGGCGACGGCCACCAGACCCAGAGCCCAGGGAGCCCGGGGGCCGAACCTCGACACCAGACGCGGCGAGAGCCGTGAGGCCGGCACCAAGGCGAAGGTCATCGGCGCCATCGACGCGGCCGCCACCAACCCGCTGTCACCGCGCACCAGTTGCAGGTACTGCATGGTCACGAAGATGAAGCCGAAGAACACGAAGAACTGGAGTGTGATCGACAGCGAGCCGGCCGTGAAGTGCCGGTTACGGAAAAGGCGCGGGTCCAGCAGGGGGCTGGGCCGGCGCAGCTCGTAGAACACGAACCCGGCCAGCACCAGCACGCCGACGGCGATTCCGGCCAGTGTGACGGGGTCGCCCCAGCCGCGCGTCGGCGCCTCGATGACGGAGTACACGAGCGCGACCAGTCCGATGACGGCCAGCAGCGCGCCGCCGACATCCAGCTTCGGACGGTCCGCCTCGGCCGACTCCGGCACGAACACCAAGGTGCCGACGAACGCCACGGCGGCCAGCGCCACGTTCAGCCAGAACGCCGACCGCCACGACCACTGCTCCAGCAGGAGTCCGGTGGCGAACACGCCGACCAGCGCCGAGGCACCGGCCACGGCCGCCCACACGCTCACCGCACGCGCCCGCTGGGCCTGCGGGAAGGTGCTGGTGATGGTGGACAACGTGGCGGGCATGACCAGTGCGGCCCCCAGACCCAGCACGCCGCGCAGGGCGATCAGTGACGCCGGGCTGGTGGTGGCCACCGCGGCGGCGGATCCGACGCCGAAGACGGCGAGCCCGGCCAGCAGCGCCCTGCGTCGGCCGATCCGGTCGCCGAGCGCTCCCGCGGGCAGCAGCAGTGAGGCGAACACAAGGCTGTATGCGTCGACGATCCACGACAGATCCGTCTGCGACGCCCGTGTCTCCCGCGCGATGCCGGGGAGGGCCACGTTCAGCGATGCCATGGCGGCGACCACGGCGCCGAGAGCCAGGCAGGTGACTGCCAGGACGAGGCCGTGCCGTACGACCGGCGGGGCGGCGGTGGGCGAGTCCATTTGTTCCTTCTCTCCTCGGCCCGGGACTGTCGCCCCCGGGCGGCCAGGGCAAGACTCGCTTCAGCAGGACTCCGAGAGCCACTCTGATGAAATAGGGAAGTGACGGCGAGCCACTTCGGCCGCAGGTCGTAGAAGGATCAGTAAGGGCCCTATGAACTGGGCTTATGTAGGTCTCCAGGAGCCCGCGCGGTCTCGGGCCACGGTCGCGTTCCGAGGTATCGGTGCCATGTCGGCGCACCGCGATGAATTCGGCCGCACGACGGCCGTCAAGGGAGCGGACCCGTCGTGGCCGGTTAGCATCGGGATCGTGACGAGCGAAGAAGCAGTCCGGCGCGGGCGCAGGCCGGGACGGCCCGACACCCGTCGCGCGATCCTGGACGTGGCACGTCGGCGCTTCCTCGAGGACGGCTACCGCTCGGTGACCCTGCGGTCCATCGCCGCCGAGGCCGACGTCGACCTGGCGCTGCTCAGTTACTACTTCGGTTCGAAGAAGGGCCTGTTCGGGGCCGCCCTGGCGCTGTCCGCGAATCCGGCCGAACTGCTCGCCCGGCAGATCGAGGAGAACGACCTCGACTCGTTCCCCGAACGCGCCCTCGGACAGCTGATGACGGCGTGGGAGGCTCCGCAGTCCGGTGCCGCCCTCATCGGGATGTTCCAGAGCGCTGTGACGGACCACTCGGTGGGCGGGCTGGTCAAGGAGGCGCTGGAGGGCGAGATCGTCAACCGGCTCGCCGACCTGTCGGGCGGAATCAACGCCCACCGGCGTGCAGCGGCGTTCTCCTGCGTGCTGGCGGGACTGATCACCACCCGCTACGTACTCCGGCTGGAGCCGCTCTGCTCCATGAGCCGACCCGAGGTGGTCCGGCTGTTCGTCCCCCAGCTCCGCCTCGCCCTGGGCCTGCCGTTGCGGCGTACGTCGTCGCGGTCCACGGCCCGGTGACCACCACCGCCGGTTGCACGATCCTTTTCGCGCGGCCCCGCACGATGCGCTGCCGAGGCGGTCGCTGTGACGTCAGAAGCCGCGGCAGTCGCCGTGACGGCACAAAAGGACGCCGGACCCTCGGGGGTCCGGCGTCCCGGTGTGTTTGACGGCTGTCGGTCAGGGCAGCCGGCCCACCGCGGCGACAGCCTCTTCGCCCGAGGCGCCTGAGGCGCTGAGCCGACGTACCTGATTGAGGGCCCGCACCCAGTTCACCGTGACGGCTCCGCACAGCGCGCCGTCGACATCCGTGTGGACCACCGCCGCACGCCCGTCGCCTTGGAGGTCGCCGATGAGGTGGGAGCGGCCCAGCGGGTCGCGCCAGCCGAAGGCGTTCACCTTCCAGTCGTACTGGTCGGACCAGACGTAGTCCGTGGACGTGTATGCCTCGGCCGTCCCCCCGGTGATGGCGGAGGCGACGTAGCGTGCCTGGTCACCGGCGTTGGTCCAGTGCTCGGCGCGGACCGCGGAGCCCTTGCCGGGATGAGGCCAGCGCGCGACGTCTCCCACGGCGAACACGTTTTCGTACCCCACCGCCCTCAGGAAGCCGTCGGTCACCACTCCGTTGTCGAGCAGGAGACCGGAGGAGACGAGCCAGTCCGTCGCCGGGACGGAGCCGATCCCGACCACGACGGTGGCCGCCTGGAGCCGTCCGCCGTCGTCGAGTTCGACCGTGAGGTCTCCGGCCTCGCCCTCGATGCCCACCACACCGGTGCCGAAGCGCGTCTTCACGCCGTTGCGCAGATGCAGGTCCACAAGGCTGCCCGCGATCTCGGGTCCGACAAGCCTGGTCATCGGCTCCGGCAGCGGGTCCACCACCGTGACCTCGCAGCCCCGGGCGCGTGCCGCCGCGGCGATCTCGGTACCGATGAAGCCCCCGCCCACCACGACGATCGGCCGGCCGAGTGCCAGCTGTTCGGAGATGGCGCGGGCGTCCTGCAGCGTCCTGAGCTGCAGGACACCCGACTTCGGCTGCCACGGTGAGGGCCGCGCGGCGGCTCCGGTAGCGATCACGAGTACGTCGTACCCCACGCTTGTGCCGTCGGCGAGCCGGAGCACTCCGGCGGGCGCGTCGAGCGCGATCGCCGCGCAACCGAGGCGCAGCTGGATGTCGAGCTCGTCCAGCTCGGCCTTCCCGGCCAGCCGGATCTCGTCCACCGAGGACTCGGACCACTCCTGCAGAAGAAGCTGCTTGGACAGCGGCGGCCGGTCGTAGGGGAGCTCGTCCTCGGCGCCTATGAGGGTGATGGGGCCGGTATGGCCGAGCGCCCTCAGGTTCTGCGCGGTTCGTGTTCCGGCGAGCGAGGCGCCGACTATGACGACATGGCGGGCCACGGCTTCGACCATCGTCCAGGTCCTTGTCTGTCGGGGGAGATGGGTGAGATGTCAGCGTCGCGGACTGTCGAGTCTCGACCGGCCTGCACTGAAGAGAACAGGCAACCCATTCAACGCAACACCTCTATCCTGGGCCTCCCTCCGCGGGGTGTCAATGGCGCTCGGCGGAGGGACCTCGGCGGAACGCGTCGGCGACGACCTCTCCCACCAGCACGGCCGTGGCAGCGGGTCCGCGCTGCGGCGCGTCGGGGAGGATCGAGGTGTCGGCCACGGTCAGCCCCGGCACCCCGTGCACCCGGCCGAACTGGTCCACGACCGCGTCCGGGCTGCCCTCGGGTCCCATCGGAACCGTGCCGCAGGTGTGCTGGGAGGTTCCGAGCCTGGCTCCGATCCAGTCGTCGAGTACGTCGTCGTCGTCCAGTACCTCCGGCTTGACGGCAGCACCCTTACCCCCGTCATCGGCGAAGGCGGACCCGGCAAGCAGCTCGGCCGCGGCCCGTACGGCGGCACGCAGTCGGCCACGGTCGGACTGGGTTGCGAGGTAGTTGTACTCGACGAGGGGCGGCACCACCGGGTCGGCAGACCGCAGGCGCAGCCTGCCCGTCGGGCGGGGGGCGAGCGTCGAGACCAGGAACGCCATAGGAGCCCCTGGGGCCGTGGTGCGTCCCCGCATGAGCGCGGACAGGGGCACCAGGGACTGGAGGATCTCCGCCTGCCCCAGGCCGTTCTCCAGTTCCAGGTGGAGGCAGGCCCCCATCCAGTTCTCGTCCGGTGCGCCCCAGGCGTCCTGAGTACCGCACTCCAGCGTGACCTGCGGGTGATCGCTGAAGCGGGCGCCGACAGCCGGGGCATCGCGCACCACAGGGATGCCGAGGCGCTCCAGGTCGGCGCCGGGGCCGATGCCGGAGAGCTGGAGCAGCCGCGCCGAGGCCAGTGCGCCGGCGCTGACCACGACCGAGTCGGCCTCGACCATCAGGCGGCTGCCCCGGTACTCCGCCACCACGCCCTTCGCCCTCCCCTGCGAGAAGAGGATCCGTTGGACGGGGCATTCGCCGAGGACACGGAGGTTGGGGCGGGCCAGCACCTGGTCGGTGAGGTAGCTCAGGGCCGTGTTCCGACGGATGCCGGCCACCGAGTTCGAGGGGACGGAGCCGACCCCGGGTGGGGCTTGGTCGTTCTTGTCGGGCTCGAAGGAGTACCCGAGGGCGAGCGCGGCGTCGGTGAAGGCCGTCTCGGCCGGGTGAGCCGATCGGCCGCGGCTCACCCGAACGGGTCCGTGGGCGCCATGGATGTCGCTCTCGCCGAAGTCCAGGTCGGTCTCGAGCGCCTTCAGATGCGGCAGCACGCGCCCCCATGCCCACGCAGGGTTCCCGGCCGCCGCCCAGCGGTCGAAGTCCTGGCGGCGGGCCCGGACGAAGTAGCCGCCGTTGACCGTGGTCGAGCCGCCCGAGACCCGGCCGCGCGGCACCTCCCAGGGACGGTCGGGCGCGAGCAGCACCGGCCAGAGGCCGACCGCGGGATGACCGCGCTGGGCACCGGGCACCAAGCGGGCGTCGAGCAGTGCGGGTCCGAAGTCGCCGGGGGTCGTGTAGGCCGACCCCGCCTCCAGGAGCAGCACCTCGCGGCGGGGATCCTCACTGAGTCTCGCCGCGAGGACGGCACCCGCGGCACCCGCGCCGATGACGACGACATCGCAAGCAGTCATGTCGAACGCGGCAGTGATGGGCGAACTGATGTGTTGGGGGTCCATGTCTTCGGCATCAAAGGTCCCCGGCGGCCGGTGCGCAAGTGTTCACCGCGAAGGTCGCGAAGATCACTGCAAATTGAGGTCTAGATTTTTGGCACCTGATGCCAATACTGTGAGCGCACGCTAGAGCGCTGGTGCTCAAGGGGCTTCCGCCTCGTGGCGGACGCTCCGGGCTCCGGCCCGGACGACTGGAGATTCATCGTGGACCAGACCGCGACCACGCCCGCAGACCTCCGCACCCAGACCGCCGGCCTGTCCGCCGCGGACCCGGTGGACGAGCTGATCGAGGCCGACGACCTTGTCGAGGAGGTCTCGATCGACGGCATGTGCGGCGTCTACTAACCGGGAAGACACTTATGCCCACTTCGCAGCACGAGCCGTCGGCGGCGACGCCGACGGCTCCGGCCCCGCCCACCGCACACGGGCTGGACCTGGACTCCGCCTGGACGCTGCACCCCCAGGTGTCCGTGCGCCCCGAGCCCTTCGGAGCACTGCTCTACCACTTCGGGACACGGCAGCTCAGCTTCCTCAAGGAACGGCGGCTGCTGGAGGTGGTCCAGGCGCTGGAAAGCTCCCCCACCGCTCGCGCGGCATGCACGGCGGCCGGGGTCCCCGACCCACAACTCCCCCGCTACGCGCGGGCACTGGCCTCGCTGGCCCGTTCCGCGATGCTGGTGGAAAGGACCGTGACCCCATGACCTCGCCGACGGCCGCCCCACGACTGACCGACCTGTTCGAGCAGGGACTCGACTCCCCCATCTGCCTGACCTGGGAACTCACCTACGCCTGCAACCTGGCGTGCACCCACTGTCTGTCCAGCTCCGGTCGTCGTGACCCGCGCGAGCTGACCACCGCCGAGGCCAAGGCGGTGATCGACGAGCTGGAGGCCATGCAGGTCTTCTACGTCAACATCGGCGGCGGCGAGCCCACCGTCCGCCCGGACTTCTTCGAGCTCCTGGACTACGCGACCGCCCACCACGTCGGCGTGAAGTTCTCCACCAACGGGGTGCGGATCACCCCCGAGGTGGCCCGCCGACTGGCCGCCAACGACTACGTGGACGTGCAGATCTCCCTCGACGGCGCCACTGCCGAGGTCAACGACGCCGTGCGCGGCAGGGGTTCGTACGACACCGCGGTACGCGCGCTGGCCAACCTCTCCGATGCTGGACTCAAGGGTGCCAAACTCTCCGTGGTCTGCACCCGGCACAACATCCCCCAGCTCGACCGGTTCAAGGAACTGGCCGACCGCTACGGCGCGCAGCTGCGACTGACCAGGCTGCGGCCCTCCGGGCGCGGCGCGGACGTGTGGGACGACCTGCACCCGCTGCCGGAGCAGCAGCGCGAGCTGTACGAGTGGCTGCTCGCCCACGGCGACGAGGTCCTGACCGGCGACTCCTTCTTCCACCTGTCCGCGTACGGCGAGGCCCTGCCCGGCCTGAACCTGTGCGGAGCTGGGCGCGTGGTCTGCCTGATCGACCCGGTCGGCGACGTCTACGCCTGTCCGTTCGCGATCCACGACGAGTTCCTGGCCGGCAATGTGCGCTCCGACGGCGGCTTCGCGCACATCTGGCGCCATTCCGAGCTGTTCCGGGAACTGCGCGAGCCGCAGACCGGCGGGGCGTGCGCCTCGTGCGCCTTCTACGACAGCTGCAAGGGCGGCTGCATGGCCGCGAAGTTCTTCACCGGCCTGCCGCTGGACGGCCCGGACCCCGAGTGCGTCCAGGGCCATGCCGAACCACTGCTGGCCTCCCGCACGGACGTGCCCAAGCCGTCCGGCGACCACAGCCACCGCACCGGCAGGGCGGCCCGGCGGGGCCCCGTCCCGGTCACCCTGGGCAGTCGCCCCACGCCGGCGGCCCCGCCCGTCAGCCCCTGCAACGAATCCCCCGTGGCTGGCCTCCGCCTCGCCTGAACGGCCGTCACCCACACCCTTTTCTCCACACCTTCCAGAGAGCGAAACCCATGAGCAGGAAAGCCTGGTTCGAGACGGTCGCCGAAGCCCAGCGGCGGGCCAAGAAGTACCTTCCGAAGATGGTCTACGGCGCCCTCATCGCCGGTTCCGAGAAGGGCCGGACGATCGAGGACAACCTCGAGGCCTTCACCGAACTCGGCTTCGCGCCCCGCGTGGTCGGCCATCACGCGGAGCGGGACCTGTCCACCACGGTCCTGGGCATGAACGCCGCCTTCCCCGTCATGATCTCCCCGACCGGTGTGCAGGCGGTGCACCCCGACGGGGAGGTCGCCGTGGCCCGCGCGGCCGCCGCGCGGGGCATCCCGATGGGGCTGAGCTCGTTCGCCAGCAAGCCGGTCGAGGAGGTCACCGCGGCCAACCCCGACACCGCCTTCCAGCTCTACTGGTCCGGCACCCGCGAGGTCATGGTCCAGCGCATGGAGCGGGCGAAGGCCGCGGGCTGCAAGGCACTGATCCTCACCCTCGACTGGTCCTTCTCGCACGGCCGCGACTGGGGCAGCCCCTTCATCCCCGACAAGGTCGACCTGCGCACCATGGTCAAGCTCGCCCCGGGGGTGCTGCCGCACCCGAGCTGGCTGTGGACCTTCGCCCGCACCGGCCGCATCCCGGACCTCACCACCCCCAACCTCACGACGCCCGGCGCGCAGGCTCCGACCTTCTTCGGCGCGTACGGTGAGTGGATGCAGACCACCCCTCCGACCTGGGAGGACGTGAGCTGGCTGGTCCGTGAGTGGGACGGGCCGTTCCTCCTCAAGGGCGTCAGCCGGGTGGACGACGCGCGGCGCGCGGTCGACGTCGGCGTGACCGCGATATCCGTCTCCAACCACGGCGGCAACAACCTCGACACCACGCCCGCCACCATTCGCATCCTGCCCTCGGTCGCCGAGGCCGTCGGCCACGAGATCGAGGTGTTGTTGGACGGTGGCGTGCGCCGAGGCAGCGACGTGGCCAAGGCTCTCGCCCTCGGCGCGAAGGCGGTGCTGATCGGGCGTGCCTACCTGTGGGGTCTCGCCGCGAACGGGCAGGCCGGCGTCGAGAACGTGCTCGACGTCCTGCGCGGCGGCCTGGACTCCGCGGTGCTCGGCCTCGGCCACTCCTCGGTCGGCGGTCTCAACCCTGACGACCTGGTCATGCCCGACGGATTCACCCGGGTCCTGGGCGGCGGCACGAAGGTTCCGTCCGCCGCGACGGGCTCTCCTGTGGGTGCGCTCGGCACCGCCGTCTGACCATGGACACGGAACTGGCCCGACGCCCCTGGCCTCGGGTTCCACCGGCAGGGACGACGGTCCTCGTCCCTGTCGGTTCCATCGAGCAGCACGGGCCGCACCTGCCCCTCGACACCGACGCCGCGATCGCCCAGGCCGTGGCCGACCGCGCCGCCGGGCGACTGAACGGTCCGGTGCTGGTGGCTCCGGTGCTCGCCTACGGCAACAGCGGTGAGCACGCCGGGTTTCCCGGCACCGTCTCCATGGGCCACGAGGCGCTGTGCTTCGTCCTGATCGAACTGGTGCGATCGCTCAGTCTGTGGGCCGGGCGCACCGTCTTCGTCAACGGCCACGGCGGCAACATCCGCTCCCTCGACGCGGCGGTCGCGCAGCTGCGCGCCGAGGGGCATGACACCGCGTGGACCGGCTGCGACTTCCCAGGCGGGGACGCGCACGCCGGCCACACGGAGACCTCGGTCATGCTGCATCTCGCCCCCGGGCGCGTCGACATGACCGCGGCCGAAGCCGGCAACACCTCTCCCCTCTCGGAGTTGATGCCGGCCCTGATGGCCGGCGGTGTCCGAGCCCTCGCTCCCAACGGAATCCTCGGCGACCCCACGACGGCGACGGCCGAGGAGGGGTGCCGTCTGCTGGACACCCAGGTGGGGACCGTCGCCCGGCGGATCGCCGCCTTCGCCGCAGATTCCCGCGGCCGGCTCCTCGACCCCGGAAGGGGGACGAAACCATGAGACATCCCTTCTCAGCGCGACGCCCTGAACCGGGTGACGACGACGCGGTGCCCCTTTCCGGCACGAAGCCGCCTCAGGCGCGAGAGGCGCCCCTCCCCGCCGGCTTCCGCATCGAACTGGACCGGCACACCCGGGTCCTGGACGAGGGGCGGACCCTGCTGGGTGGCGCGCCCGTCACCCGGATGCTCCGGCTCACCCCACGCGCTCGGACGCTGCTCGCGCCCGACCGCACCCTGCACGTGCGAAACGCTGCGGGGGCGGCCTTCGCCGACCGCCTTCTGGAGCTCGGCCTGGCTCACCCCATCGTCCTGGCCCTGCCGCTTCCCGAGGATGCAGAGATCACTTACGTGGTCCCGGTGCGGGACCGGCCCTCCCAACTGAACCGGCTGTTGAACAGCATCGCTCCTGGCAGCAATGTCATCGTCGTCGACGACGCCTCGCTCGACCCAGGGTCGGTGGCCGAGGTCGTCGAGCGGCACGGGGCGCGCCTGGTGGAACTGCCGGAGAACGTCGGCCCCGCCGGGGCGCGCAACGCCGGTCTCCGGCTGGTGCGCACACCGTTCGTCGTCTTCGTCGACTCCGACGCAGTCCTCGGCCCCGACACCGTTCCGACCCTGCTGCGGCACTTCACCGACCCCCGGGTCGGCATGGCCGTCCCCCGGGTCACCGGCCTGCGCACTCGTGCCTCCGGCAACTGGATAGGACGGTATGAGGAAGCCCGCTCCTCACTGGACCTCGGCGACCGTCCCGCACTCGTCCGCCCGGGCTCCTACGTCTCCTGGGTTTCCACGACCTGTGTCGTCGCCCGCACCGACGCGCTCGGCGACGGGTTCGACACACGGATGCGGGTCGGGGAGGACGTGGATCTGGGGTGGCGGGTCGTGGCACGGGGCTGGCGGCTGCGGTACGAACCGGCGGCGACGGTGGCCCACGAACACCGCACCGGCTTCACGGCCTGGTTCCGCCGCAAGGCGGAGTACGGCACGGGCGCCCAGCCGCTCGCCGAACGCCATCCGCGGTCGATCGCGCCGGCCGTCCTCGCACCATGGAGCACGGCGGCCGTGCTGGCGCTGCTGGCCCAGCGCCGCTGGTCGGCCCCCGTGGCGGTCGGGCTGTGCGCCGCAACCGCCGTCAGCGTCGGGCGCAAACTGGAGGGGACGGACCGGCCTCTGCGGACCGCGGCCACCCTCACCGGCAACGGCGCGGTCGCCGCGCTCAACCAGACGGGCGCCCTGATCACCCGCCACTGGTGGCCCGCCACGATGGCCCTGTGTCTGGTGTCCCGACGCGCGCGACGCGCGGCGCTGGTGGCCTCGGTGGCGGACGTGGCACTGGAGTACGCGACCGGGCGGACGGCCCTCGATCCCGTCCGTTACACCCTGGCGCGCAGGCTGGACGACATCGCCTACGGGGCCGGGGTCTGGTGGTCGGCGGTGCGCGGCCGTTCGGCCGCCGCGCTGCTGCCGCGCATTCAGAGCCCGTCGGCGAGCCGGCCGAAGGCCTCGTCCAGCAGTTCCGTGAGGTCCGCGTCCTCGTCCCAGAGCCATCGCTCGTAGGCCGCCACGCTCGCGGCCAGGGCGACGTGCCCGGTCAGCACCGGCCCAAAGTCCCTCGGGTCCAGACCGGTGCGGGCCGCGGCGAACTCGGTGACGATGTCTCGCCATGCGCTGTACCGCAGCGTCGAGTCGGCCTGCAGAGCCGGCACGTGCAGAATCAGCTCCATCCGGCGGCGGTGCCACGGCACCGTCTCCGGATCGAAGCGGTTGAACTCGACGATGGCCCCCCGTAGGCCCCGCATCACCGGCACGTCCTCGGGGACGTTAGCGAGAAGCTTCCGCAGCCAGGCCAGGTGACCTTCGAAGTCTCCCCACACCAGGTCGTTCTTGGAGGCGAAGTACCGGAAGAACGTCCGCCGGCCGATGCCGGCCACGGCGGCGATGTCGTCGACCGTGACAGCGTCGAATCCTCGCTCGGCGAACAACTCGAAGCCGATGCGTTCCAGCTCGGGCCGCGAGGTCGCCCGCGGTCTACCCGCCCTGTTGCGACCCTGCCCGAGCAGTCCGGCCCCAGGCCCTTCCACCTGTGCTCCTTCCGTCCCCCGACGGCCGCCCCGCCGCCGCAGACCTCAACATACGCGCTGCGCGACGGCCTGGTCGAAGCCCGTAGAGGGAGAAGTCTCCCCGAAGTTCATGGGGCGCCAGGAACGGAACGGCTGTTCCGCGCCCATGTCCGTCACCAAGAGCTTCGATGTGGCCGAACTTCCATATCCCCCCTGCCCAACCGCTTGACACGCCTTCCAAGGGACACAACACTGACATTCGTTGAATAGATCGCGCGTTCTGATTAATAGAACACCTTGCGCGACTCACCCAGGTAAGTAACCCATCCGCCTTCCTCGGGCTCGCCTTTCACCGCGCCCCGCACCCCAGGGAGAAGAAGTGACCTTCGTCGTAACGCAGGCATGCGTGGACATACAGGACAAGGCATGCACACAGGTCTGCCCGGCCGACTGCATCTACGAGGGCGGCCGGATGATGTACATCAATCCCGACCAATGCATCGACTGCGGTGCCTGTGAGGAGGTCTGCCCGACGTCTGCGATCCGCTACGACGGGGACCTCATGGGCTCCGACGTGCAGTTCATCGACATCAACGCGGAGTTCTTCGAGGACATGGACGCCCCCAAGGGCGCCCGGAAGCTCGGAAAGATCGACCGGGACGTCCCCTACGTGGCCGCGCTGCCGCGCGCGAAGGACTGACCCGACCAGAAAACGGGCCGCCGACACCAGTTCGGGGCCGAACCCCCCCGGATCCGCCTCCCCCTGACGCGCCCCGCGATGCGACGAGCACCAGAGCCACGCGGCAGCGGGAGAGGCCCCGCCGAGCCCCCCGCTCGCCCCAGACGGAAGACGACCGTCGCCCGCGCGATCCCTATGCAGGAGTACACGATGGCAACGACGCCCACGATCTCGCTCGAACGCAAAGACCCGTACAACCCGCCGAAAAGCCACGTCGCGCTTCAGCGGGAAGCGCCGACCAGCTGGGTGGAGCTGCCCGACGGCCGGCAGCTGTGGGTCCTGACCCGGCACGAGGACGTCCGGGCCATGCTCGGCGACGCCCGCTTCAGTTCGGACCGGAGCGATCCGCGCCATCCCAGCCACACACCGTACATGGGCGCCGACCACCGTCCCGGCCTGATCGAGATGGACCCGCCGAACCACACCAAGCTGCGGCGTTCGGTGGTCGGGGAGTTCACCGTCCAGCGCCTTGCGGCCTGGCGCCCTCGCATCCAGGAAATCGTGGACGAGGCCATCGACGCCATGCTCGCCGGGCCGGCCGAGACCGACCTCGTCGAGGCGCTCTCCCTCCCGGTGCCGTCGAAGGTCATCTCGGAACTTCTCGGCGTGCCCTACGCCGACCACGACTTCTTCCAGGAGAACAGCGCGGACTTCTCCCGCGCCGACACGACCCAGGAGGAGAAGGGCGCGGCGGTCGGCAGGCTCAAGGCCTACATCTCCGATCTCGTCGACAAGAAGATCGCCTCCCCCACGGACGACCTCCTGGGACGCCAGCTGGCCGCGGGGGCCGACCCGGCCGACGTGAAGTCGATGGGCTTCCTGCTGCTCATCGCCGGGCACGAGACCACCGCCAACATGATCTCCCTGTCCGTGGCGACCCTGCTCGACGAGCGGGAGCACCTGGCCGCGCTGCGTGACGACCCGGACATCACCGTGGGCGCCGTGGAGGAACTGCTGCGCTACTTCACCATCGCCGAGGTCGGCGCCGCTCGTCTGGCGACCGAGGACGTGGAGATCGGCGGAGTCACCATTCGCGCCGGACAGGGCGTCCTCGGCCTGACGAACACGGCCAACCGGGACGCCACGGTGTTCCCCGAGCCGGACGAGCTCGACTTCACCCGGATGGCCCGCAACCACCTGGCCTTCGGCTTCGGACCGCACCAGTGCCTCGGGCAGAACCTCGCCCGCCTCGAACTCGAGATCGTGCTGGCCACGCTGATTCGCCGAGTGCCGACCCTGCGGCTCGCCGGCCCCTTCAACGAGATCTCGTTCAAGGAACAGGGACCCAACTATGGCGTCTTCGAGATGAAGGTGGCGTGGTGACCATGCAGATCGTTGCCAACACCGAGCGGTGCGTCGGAGCGGGGCAGTGCGTCCTCGCCGACCCAGAGGCGTTCGACCAGAACGACAGCGACGGCACCGTGCAGGTGCTGCGCCCCCATCCCCAGAACGCCGGCGAGATCGCGCGCGCCAGGGAGGCCGTGGGCATCTGCCCCGGTAGGGCACTGTCGCTGACGGACTGACGCCACACCTGATCAGGATGCGGCGGGGAGATGCACTGGCGCTCTCCCCGTCGCGTCCGTCTGCCCGTCTATCGTCAGGGCCGGGCCCCCACTGCCGGGGCCCGGCAAACGGGTCTTGCCCAGAGCAGAAACGGCGCGAAACTGGCCGTCGCCATCTTTACGAGGCGGCGGTCTTGTCGTATCTGGTGGCGATGCCGTGGAAGCCCTTGAGCCGGTTGAAGCAGCGCTCGACGGCATTGCGTCGGCCGGTGGACGACCTTGTCCGTCAACAGCTCCACCAGGCTGAGCAGGATCGTCAAAACGAGGCGTGGGTGCAGAAGCCAGGGGCCCAGGCCCTGTCCTCAGGACGGCTCGGACGAAGACGCTTCGTCGTTTGAAGCGGGACCTGACGACGATGCCGTTGGCGAATCGGACTGCGTCGGATCAGGCACCTGGCTGAGTACCCGGAGGGTCTTGAGGGCGGCCTCACGCCTTTCGGAGTCCCGTGCCAGGAAGCCGAACAGTGCGGCCGTGGCGTAGCACTCCTTGCCGCGCCTGTACGTCGGCTCACCCGGACGGCCGGCCTGGGCTCATGGCGAGTCCAGGGGGTCGGCGCAGCAGGCTCCCTGTCCGTCTGATGCGGTCTTGGATGCATCCCTGCGCGCCGACGCATGGTCGTGCTCGACACCGTCGGGCACGCGGGGGCCGCCGCGGAGGAAGGGACCCGTCCGAGCCGGGTCCCTTCCTCCGTGGCGGGAATGCGATGGCTCTGCCAACCGTTCCGCCGTGCCGTCAGGGCAGGCACCCGCGTCCACGCACCCCGGGACTGGAACCCCGGAGATTCGCTCGCCGCCCAACGGCACGTGTCAACCGCGTCCGGACATCACGAAGGACGCGTACTCGTCGTCCGCGGCCGCGGCGAACATGCCGAGCAGGGCTCGTCTCGTGCGCTCCGGTTCACCGGACAACTCGCCGTCAGCCACGATCCGAGTCCACGCGTCCTCAGCGTCCAGCGCCACCTCCACGACGGAGTTTCCTCGACGGCGCGCGTGAACGAGGGCGCCCGTGATCAGAGCTACCTGGTCGTCGGCGTGGCCAGGGCGCGTGTCGAAGACACCGTGCGGTCCGCCGGGGAAGAAGAGGTTCGGGAAGCCCGCCGTCATGAGCCCGAGATAGCTGCGCGCCCCCGCCGCCCACGCTCCGTTCAGTTTGAGTCCGTCCCGCCCCCGAAGCGCGAGCCGGCGCAGGGGTCCACCGCCATCGCCCGAGGGCCCTTCACCGCGACTGTGCAGCAGTTCCGCGCATCCGGCGATGTCTCGATCGTCCTCGTAGGCGACGGCCCGGCCCAGGTGGCTCGCACTCTCGTGATCCTGTCGGCCGAGGGTGGCAACCGAGGCGCGAACGCCGGCGCCGACGAGTGTCCCGGCAGCCGCGTCCTCGCGCGTGTCCAGCTCCAGACTCAACTCCGCGGGGACGGGAACGACTCCGGTCGCCGCGACCAGGAAACGCGCGCGGTACACGGCACCCTGCGTGGTCGTCACCACCCAGCAGGTGGTCTCCTCCTCGTACCGCGCTGACGCCACTCTGACACCGAGGCGGATGTCGCGGCGCAGCCCCAGCCGGTCCACCACGTCGTTGAGCCTGCCCTCGATCGTCGGCCACCCTGCCGGTGGCCGTGACAACGGCAGACCAGGCCTAGCACGCAGGTGGCGGAAGACACCCTTCGACGTGTCGAGCCGCTCAGCGTCGAGGCGGTTCCAGTACCAGACACCCCCCACTCCGAGGCCGGCCTCCAGGAGCACCGCGGAGAAGCCCTTCTCTCTCGCGCGTTGCAGCTGGCCCAGTCCTGTGGCGCCCGCTCCGATCACCAGTACGTCGGCCTCGCGCGTCGCCGCCGCGCCAGGCTGTTCGGCTCTGTCCATGAATCGCTTTTCCGAGGCGTTCGTCAGCGCGCTCAAGAACCCTCCTCATGCCCGACGACCGCCCTGTCGCCGCTGCTCATCGGAGTTATACCGATCGGTCGATGAATCAAACGCACAGTAACGGAAGGGCGCGGCGGCGACAATGCTGCCGGCACCGGTTGCTGCACAGCAGCAACGCGGGCTCGCCCCGCCGCTGCGGCAATGATGTTGCGCCTCGCTACACTCCACCGGTACCCGACGCTCCGTCGAGACGGCGGACGCGGAGGGCGGCACCCCGCCGGCGGACTGCCAGACGAAGGGAACGGATGCGATGCCACGGCCGCCGGGCCATGGTCCCGACTACGAGGTCAGGCGCCAGAAGATCATCGACATCGCCGCCCAACTCTTCGCCCGGCAGGGGTACGCCGCCACTTCGGTCAACGACGTGGGCCGTGCCGCAGGGCTCGCCAAAGGCGCTCTGTATTACTACATCGGCTCCAAGGAAAGCCTGTTGGTCGAGATCCAGTCCCGGGTGATGGTGCCGCTGATGGGGCGGGCGCGTGAGATCTCGGAGCTGGACACACCGGCACTGTTGAGATTGCGGCTGCTGTCGGAGTCCCTGCTGACGATCATCTTCCACCGGCTCGACCACATCTGGGTGTACGAGCACGATTACCGCAGCCTCAGCGGCCTGCAGTTGGAGATGCTGCTCGAACAACGCGCAGAGTTCGAGCGATTGGTCTCGGACCTGCTCAGCGAGGCGTCGGAGCAGGGCTCGCTCCAACCGGTCCAGTCCCGGCTGGCGACGCTGCAGTTCCTCAACCTGCACCACCACACGTACCAATGGGTGCGCACCGACGGCCCGTGGGATCCCGCGTTTCTGTCCGGTGAGTACTGCGAGACCCTGTTCCGGGGCCTCGGCGCCGACGAAAGCACGTTGCGAGAGGTGGAGGAGGAGGCCCGATCGTTCAAGAGCGCTCACCCCGGGCTCCCGCTGGACCCCGAGGCCGAGTGGAAGGCTTCACCCGCGGAAGACTGAGCCGCCCCATCGAGGCGACTTCAGGCGTTCAGCTCACCAGGAGGCACTGCCTGTACCAGCAGGCGGGTCAGCGCCTCGCTCTGGGCGGGCCCGATGACGCGGGCAACTGCCTCGGCCACAGCACTTGCCAGAGCTGGAGATTTCTCCGCAAGCAGGCGCCGCGCCTTGCCGGTGAGGACGAGGGCCACACCACGGCGATCGTCACTGACGGACTCCCGGGCGACGAGTCCCGCGTGCTGCAGACAGGCCACCTGATAGGTCAGACGGGTCTTGGGGCGCCCCAACAATTCCGCGACCCTGCTCATCCTCAGGGCGTTCTCCGGCTGGTCGGCCAACAGGCAGAGCACCAGGAATTCGTCATGGGTGACGCCCAACGCTTCCTTGACGTGCTTACGCAGCTGCTGTTCCACGGATCCCGCCACCCCCAACACCTGCATCCAGGTGCGGAGTTCCGTCGGCAGCAGCTCACCCGCACCCGCCTCGGCAGCGGACGGACCGGCGGAGGCGGATGGTTCGACCATGGCACCACAGTAACAATGGTCCAAATCTGAAGTACTTGCTAGCGTGCAGTCATCCAAATTTGGATGACTGCACCGCGCCATGTCCTGTCTCGACTGTCTTCATGTCTGGAGATCACCATGTCCGCCACTGTCAGCCCCGGCCACTTCGTGCTGGACCCGTCCGGCTCCACCGTGACCATTCACCAGCGCACGATGTGGGGTCTCGTCAACGTCGGTGGGACCTTCGCGTCGGTCAGCGGGACCGGCGAGGTCAACTCCGACGGCTCGGCCACCGGCAGTGTCGTGCTCGACGCCGGCTCGCTGGACACCGGGCACGCCAAGCGTGACGCTCACCTGCGCTCCGCCGACTTCTTCGCAGTCGAGGCCTTTCCCACGCTCACCTTCGAGGCCACCGACGCCCGCATCGGCGCCGGCGACCGCTTGGCCGTCCAGGGCAAGCTCACCGTCCGGGACCGGACCCGCCCACTTCCCCTTACTGCCACCGTGAGCCGCACCGAGTCCGCAGGGGTGACCCTGACCACGCAATTCAGCCTGGACCGAGCCGACTTCGGCTTGACTTGGAACCAGATGGGAATGGTCCGCGGGCCGGTAAGCGTCAGCGCCACACTGCGATTCACCCCGGCGGCTGCCTGACGGACAGCAGGCTCAGCGGTCACTCGCGTGCGATGCCCCACGGGCGTCGCACGCTCCGCCGGAGTCGGCCCATTCCTTCTCGGAGTCGAACGACGGCCGCCTCCACACCCGTCGCGTCGCCCCGGCCGGTGCGGTCGTCGCAGCGCCATCGAGGACCGCGGACATCCAAGTTGCCACACCGTATCGGCGGCCGGGTTGCCGAGGCCGATCTCCCGCCCCCGTTCCTGGGCCGCCCTCAGGTCCTGTGCCGTACTACGAGGCGCCGTACCACCGGACCGGCCGGGCCCGGATCTGTGTCCCGCTGAACGGACGTGCTCGGCCCGCGCCGCCGCACTCGGTGGCACGGTGCAGCCATCGAAGGGTGCGGACGGGACCGGCGTCGGACGGAGTGGCCATGGGGCGCGGGTGCGGTGCAGCAAGCCGGCTGGTGGTGCATACCCGGCGGTCCGCTGCCGTTCCGCAAGTCGGCCGCGCCCGGACACGGCCACCACAGACGAACGGACTGCATTGATGAAGATCACCGTCAACACACGCCTGTGTTCCGGACACGCGCGCTGTGCCGCGACCGCTCCGGACTTGTACCGACTCGATGACAACGGATACGCCCTGCCTGTCGAGGCGGGCGTACCGGCCGACCTCGAGCAGCAGGCCCGCGAGGGCGCGCGGGCCTGCCCCGAGCACGCCATCACCATCGAGTAGGGGCATGCGCCGTCGTAGCGACGCGGACGGAACGTGGCCCAGCCTGCAACACCTTTCCCGGAGAGGATCCATGATGAGCGTTACGCCCGAACCCCATGACACGTACAGGGGTGTGCCCGCCTACTTCTTCGACAACACAGCCGGCGGCCCGCTCCTGAGCCATCAACGGCGGTGGGACGAGCTGGCCGGCGCCCACTCCGGATTCCGGAGCAGTGCCGCGCGCGGCTATTGGGTCGTCACCGATGGCCCTGAGGTGCAGAAAGCCCTGCAGGACTGGCAGACGTTCTCCAACACCTCAGTGACCGCTCTCGACCCCGAGCCCAAGTTTCTGTGGATCCCCGAGATGCTCGATCCTCCGCTTCACACCGAATGGCGGCGGCTGCTGGGCGCGGAGTTCTCGCCCAAGGCAATCGCCGCACGGGAGCCGGAGATTCGCGCGGCCGCGACGGAACTCATCGACGGCCTGAAAAGCAGCGGCGGCACCGAGGCGCTGGGCGCGTTCGCCAGGCGCTTCCCGACGACGATCTTCATGCGGCTGATGGGTCTGCCGGAAGAGGATCTGGACACCTTCCTTGCCTGGGTGCACGACATCCTGCATCTCTCCTTCGAGCAGGACCCCGATCGCACCAGGCAGCTTACGGCGATACAGGCGGTGTCCACCTATTTCGAGGACCAGATCGCCTTGAGGCGTCACAGCCCACGAGACGATCTCCTCACTCGCGCGATGAACTGGGAGATCGACGGCGATCGCATCAGCGACCAGGACATGCTCGCGTTCTGCGTGTTGATGTTCCAGGCTGGCATGGACACGGTGCCGATCTCGATCGGGTGGGCCCTCTACCACTTCGCCAGCCATCCTGAGCAGCGCAGGGCGATCGTCGACGACCCGTCACTCGTCCCTACCGGCGTCGAGGAGATCCTGCGCGTGTACTCGTTCGTCGTCCCCGCCCGCAAGGCGACCAGGGACGTCAGGATCGGCGGTTGCCCCGTCCAGGCGGGGGAGATGGTGATGCTTCCCCTGGCGATCTGCAACCGCGACCCGGGCCGCTACGAAGACCCTCTGCAGGTCGACCTGGACCGGACGGTGAGCAACCACATCGCTTTCGGTTCCGGTGTGCACCGCTGCCTCGGTTCTCACCTCGCGCGACTCGAACTCAACGTGGCCGTCGAGGAATGGCACAAGCGCATCCCGGAGTACCGCATCGCCGACGACCAGGATCTCCAGCAGACGGGCAACATGTACGGCATCAAGTCGCTGTATCTCGAATGGCCGCTGTGACCACGAAGCCCGACGTGCCCATTCCCGCGCCCAGGGTCCACCGCTGACCCTGGGCGCGGGAACAGGACGTACACAGAGGGCGGTTGTTGCGTGGCGGGTTCTTCCCGCGCACGCGGCCCGCCCGTTCGCAGACAGCCTTCGCCGGGTCGAGCAGTCCGCGGAGCGCAAGCCCGGAGGGCACGCTGACCCCCGCGTCACTCACATCCGTTCGGCAGCCACCGCGTGCACGGCGTCCCCGATGGCTCCGAACGGTGATACAGGCTGAGGGCCGAAGAACATCCGGTTGTGCAGGATGGCCACGGACAGGCCGAGCTCCGGTTCGGCCCAGGCGACCGTTCCGCCCGCACCGGTGTGGGAGAGCACCCCTTCTGTCAGGGAGCCCCCGGGGCTCACGTCGCTCACCCCGGGGGCGAAGTGCCACAGCCCGCCGTGCCCGACGGGCATGGGGAAGCCGTAGGTGCGGTCGATGTCCGACGGCCGGGGTGTGAGGCATCGGCGCAGAGTGTCGCTCGTGAAGAACGGCGTCCCCAGGCCTCGCAAGGAGTCGGCGTACGCGGCAAAGAGCCGCGCCGTCGCACGGGCGGTGGCCATGCCGCCTGTCGAGGGCAGCCCCGCTCGCTGCACCTGCGGCAGGTTGAACATCGAAGGCCCGAAGGGCAGATGCGCCGGCGATGCCTCCTCGAGCAGTCGGTCGGAGTTCGCGAGGGGCGCACTGTCTCCGGTGAGCACGGCAACCCGGTGCCGCTCGGAATCGGGCAGACCCACGAAGAAGTCGTCCATTCCGAGGGGAAGCAGCAGTTCTTGGCGGACGATGTCGTGGAACGAGCGCCGCAGCGGGTCGACACGCCGTACGGCCTCGCCGAGTACCCAACCGAAGGCGAAGGGGCTGTAGGCGTTGCAGGTGCCGGGTTCGGCGACCGGGCGTTGGCAGGCCACCCGCTCGGCCATCGTGCCCCAGTCGCACAGTTCGTCGAGGGTGGTGCCCGCCCCGATGGTGGGTGCGCCCGACCGGTGGCTGAGCACGTGGTCGAAGGTGATGTGCTCCTTGCCGTGCGCCGCGTACTCGGGCCAGACCTCGGCCAGCGGCCGGTCGAGATCGAGAAGTCCGCGCTGCGCATACAGGTGGGTGAGGGAAGCCACGACGGCCTTGGTCACCGAGAAGACCGCGAAGAGGGTGCCGGAGTCGACGGGCCGCCCGGCTCCGGTCTCGCCGGCCCAGGCGTCGACTATCAACTCACCGTGCAGATAGGCCGCGACTTGCACGCCCTTCTCGCCTGCGTCCAAGGCGTGTTGAAGGGCTTTGCTGATTCTGGGGTCGCTGTCTGTCACTGTCTGCGTGCTCACACTCGCCTCCATCTGTCGCGGGTTCCGATGCCTCGTCGTTCCTTGCGCCTCACAGAAGTGGGCCGCATAAGAGTATATATAGTTTACTGATTATGCGCTATGTTCGTCGGGCGGGACGAGGTTCCACGGCTCCTTGGGCCGTCGGAGCGACACGAGCGAGGGAGAACCAGCATGAGTGGGCGTGTCGACGGCAAGGTCGCATTCATCACCGGTGCCGGGCGCGGGCAAGGGCGCAGTCACGCGCTTCGCCTGGCCCAGGAGGGCGCCGACATCATCGCGGTCGACCTGTGTGAGGACATCGGTTCCAACGGCTATCCGTTGTCCCGGGAGACGGACCTGTTGGAGACGGCCCACCTGGTCGAGAAGCTCGGCCGACGGGTCGTCACTCGTCGCGTGGACGTGCGTGAGCGCTCCGAACTGTTCTCCGCCGTACAGGCCGGAGTAGTCGAACTCGGCCGCCTGGACGTCGTCGTGGCGAATGCCGGCATAGCCCCGCTGGGCGCGGACGTCCCCCCGGAGGGCTTCCTCGACGCGGTGGCGGTGGATCTGGTCGGGGTCATCAACACAGTGGAGGCGACCTACCCCCACCTGGGTTCCGGTGCCTCCGTGATCTGCACCGGATCAGCCGCCGGACTGATGGAGGGAACCACCGACAACCCGGAGGGCGGACCGGGCGGCGCCGGATACTCCCACGCCAAACGTGGGGTGGCCCGGTTCGTCCATGACCTGGCCGTCCAGCTGGCTCCTCGCGGTATCCGGGTCAACGCGGTCCATCCGACCAACTGCGACACCGGCATGCTGCACAGTCGGCCCATGTACCGCATCTTCCGGCCCGACTTGGAGAATGCCGGCCGCGAGGACGTCGAGCCCGCGTTCCGCACCATGCAGCCCATGCCGATCCCGTACATCGATCCGATGGACGTCAGCAATGCGGTGCTCTTCCTCGCTTCGGAGGAGTCGCGCTACGTGACAGGACTCCAGATGAAGGTCGACGCAGGCGCGACCCTGACGCGCAGTACGTCGGGAGCTCCGGCCTGACGAATGGGGCGTGGTCGGGTCGCCGGGCTCGCGTCCGAGTGAGGCGTCCTGGGCCGCGCCGCGTGCCGGGCCAGGCAGAGGGCACGAGTCAGCGCCTCACCCTCCCTGTCCGCTCCCTCACTGGTCGTCGTGCCGTTCTCGTCGCGACGCAGTATCCAGGCTCAGCGGAACACACCGTAGGAGAGATCGGTGGCGTCTCGCTCGGAGTGGAAGTCCACCCCGGTCGCGGCAGGGTGCGTCTCCTCTCGGTAGAGGTCGCCGATGTAGGCACGGTGGTCGATGGCCCACACGCCATCGCGACACGACCATTGGTCGACGTACCGGCCGCGGTGGAACAGCTCCGTCACTTGGCCGTCGACGGGGCGAGTGCGCAGCCAGACCGACACATAGGTTTCGCTGGCCGCGGTCTCCAGGCCGTCGCCGAACTCGACGGTCGTGTTGGAAACCAGGTGTGAATGTCGGTCGAGCTGGGCGTGGTACGTCCAGACAAAGTCGAGAAAACTGGATCCGGGCCCCCGGTAGTCGGGGCCGTAGTCGGCGGTGCCGTTCGGGTGCCAGACGGTGTCGGCGAGCTTACGATCCATACGGTCGAGGCCGCGGCAGTACCTGTGCAGAACGTCGACGATCTCCTGTCGCGCCACGAGCCGGGCGACAGTCTCCGAGTAGGACTGCATGATGTGTTCCTCCCGTGTGGGTTACGCACAAGGGAGATCCCCTCGCCGGACTCCCTCCGGCACCGTAGGCGGATCAGTACCCGCTTCTCACGCCTCGCGCCCGCTGAGCGGAAGCCCAGGCAATCCCTGCGTCTGGGCGAGAGGTTGGGTTCGACGCTTTAACGAAGACGCCTCGGTGACCGGCGCCGTACGGGGCCAAGTGCGATTCCTGGGAACTCCGGAGACAGATCGCTGATCCCATAGGCCCGGTGCGATCACCCAGCGCCCGACTCAGAGCACCTTACTTGCCTCCGCCCGCGAATCCCACGACGCCGGCGGCAACGCTGCCGTTCGGGCGGGCCGAGGACTCTACCCCCCGGTCTGGCCTTCGATAATCTCCACGACCGCGCAGCCGTCCGAATGGTCCAGATGCAAGCAGCCGGCGGCTCGGTGGCCGACGGTGGCGAGCCGCTGCCTCCGGGCGATCAGCCCACCCGCGAGGTGACGCCTCTCGCATCGAGGCACTCATTGCTCGCCTGTCGAGGTCAGCGGCTGCTGCGGGCTGTCCGTCCAATCGGCGTCGGCGCGTCCGGCCCGCAGTCGGGTCACCGCACGGTCACCGGTGGTGCGGTGACGTCAGGTAGTGCTGCCGCAGCAGTTCCCTGCCGTAGTCATTGCCGTTGGGAGTGCGGATGACGGAGTGAACGTGCAGCTGGGTCGGACCGTCGGCCCGTGTCTTGCCGTACGCACCTCCGAGCGGTCCTGCCGCCTGACAGTCGACCTCGATCCAGACGACCGGGCTGTGGATGCGGAGGTAGAAGGGGGCGTCGTCCTGTGTCCCGCCGATCCAGGCGGCGTAGGTGTCGTCCAGATGTCTGCGGATCTCGGCCATGCGGACCTCGGCCGCGTCGGCCTTCGCACGTCCCACGAACGCTTCGGCGACCGCGAGGAGTTTCCGCTTCTGGCCGGGGTTCAGGGCGTCGGCGCGGATGCCGGCGTAGGCCAGCACGGCGTTGTCGGCGAAAGCGCCCGCTTTCATGTCCTCGTCCGCCTTGGTGGCCGAGACGATCGCGACCTGCCGCTGCGCCTCGGTGAGCGACTGGACGAACGCCAGGCTCGCCGTCACCTCCTCCTGGCAGACCGAGACGGTCTCGCCGTCGATCTCCATGATGGTCGGCTCAGAACCCCAGAAACAGGGGCTCATCACAACCTGGTCGCCGAGCACGAAGTAGTTGACGACCAGGTGGTGACCGTCGAACTGGAAGCCCCAGGGCTCGGTTGCCGACGGGGTGCCCATCACGGTCCAGTAGAAGAGCTCGTCGTTGAAGACCGCGTCCTTGCCGAGCATCTTCCCGGCCGCCTTGTTGAGGAGGCGGATCTTCTCCGTGGTCTCCAGGCCTCTGGCGCTCAGAGCCGTCTGCAGCAGGGCCGTCCCCAGGTTGTTCTGCGCGTCCGTCAGATCGGCCAGAGAGACGCCCTGGCGCTTGAACTCGCCCGGGTCGAGATTGCTCCATTGCCGCCACTCGGTGGAATGGACGGTGAACTGCGTCGCGGTCTTCTGGGCTCCGGTGAGTCCGGCGAGGAACGCGTTCGCGGCCGCGGCCACCGGTACGGTGTCGACGCCCTGGGAGTGGACCGTGAACAGGTCGTCGATCCTGCGGCCGTCGGTGGTCAGGCCGAAGAAGTCCTC